>JBHJOG010000296.1:0-15441 GCA_050329975.1 Alphaproteobacteria bacterium | reverse complement strand
GGCAGTCTCGCCGCCGCCTGCGCCTCGACCGCGACCAGGCGCGCCAGCCGCTCGACGTTGCGCAAGCCGGGGTTGGCGTGGCGCAGCGCGCCGGTGTCGGCCATCAGCCCGACGGTCTCCGCCACCCGCGGCCCGGCCAGCAGCTTGATGATCTCGTCGTGCACCCGCTCGGCCGACAGCCGGACCAGGCCAGGCGCCAGTTCCCTGCACGCGGCCAGGGCCGCTGCATCCGGGTCGCTCTTGCCGAAGCGGGCCTGGAAGCGGAAGAAGCGGAGCAGGCGCAGATAATCCTCCTCGATCCGTTCCCGCGGGTCGCCGACGAAGCGGACGCGCCCAGCCGCCAGGTCGGCGGCGCCGTCGAACGGGTCGAACAGGCGGCCGTCGGCGTCGCAGTAGATCGCGTTGATGGTCAGGTCGCGGCGGGCCGCATCCGCCCGCCAGTCGTCGATGAAGGCGACCCGGGCATGCCGGCCGTCCGTCTCGACGTCATGGCGCAGGGTGGTGATCTCATAGGGCACGCGATCGACCACCGCCGTCACCGTGCCGTGACGGATCCCGGTCGGGATCACCGCCATGCCGGCGCCCTGCAGCCGCTCGACCATGGCCTCGGGTGGCAGGGAGGTCGCGAGGTCGACGTCCTTGACCGGCAGCCCGGCCAGCGAATCCCGGACGCAGCCGCCGACGCAGCGCAGGCTTCCTTCCGGAAAGGCGGCGAAGAGCCTTCGGATGGGCGTGCTGGCAAGCCATCCGCCGCGCACCCGGGCGAGCCCCGTCGCCATCAGTCGCCGTTGCTGTCGGCCGGCGTCGGAACCACGTGGCCGGGCACGATGCGGCCGTCGATCAGCTGCGGCGGCACATAGGTTCCGCCCGGCGGCTCCCGGTCGAAGTCGGCGAACCAGACCGCGGAGATGATGGTGAGCACCACACCGATCCCGGCCAGCCAGAGCCAGGGGAGTGTGCGGATGACCGTCGTCGACTGGTCGTCCTCAGCCGCCTTGGACCGGCGCCGCAGCCAGTTGGCGATCACGACATAGATCAGGTAGAGGACTGTCGGCGCCAGCAACGGCACGACGAAGGTCAACAGGACCCGTATCATAGCAGGCCGCGTCGACGGCGCACGAACTCGCCCAGGCTGACGAGCATGCCGGCTGTCGCTCCCCAGATGAAGCGTGGGCCGAACCGGATCGCGTAAAAATGGCCGCGGGAGACCTCCGTGTCGCGGCTCTCGCGCAGCTGGTTGCGGGGATCGAGCACGAAGCCGAGCGGCGCCTCGAACACCTCCTCGACCTCGTCATCGGCAGGCAAGAGCGCGGGGGGCGCCTCGACGACGCCGACCACCGGGGTGACGCAGTAGCCGGTGCGGGTCACATAGCATTCGAGCTGGCCGAGCACGCGCACCGCATCCGGCGGGATCCCGACCTCCTCCTGGGTTTCGCGCAACGCGGTCGCCACCGCATCGGCGTCGCCAAGGTCGGCCCTGCCGCCGGGGAAGCTGATCTGGCCGGGATGGCGCTTGAGCATACGGTGCCGCACGGTGAACAGCACCGTCTCGCCCTCGGGCCGGCGCAGGATCGGGACCAGCACCGAGGCCGCGATCAGCTGCCCGGCCGGAGTCTGCGCGTCGGGAAGCATGCCTGGGTTGAGGTCGGCATCGCTGCGTGGAGGCCAGGGTTGATCCGCCCCCACCGGCCCTGCGAAGGCGTGCTCAAGCTCCGAGAACGTAACCACGAGCGGGGCCCCCGTACTTCCAGCGCGCGTCGAACGGCATCTGTCCAAGCCGGTCGTGCCCCGCCGATCGACTCCATGATGGGCCATTCGTGCAGAAGGAAGGTTAGCACCCATCACCACAGGGCCGCTAGCCCGTGCCGGCGTCGGCCGCCAATGCCGGCCCGAGCGGGAAGAATATCCCCTCGCTCCACACGCCATAGGCCGGCCCGCGCTCGGTCTCCCGCACCTCTGCGATTTCCGCGAGCTGGTAATAGACCGGCCGGCTGAGCCGCGCGTCGAGCCCGGCGCCAAGATGCAGATAGGGCGTTCCGCCCTCCCCGCTCGCGCCGCGGTCAGGCCATGGCTCGACCCGGAGGCGGTGCTCGGCGTCGGCGGTCACGACCCGGTCGAGGTTGGTGGTGAAAATCAGCTGCTGGCGCCCCATCTCCTGCCTCACCTCCAGTTCCGTGGCGATGAACGGCGCGTCGTCGACATCGATCCGGCCTCGCTCGGCAGGGGTGACGAGCCAGTAGGAGCCGTCATCTTCTCGCCGCAAAACAGTTGCAAACAGCTTCGCGATCGCTTTGCGGCCAATGGGCGAGCCGTGGTAGTACCACGTTCCGTCGCGTGCGATGCGCAACCCGAAATGACCGCACGCGTCGGCCGGCGGCAGCTCCGGTGCGCCCGGACGGCCGGCGCCCGCCGGAAGGGCGGCGTCGGTGGTCGTGGACTCTGGGCTGGCCCGGCGCATGGCAAGGTCCATGTGGTGATTTGTATCAGGCCCGTTAAGGCCGGCCTGCTATGATCTATGTAATGTCCTGCAGCGGGAGATGCGAGCGTGAGCCTGATCGACGACGACGCCAGTGCGCCCCAGACCGGCGATTCCGAGAGTCTTGTCCAGGCCGTCGAGGAGCTCGGCAGCCGGATGGAGCGCGTGCGCCAGTCGGTGAGCCAGGTGATTTTCGGCCAGAGCGAGGTCGTCGAGCAGTCGCTGATCAGCCTGCTCGCCGGCGGTCACATGCTTTTGATCGGCGTGCCCGGCTTGGCCAAGACCAAGCTGGTGGAGACCCTCGGCCAGGTCATCGGCCTCGACGAGCGGCGCATCCAGTGCACGCCCGACCTGATGCCGGCCGACATCCTCGGCTCCGAGGTGCTGGAGGAAAGCCCGGAAGGCCGCCGCGGCTTCCGCTTCATCAAGGGCCCGGTGTTCAGCCAGCTGCTGATGGCCGACGAGATCAACCGGGCCAGCCCGCGTACCCAGTCAGCGCTGCTGCAGGCGATGCAGGAATACCGGATCTCTGTGGCCGGGCATTATCACGACCTGCCGCGGCCGTTCCACGTGCTGGCGACCCAGAATCCGCTGGAACAGGAGGGCACCTATCCGCTGCCGGAAGCCCAGCTCGACCGTTTCCTGCTGCAGATCGACGTCGACTATCCGGACCATGACGCAGAGCGCCGCATCCTGCTCGAGACCACCGGCATCAGCGAGGCCCAGGTCGAGCGCACCATGACCGCCGAGGACCTGCTCGCCGCCCAGCGCCTGGTCCGCCGCGTGCCGGTCGGCGAGAGCGTGGTCGAGGCGATCCTGACCCTGGTTCGCTCGGCGCGGCCGGGCAGCGGCAACCCGCTGGTCGACAACCATGTCCACTGGGGCCCCGGCCCGCGCGCCAGCCAGTCGCTGATGCTGGCAACCCGTGCGCGCGCGGTGATGCACGGCCGGCTCGCGCCGTCGATCGACGACGTCATCGCGCTGGCGGCGCCGGTGCTGCGCCACCGGATGGCGCTGAACTTCGCCGCTCGCCATGAGGGGATCACGCTCACCCAGGTGATCGACACCCTCACCTCGCCGCTGCACTAGTCCCACGGCGACGGCTGGCTCCCGACCTTGACCGCGCATCTCACCACCGCCGAACGCATCGCCGGCAGTTTCCCGCCCCTGCTCGCGGCCGCCGAGCGCATCGCCACCACTGTCATGCCCGGCGGCCACGGCCGCAGGCGGGTCGGCCAGGGCGACGCCTTCTGGCAGTACCGCACCTACCAGTTCGGCGACCCGATCCGCCGCATCGACTGGCGGCGCTCCGGCCGCGGCACCCAGGTCTATATCCGTGAGGCGGAATGGGAAGCGGCGCAGACCGTCTGGATCTGGGCCGACCAGTCGCCATCGATGAACTATGCCAGCGAGCGCGGGCTGGCGACCAAGGCCGAGCGGGCGGCCGTGCTCTCCTTGGCCCTGGCCTCGCTGCTCAACCGCGGCGGCGAGCGGATCGCCCTGCTCGCCGACGACGATTCGCCCGGCCTGCGCCCCGCCTCGGGCCGGTTCGCCCTGCTGCGGCTCGCCGACCAGATGGCGCGCCAGCGCGCCGCCGCCCGAGCCGGACTGCCCAGGGTCGAAGGCGTCGGCGCCCATGGTCATGTCCTGATCGCTGGCGATCTGCTGTCGCCGCTGCCCGAGGTCGAGCTGATGGCACGCGCGATGACCGACCGCCAGACTCGCGGGCATTTCATCCAGGTGCTGGACCCGGCGGAAATGGGCCTGCCGTTCCGCGGCAGGACCCGCTTCGAAGGCATGGAGGAGGAGGGCACCCTGCTGGTGCGGCGCGCCGAGACCCTGCGCGCCGACTACATCGACCGGGTCGAGCGCCATGTCGACGGCATTCGCGACATCGCCCGCAAGGCCGGCTGGACCTACGCGCTGCACGTCACCGACCAGTCGGCGGAGAGCGCCGTGCTCGCCACCTACACCGCGATCGCGGAGGCCTGAGATGCTGGGCGACATCCTGGCCGGCAACGGCCTCGCCTTCGCCGCCCCCTGGCTGCTGGTGGCGCTGGTCGTGCTGCCGGTGATCTGGTGGCTGCTGCGGGCGACGCCGCCGGCCCCGCGCCAGCTGCGCTTCCCCGCCATCCGCCTGCTGTTCGACCTGCGCCAGCAGGAGGAGACGCCGGCCCGCACGCCGTGGTGGTTGATCCTGCTGCGGCTGGTGCTCGCCGCGCTGGTCATCGTCGCCCTGGCCCAGCCGCTGCTCAACCCGACGCCCACCACCGAAGGCAGCGGTCCCCTGGTCGTGGTCGTCGACAACGGATGGTCGTCTGCCCGCGGCTGGGACCGGCACACAGCCATGCTCGACGACCTGCTGAACCAGGCCGACCGGGACGGGCGGCCGGTGATGCTGCTGACCACCGCGCCGGGCGAGACCGGCCAGGGCCTGCGCGTCACCGACCTGATGCCTGCCGGCGAGGTGCGGACCATCGCCCAGAGCCTGATGCCGATGCCCTGGCCTGCCGACTATCCGGCGCTCGCCCGCAGGATCGACGCGCTGGCGTTCGAGCAGGCGATCGAGACGATATGGCTCGGCGACGGCGTGCTCTCCGACCCCGACGGTGAAGCCGCGCTGGAAGAGGCGCTGCGCGCGCTCGACGCGCTGGGCACTGTCGTCGTCATCGCCGACGAAGGCCGCGACACCGCCCGCCTGATCCTGCCGCCGGAGAGCGACGGCGAGGCGTTGGTGATTCCGGTCGCCCGGCAGGCGGCGGCCGCCGATACGGCCGCGGTGCTGGCGATGGCCGACGATGGCCGCATCCTCGCCCGCGAACAGCTGGATTTCGCCGCCGGGTCCACCGGAGGCGAGATCCGCCTGACCCTGCCGGAGGGCCTTCGCGCCGACCTGACCCGGGTCGCGATCGAGGGCGAGGCGAGCGTCGGCGCCGCCCTGCTGATCGACTCCCGCTGGCGCCGGCGTCCCGTCGGGGTGGTCAGCGACGACATCGCCGACAGCGGCCAGCCCCTGCTCAGCGAGCTTTACTACCTGGAACGCGCCCTGGACCCCTATGCCGAGGTCCGGCAGGGCGCCCTGGGCGACCTGCTGGCATCGCCCCCGTCGGTGATCATGCTGGTCGACGCCCGGCCGCTGACCGGCGACGAGCAGCAGGACCTCGAGGCCTGGGTGGCCGAGGGCGGCGTCCTGGTCCGCTTCGCCGGCCCCCGGCTCGCCGAGGGCGAGGACCGGCTGGTGCCGGTGCCGCTGCGGCTGGGCGACCGCACCACCGGCGGCGCCATGTCCTGGAGCGAGCCGCTGCGGCTGGCGCCCTTCGGCACCGAAAGCCCCTTTGTCGGGCTGGAGCCGCCGCCGGACCTGACGGTCGCCCGGCAGGTGCTGGCGCAGCCGACGGTCGACCTGGGCAGCAAGACCTGGGCGCGGCTGGAGGACGGCACGCCGCTGGTGACGGCGGACCGGATCGGCGATGGATGGCTGGTGCTGTTCCACGTCACCGCCAACGCCAACTGGTCAAATCTGCCGATCTCCGTATTGTTCGTCGACATGTTGCGGCGGATCGTCGACCTGAGCGAAGGCGTGCTGGACGCGGGCGGGGAGCAGGGCGGTCTGCTTGCCCCGGTGGAGCTCTACGACGGCTTCGGCCGGCCGAGCGCTGCCTTTCCGGTTGCCACCGCGCTCGACCTGTCGGCCGAAGGCGACCAGACCATCGGCCCACGCCACCCCCCCGGCTACTACGGCCACGAGACGGCACGGGTGGCGTTGAACCTGGGCGACCAGATCGCGCCGCCCCAGGCCTGGCCGGCCCTGCCATCGGGCATCGAGCAGCGTCCCTATGCCGACGGCGAGGAGATCGACCTGCAGCCCTGGCTGCTCGCCGGCGCGCTGCTGCTGCTGCTGGCCGACATCCTGATCGGGCTGCTGCTGCGCGGCCTGCTGACGCCGGCCTCGCGCAGGGCGGCCGCGATCCTGGCCGCCGGCATTCTCGTCGCGACCGTACCGGCCGGCGAGTTGCGCGCCCAGACCGACGCGGCGGCGCTGGCGGGTTCGCTGGAGCTGCACCTCGCCTACGTCCAGACCGGCGTCAGCGACGTCGACCAGCTCAGCCATGCCGGGCTGCAGGGGCTGAGCTATGTGCTGACACAGCGCACGGCAATCGAGCCGGGCGAGCCGATCGGCGTCGACCCCGAGCTCGACGAGCTCGCCTTCTTCCCGATCCTCTACTGGCCGGTGGTGGCCGAGGCGCGGCCGCTGAGCGACACCGGCCGCGACCGGATCAACAGCTATCTGCGCCAGGGCGGCATGATCCTGTTCGACACCCGCGACGCCGGCCCCGGCGGCAGCGGCTTCGGCGGGGCGAGCGATGCCGAGCTCGCGCTGCGCCAGCTCGCCGAGGGGCTGGACATCCCGCCGCTGGCGCCGGTGCCGGCCGACCACGTGCTCGGCAAGGCTTTCTACCTGCTGACCGAATTTCCCGGGCGCTTCGTCGGCGGCGACGTCTGGGTGGTGGCCGACGAGGACGCCGGCTATGACGGGGTGTCGGCGGTGATCATCGGCGGCCATGACTGGGCCGGCGCCTGGGCGATCGACCTCTACGGCCGCGGCATGCTGCCGGTGACGCCCGGCGGCGAGCGCCAGCGCGAGATGTCGTTCCGCTTCGGCGTCAACCTGGTGATGTACGCCCTGACAGGCAACTACAAGGCCGATCAGGTCCACATCCCCGCGATCCTGGAGCGGCTCGGCCAATGAGTGACGCGCTCTCGATCAGCTTCGAGCCGGCCTTCGCATGGCCGATCCTGGGCGTGCTCGCCATCGCCGCGGTGCTCGTCTGCTCGATCGGCATCTGGCGCAACGCGCGCGGCGCCTGGTGGCGCGTCGCCGGCGCAGGGCTGCTGCTGCTGGCGCTCGCCAACCCGACCCTGATCGAGGAGCAGCGTTCGCCGCTGGACGACATCGCGCTGATCGTGATCGACGAGTCCACCAGCCAGCGCGTCGCCGGCCGGGAAGACCTGACCCGGGAGACCGCCGACGCGATCGAGGCCGAACTGCGGGCCCAGCCCGGGCTGGACGTGCGGGTGGCCCGCGTGGACAGCGCAGGCGCCGGCAGCACCGACCAGGGCACGCGCCTCATGAGCGCGGTCGAGGTCGCGCTCGCCGATGCGCCGCGCTCCCGGCTGGCGGGGGTCATCGCGCTGACCGACGGCCAGGTCCACGACGTGCCGTCCGGCGATGCCCTTGGGCTGACGCCGGGGCCGTTCCACGTACTGCTCACCGGCCGGCCCGACGAGCGTGACCGGCGGATCGAGATCGTCGAGGCCTCGGGCTTCGGCCTGGTCGGACGCGAGCAGGCGATCACCGTGCGCATCGACGACCCGGGCGCCGAGGGCGAGATCGCCGAGCTCAGCATCCGCTATGGCGGCGGCGAGGCCGAGACCATGCCCGCCATCGTCGGGCAGCCGTTCGACATCACCGTCGGCGTCGACCACGCCGGGTCCAACGTCTACGAGATCGAGGTCGAGCCGGGCGAGAGCGAGCTGACGCTGATCAACAACCGCGTCGTCGCCGAGATCAACGGCGTTCGCGACCGGCTGCGGGTGCTGCTCGTTTCCGGCGAGCCGCATGCCGGCGAGCGGATGTGGCGCGACCTGCTGAAGTCCGACCCGTCGGTCGACCTGATCCACTTCACCATTTTGCGGCCGCCGGAAAAGCACGACAACACGCCGGTCACCGAGCTGTCGCTGATCAGCTTCCCGGTGCGCGAGCTGTTCGAGATCCAGATCGACGAGTTCGACCTGATCATCTTCGACCGCTACCGCCGCCGCGGCGTGCTGCCGCCGGCCTATCTGGAGAACATCGCCAACTACGTGCGAAACGGCGGCGCGTTCCTGGAGGCCGTCGGCCCGACCTTCGCCACCCCGCTCAGCCTGTACAACACCCCGCTCGGCCCGGTGCTGCCCGGCGCGCCGACCGGCCTGGTGATGGAAGAGGGCTTCCTGCCCGAGCTCACCGACGTCGGCCGCCGCCACCCGGTCACCAGCATCCTGCAGTCGTTCGAGGACGCGGACGGCGTGCCGAGCTGGGGCCGCTGGTTCCGGATCATCGACACCGAGCGCACCTCGGGCGACATCGTGATGTCCGACCAGACCGGCCGGCCGCTGCTGATCCTGGACCGGGTCGGCGAGGGCCGGATCGCCCAGATCATGAGCGACCAGATCTGGCTGTGGGCGCGCGGCTACGAGGGCGGCGGCCCCTATCAGGAGCTGTTGCGTCGGATCGCCCACTGGTTGATGCGCGAGCCGGCGTTGGAAGAGGATGCGTTGCGCGCGGACGTCCAGGGGGATCAGATCACCATCGAGCGCCAGTCGCTGGAGGACAGCGATGCGCCGGTCGAGGTCACCGGTCCCTCCGGCAGTACCGAGCAGGTCACCCTGGGCGAGCCCGACGACCACGGCATCGCCCGCGGCACGCTCAGGGTCGACGAGCCCGGCCTCTACCGGCTCGGCGACGGCACACGGGTCGCGCTGGCCGCGGTCGGCGGAGTCAACCCGGTCGAGCTCGCCGATGTGCGCGCCACCGACGCGCTGCTGCGCCCGGTCGCCGACGCCACCGGCGGCGGCCTCTACTGGCTGGCCGAGGACGGCACGCCCGATATCCGCATGGTCGCAGCCGGCCGCTCGACCGCCGGATCGAGGTGGCTTGGCCTGCGCGCCAACGGTGACTTCGTCGTCACCGGCGTCCGCGACATCCCGCTGATGCCGGCCGCCCTGGCGCTCGCGCTGATCGTCGCCGCGATGATGATCGCCTGGCGCCGCGAGGGGCGCTGACCGCGGCGCTTGCACTGACCTGCCGCCGGGCGCACAGCACGAAATGCCGGCCGCACTTACGTGCTCATCGATTCCTGCCGCATGAACCCGTCCAGCCTGTCCAGCGCCTCTTCCAGCAGGGCGGGGTCGCGGGCGTAGCAGAGGCGCAGATGGCCTTCACCGGCGGGGCCGAAGGCGATCCCGGGGGCGAGCCCGACCTTCGCCTCCCTGAGCAGGCGCTTGGCGAAGCCGAGGCTGTCGGCGAGGCCGTCGATGCGGAAGAAGGCGTAGAAGGCGCCTTCGGGCGCGACGAAGGCGACGCCGGGGATGGCGGCGAGCCGCCGGGCCACCACCGCGTAGGCGGCGGCGAGGCGCGTGCGCTGTTCGGCGACGAAGGGCTCGCCGTCGCGCAAGGCCGCGATGCCGGCCTGCTGCACGAAGCCGGACGGGCCGGCGATGTTGAACTCGGTGAGCATGGCCAATATGGGTTCGAGCAGCGCCGGGGCGACGGTCCAGCCGAGCCGCCAGCCGGTCATCGACCAGGCCTTTGAGAAGCTGTTGACCGACACCAGCCGGTCCTCGGGCTCGGCGATCTCCAGGAACGACGGCGCGTGGTCGCCGGCGAGATAGAGCCGGGAATAGACGTCGTCGGCGACGATCCAGGTGCCGTGGCGGCGGCAGCGGGCGAGCACGGCCTGTTGGCTCGCGCGGTCCATCACCCAGCCGGTCGGATTGTTCGGCGAATTGACCACCAGTGCGCGGGTCGACGGGGTCAGGGCGTCGAGCAACCGGTCGAGGTCGAGCTGCCAGCGGCCGTCCCGCGCCGCCAGCCCGACGGTGCGGATCGCCGCCCCGGCGATCTGGAAGCAGCCGGGGATGTTGGGCCAGGCCGGATCGACGACCACCACGTCGTCGCCGGGATCGACGATCGCCTGGGCGGTCAGCGCCAGCCCCTGCATCCCCGAGGCAGTGACGGTGATCCGGTCGAGGCCGGTCTCGATCCCGTAGATTTCCCGCATGTAGCCGGCAATCGCCTGGCGCAGCGCCGGCCGGCCGCTGTTGGGCTGGTAGAAATGGTCGCCTGCCCGCAGCGCGGCGACCGCCGTCTCCACCGCCAGGTCGGGAGAACCCCAGGCGCTCTCGCCGAACCAGAGCGGAATTACGCCCTCCATGCGCATGCCCTCCTCCGCCACCTCGCGGATCTGACTGGCGCGCAGCGCGCCGGCGCGCCCGCTGAGGGCGGTGGGAATCGGGCTCATCGGGTGCAGTGCGTCGGGCATGGCCGGACCATAGGATGCGGCAGGCCGGCTGTCACTGGCCCGGAAGCCGTGGCGCTTGATCGCATTCGATCAGCCGGAACCTTTGCCAGCCGGGCGCCGCTGCGATATTAAACGTTTCAGACTGCGCCGACGCGTGTCGGGTGACATGCCGCGCGATGACGCCGCTGGGCAGCGACGGCGATGCGGGTACGACTGCCGGGAGGACTTTCACCATGGCGGACACGGCGACCTTCAAGCGTGACAAGCGCGGCGACTGGAAGCCCTCGGAGCGGATCAGGCTGGCGCCGATCCTGGACTGGCCGGCACGCCCCCTGAGCTTCGTGAAATGGCTGTTCGGCTTCCCCGGCTACCTGTGGCCGTGGAACCTGCTGTTCGTCGCGATCTCGCTCGCCACCTGGTTCTGGTTGACCCCTCCGCTCGCCAGCATGCAGAGCCTGGAATTCGGCTGGATCGCCTATCTGTTCGGCCGCAACCTGGTGCTGATCACGCTCTATGTCGGCGCCTGGCACGCCTGGCTCTACATCTTCAAGCGGCAGGGCGAGCGCTACAAATACACCAACAAACCGCTGGCGAAGGGCAACAAGACCTTCCTGTTCGGCAACCAGGTCTGGGACAACATCTTCTGGACGCTGGCCAGCGGCGTCCCGGTGTGGACCGCGTTCGAGGTGCTGACGCTCTGGGCCTATGCCAATGACTGGCTGCCGTTCATCAGCTGGGAGACCAACCCGGTCTGGTTCGTCGCGGTGTTCCTGCTGATCCCGGTGTTCCGCGACTTCCACTTCTACCTGGTCCACCGGCTGCTGCACTGGAAGCCGCTGTACGATCGCGTGCATTCGCTGCATCACCGCAACGTCAACATCGGGCCGTGGTCGGGCATGTCGATGCATCCGGTCGAGCACCTGCTCTACCTGTCGGGCGTTTTCATCCACTGGATCGTGCCGTCGCACCCGATGCATGCGGTGTTCCACCTGCAGCACCTGGTGTTCTCGCCGGCCCAGGGCCATGCCGGCTTCGACCGGATCGAGGGACCGGCCAAGGTGCCGCTGGGCGCCGGCAACTACTACCACTACCTCCACCACAAGCATTTCGAGTGCAACTACGGCGGCGAGGGCATCTGCCCGTTCGACAAGTGGTTCGGCACCTTGCATGACGGCTCGGACGAGGCGGAGGCGCGGATGAACGCGCGCTTCATGGAACGGGCGCGCAGGCAACAGGCGCGTCAGGAGCGCAAGGCAGCGTAGAGTCTGGAGTTGCTCGAACCTCGGTGCAAGTATCCGGGGCCAATTCCAATGTCTCACCGCAACCGGCGTAATGTCTGATTTGCGGATAGAAGCGTTGTGCCTAGTCTGTACTGCTAATTGTTCAAAAATTGTTTGCAAATCGCGGCAACGATTCCGCAATATCTTGCACTTACTATAACAAGTTGGGAGGAGCTGCCATGGTGAAGAAGTTTTTGCTGCGAGCGTCAGCCGTCGCCGGCCTGGTCGCCAGCATGGCGGCAGGCGCCGTGCAGGCACAGGACGGACCGACGATCGCGGTGCTGCCCAAGACCATCATCGGCGACGTGTTCATGACCAATCTCGCCAATTTCGCCCAGGCCAAGGGCGAGGAGCTCGGCGCCAATGTCGAGATCTTCGGCGTCGCCAGCCACAGCGCGGTCGAGGAGCAGGTCTCGATCATGGAGACCCTGATCTCACGCGGGGTCGACGCGATCATCCTGGCGGCGGTGGATTCGCGCGGCCTCGGGCCGGCGGTCAACCGGGCGACCGAGGCCGGGATCCCAGTGATCCTGGCGGATTCCGGCGTCGAGGGCGCCAACTACGTTACGGTGGTGCAGACCGACAACGTGCGCGCGTCCGGGCTCGCCGCCGACTATGCCGCCGTGCTGCTGAGCTACCAGGGCCAGGTGGCGCAGCTGGAGGGAGAGACCTCCTCGGAAACCGCGCAACTGCGCCGGCAGGGCTTCCACGAGGGCATCGCCAAATACCCGGACATCGAGCTGGTCACCTCGATCACCGGCCACTGGACGACCCCGGGCGGCGTCGATGCGACCGAGGCGATTCTGCGGTCGCACCCGGACGTCGACCTGATCTTCGCCTCGAGCGACCTGATGGCGGTGGGCGCTGCGATCGTGCTGGAGCGGGCCGGACGCGATGACGTGATCGTGATCGGCTTCGACGGGATCGGCGAAGGCACCGACCTGATCATCGAAGGCAAGGCCGCCGGCGACGTGGCGCAGAACGCGCGCGGCATGGGCGAGCTTTCCGTCGAGATCGCGATGCAGATCATCAATGGCGAGCGGACGGCGGACGACTTCCCGCCCTTCATCGACAGCGGGATGACGCTGGTGCATCCGTGGAACGTGCATGCCTACCGCGAGTCCGCGCTGGGCATCCCGCAGCCGGAGTAGCGCGTTTCGTTTGCCGCGGGCGGCCGGATTCGGCTGTCCGCGGCAGCTTCAACCTCCTTCGACAGGGACAGTCTGGTGGAAAGCCCGTCGCCAGCGGTCGCGCCGCTGATCGAGATGCGCGGCATCTCGAAGTTCTTCGGAGGCGTCGCCGCCCTGCGCGCCGTCGATTTCGCCGTGGCGCACCACGAGGTGGTGGCCCTGCTCGGCGACAACGGCGCCGGCAAGTCGACGCTGATCAAGGCGCTGTCCGGGGTGCAGCCGCCCGATGAAGGCGAGGTACTGATCGAGGGCCGCCCGGTGCACCTGGACACACCGAAGGCCAGCAAAGCCGCCGGGATCGAGACCGTCTACCAGGATCTTGCGCTCTGCGAGAATCTGGATGTGACCAGCAATCTGTTCCTCGGCCGCGAGATCAAGCGCGGCCCGCTCGGCCCGATCCTGAGCGTGTTCGACAGCATGCGCATGGCGCGCGAGGCGCGTGCGCTGTTCGACCGGCTGAACATCGAGATTCCGTCCCTGAGGACAGCGGTCCGCTACCTGTCCGGCGGCCAGCGCCAGTCGGTCGCCATCGCCAAGGCGGTCTACGGCAAGGCGCGCGTGCTGATCATGGACGAGCCGACGGCGGCGCTCGGGGTGGTCCAGACCGAGAAGGTGCTGAAGCTGGTCCGCGAGCTCAGCAACGCCGGCATCGCGGTCGTCTACATCAGCCACATCATGGAGGACGTGTTCAAGGTGGCCGACCGGATGGTGGTGCTGAAGAACGGGCGGCGGGTCGGCGAGCGGCTAGCCGGCCAGACCGACCGCGACGAGATCGTCCGCATGATGATCACCGGCAGCGACGAGCGCGCGGCCCCGTCGGCGGCGGGCGCGCCGTGAGCGAGGCGCCCGCCCGCCGCAACCGCGGCGCCGCGCTGCTGTGGCAGCTGGCCGACAAGCTCGGCGCGATCGCGATCCTGGTCGTGATCCTGTTCGGGATGTCGATCGCCTATGCCGACTTCGTCACCGTCGACAACCTGCTGACCATCGGCGTGCAGGCGACCACCCGGGCGATCCTCGCCATCGGCGTCACCCTGATCATCGTTTCCGGCGGCATCGACCTCAGCGTCGGCACCAGCATGTCGCTGTGCATGGTGGTGATGGGCGTGTTCAGCATCTACTGGGAGCTGCCGATCGAGCTGGCCGGCGCGATGGCGATCGCCACCGGCGCGGCCGTCGGACTGGTCAACGGAATGATCATCGCGTTCGGCGGGCTGCCGCCGTTCATCGCCACGCTCGGCATGCTCGGCATCGCCCAGGGCATCGCCCTGATGCTGAGCCAGGGCTATTCGATGTACGGGTTCCCGGCGTCGTTCGAGTTCGTCGCCGGCGGCAGCGTGTTCGGCGTGCCGGTACCGCTGCTGATCCTGGCCGCGATCGCGGTGCTGATGGTCTACGTGTTCAAGCAGACCCGGCTCGGCCGCTATGCCTATGCGATCGGCGGCAGCGAGGAAGCGTCGCGGCGCAGCGGCATCGGGGTGCGCACCTACAAGATCGCGATCTACGTCACCGGCGGCGCGCTGGTCGGCGCGGCGGCGATCGTGCTCGCCTCGCGGATCAACTCGGCCCATCCGGGCATCGGTTTCGGCTACGAACTCGATGCGATCGCCGCGGCGGTGATCGGCGGCGCCAGCCTGCAGGGCGGCCGCGGCACGGTCGGCGGCGCGATCATCGGGGCGCTGATCATGGCGACGATCCGGTTCGGGCTGAACGTGCTCGGCATGTCGCCCTTCGTGCAGCAGATCGTCATCGGCGCCATCCTGATCGCCGCCGTCTACCTCGACATCGTGCGGACGAAGCAGGAGGCCCGGCTGGGCCGGCTGCGGGCGCACTGATCGCGCCGAGAGCGGGGTGGACAACGGGCCGGCGGTTTCGGCAAGCTCGCCCGCCCGCCCTCGCCAAGGACCGTTCCCCATGCTGCGACTCGGCCTCGCCTGCCTGATGCTGCTTGCCTGCCGCGCCGCCTGGGCGCAGGCGGACTGCGGCGGGGCCGACGCGCCCTGCACGGTCGACGGCGGCGCCTATTTCGTCGCGCTGCCGGAGCAGCCGGCCGGCGCTCCGGCGGTGGTCTATCTCTACGGCTATGGCGGCAGCGGGGTGCGGACGATGGGGAATGCCGGGTTCCTCGCCCCCTTCACCGGCCGCGGCTACGCAGTCCTGGTGCCGGAGGCGCTGCCGATGCGGCCGGGCGAGCCGCGGGCCTGGAGCTTCCGGGTTGGCGACTACGCGAGCCCGCGCGACGACGTGGCTTTCATCCGCGCCGCGATCGACGACGCGGCCGGCCGATTCGGCCTCGACCGCGGCCGGGTGCTGGTCGCGGGCTTCTCGATCGGCGGCTCGATGACCTGGGACATCGCCTGCCTGGCGCCCGACACCGCCGCCGCCTACGCCCCGGTCGCCGGCGGCTTCTGGGACCCGTTGCCGGACGCCTGCGC
>JBHJOG010000295.1:0-5190 GCA_050329975.1 Alphaproteobacteria bacterium | reverse complement strand
TCCGGCGCGATCTCGAACTCGACGTAGACGACCAGACGGGTCATGGCAGTTTCCTCCGGATGCGGGCTGATTGGGGCGGGCGCGACGCGGCCCGCTCGGGTGCGCGGATGGTGCGGACGGCGGCTTGCGGCATCAAGCGCCGCGATCAGGCCGCCCGCACGTCGATCCGCATGTCGAGCGCCTCGAACGCAGCGTCGAACTGGTCGAGGCGCGTGTTGTGGCGCGGATTGAACAGGCGATCCACCTGCGGCCGCTTCCAGTGCAGCCGCCGCGCAAGCTCCGCCTTCGCCATGCCACGCTCCCTCAGCGCGCGGTAGAGCAGAACGGTCAGCGCGGTTTGGGTCGGAAGCTGGACGACCGGCGTCCCTGGTGACGGGAGCGGGACATCTTCGCGGCGAGCGAGGCGGGCGGCGATCGCCTCCTCGATGGCGTCGACCGCATGGCTCAGCGCGTCATCGACGTCGTCGCCGAATGTCGTGACCTCGGGAAGGTCGGGACAGGTCGCCAGCATCGTGCCGTTGTCGTCGGCCTCCAGGACGATCGGAAACATCAGCATCAGTCGAGTTCCAGGTCCTTCTTGATCTTGCGGATCAGGCCAGTTCCAAGATCCTTGTCGGCGCCATGCATCGGCAGCTGAGTCTTGCGATCGCCGAACGTGACGGTGACGTGGCCGCTGCCGCCTCGATGGGTGGTGAAACTGCATCCCTGTCGCTTCAGCCATCGCCGCAGTCGCTGGTCTTCATTGGCAGAATAGACAAGGCACGCGACTAGATGCAACAGATATGTTGCATGCACCGCCCCGCATCAACGTCGCGCCGCCAGGGTGGTGACGGTCTCGACCTCGTCGCCATGCGTGTCGGCGAACTGGCGCGTCGCAAGCCGGCGGTAGAGGGCGTTGTCGGCCATCAGCTGGTCGTGGGTGCCGGTGGCGACGATGCGGCCGCTGTCGAGGACGACGATGCGGTCGGCGTCGCGCACGGTCGACAGCCGGTGGGCGATGACCAGGGTGGTGCGGCCGGTGCGCAAGGTGCCCAGCGCCTGCTGGACCTTGCACTCGCTCTCGCTGTCGAGCGCGCTGGTCGCCTCGTCGAGCAGCAGGATGGCCGGGTCGCGGATGATGGCGCGCGCGAGCGCCACCCGCTGCCGCTGGCCGCCGGACAGCCGGACGCCGCGCTCGCCGATCTGGCTGTCGTAGCCGTGCGGCAGCGCGGCGATGAAGTCGTCGGCGGCCGCGGCGCGAGCGGCAGCCGCCACCGCCGCGTCGTCGGCGTCGGGGCGGCCGTAGGCGATGTTCTCGCGGATGGTGCCGGAGAAGATCACCGGATCCTGCGGCACGGTGCCCATCCGCGCGCGGACCGCCGCCGGGTCGGCGGTGCGGATGTCGACGCCGTCGACCAGCACCTGGCCCCGGTCGGGGTCGCGGAACCGCAGCAGCAGCTGGAACAGGGTGGACTTGCCGGCGCCGGACGGGCCGACGATGGCCACTGTCTCGCCCGGCGCGACCGAGAGCGAGATGTCGTGCAGCGCGCGGGCGTCGGGCCGGCTCGGGTAGTCGAAGCTGACGTCGCGCAGCTCGACCGCGCCGCGGGCGGGCTCCGGCAGCGGCGCCGGGTCGGCCGGGGCGACGATCGCCGGCTCGGCGTCGATCAGTTCGAACAGCCGCTCGCAGGCGCCAGCCGCCCGCTGCAGGTCGCCGGAAACCTCGGAGAGACCGCCGACTGCGCCGGCGACGACGACGGCGTAGAAGACGAAGGCGCTGAGGTCGCCCGCCGTCATGTCGCCGGAGGTGACGCCGGCGCCGCCGAGGCAGAGCATGGCGATGACGCCGGCGAAGACCAGGGCGATTACGGTGGCGGCCATCATGCCGCGCACCGCCACCTGGCGCAGCGCCGCCTGGAATGCCTCGTCGACCCGGCTGCGGAACGCCGCCATGTCGATCCGCTCGTGGCCGAAAGCCTGGACCGTGGCCACCGCGCCAAGGGTTTCCGTGGCATAGCTGCCGGCCTCGGCCAGCCTGTCCTGGGCCTGGCGCGACAGCCGGCGCACCCGCCGCCCGAAGAGGATGATCGGCACCACCACCAGCGGCACCACCAGCAGCACCACGCCCGTGAGCAGGGCGTTGGTGACCGCCAGCAGCACCGTGCCCCCGACGAGCAGCAGCAGGTTGCGCACGGCGGTGGTGGCGGTGGA
Organism: Alphaproteobacteria bacterium; assembly: GCA_050329975.1. Lineage (GTDB taxonomy): Bacteria > Pseudomonadota > Alphaproteobacteria > CALKHQ01 > CALKHQ01 > CALKHQ01. The sequence continues at coordinate 3,000 of JBHJOG010000295.1, read as the reverse complement.
GCCGATCACCAGGTGGACGATCGCCGCGTCGCCGGTCAGCCGCGCGATCACCTCGCCGGTCTTGGCGGTCTCGAAAAACAGCGGATCCTGGCGCAGCACGTTGCGGTAGGCGGCGAGCCTGAGGTCGGCGGCGACGCGCTCGCCGACCCAGTTGACCAGATAGGCGCGCGCGAAGGTGGCGCCGGCCAGCACCACCACAATGGCGACGAACAGGATCAGCGCGCTGCTGAAGGCGGCGACGTCCTCGTTGCCGATGCCGTCGTCGATGAAGTTGCGCAGCGCGATGCCGATGGCGAGCACGCTGCCGGTGGTGAGCAGCAGGGCGACCGCTGCAAGCGCCATGCGCAGCGTGTAGGGCCGCGCCAGCCCGATCAGGCGGCGCAGCACCGCCATGTCCTTCTGGCCTGGACGGTCGCCGTGACGCTGGCTGAGCCGGCTCATGGGCGGGGCTCAGCGCGCGCTGCCGGTGCACCGTGCTTGCAACCGGCCCGCCGCTTGGCTATAGAACGCGGCCTGTTCTGGAGCGGCACCATGAAAAAAGACATTCACCCCGACTATCATGAGATCACGGTCGTGATGACCGATGGGACCGAGTTTCGCACGCGCTCGACTTACGGCAAGGCCGGCGACGTGCTGAAGCTTGACGTCGACCCTACCACGCATCCGGCGTGGACCGGCGGGTCGCAGCGACTGGTCGACACCGGCGGGCAGGTTGCCCGATTCAACAAGCGGTTCAAAGGCCTGGGGCTCGGCTGAGCCCGCGGCCGAGCGTCGCGTGCCGGCGCCCAGGGATCAGGCGTAGCAGCGTCAGGCGTAGCTGGCCTTGAGCCGGGCGTCGAGCCGGGCGATCCGCGCGTAGAGCGCGCGGCTTCTCTCCAGCAGCCGCTGCAGTTCGGCCGGCAGCAGGGCCGTGTCCTCGGCGCTCGCACCGGCAAGGCACAGCTCGGGCGCCGTCAGCGCGTGCGCCTCGCCGGCAGCGTGCTGCGGCGAGATTTCGCCGGCGTGGACGGCGCGCTGGGCGAGCAGCCACGCCATCACCGACGTCAGCCGCGTGGTCAGCCGCATGGTTTCGCGGCTGAACGACAGCCGCCCCGCCATGGTCATCGACGGTTCCTCGCCGAATCGGATGATGCAGTTGCGCGCCTCGTGCAGCAGGCTCATCGTCTCGTCATAGGTGCGCGAGAAGTAGAGCGGTGGTGCGAACACGGGCGACTGACCTTCCTGGCCCCGGATGTCCTGATTCATCGCCCGATCATGCCCGATCCGCCGCGCCCGGGCAACGTCTTGCGCGCAGTTCCCCGCCGGTCGCCAGCCCGTTCGTGCCATGCCAAAGGCCTCTTGAACCGGTTCTTGCCGCTTCCCATATCCGTGGTCGACCAGGGCCGGAACCCGGGCTGGTCGGGAGCGACGGTCCGCCGCAGCGGCGGGGACCGCCACGTCAGACAGTTGCTTTTTGGAGGACTGACCAATGCGCACGTTCGATCTTTCCCCGCTCTTCCGCTCCACCATCGGTTTCGACCGGCTTTCGCGCCTGATCGATGCCGCCCAGGAGCAGAGCGTCAGCTACCCGCCCTACAACATCGAGAAGACCGGCGAGAGCGCCTATCGGCTGACCATGGCCGTGGCAGGCTTCGCGCCGGACGAGCTCACGATGACCGTCCAGGACCGCTCGTTGATCGTGCGCGGCAAGGCCGCGACCGAGGAGGGCGAGCGCAGCTACCTGCATCGCGGTATCGCGACCCGCGCCTTCGAGCGCCGCTTCGACCTGGCCGATGACATCCAGGTGGGCGATGCCCGGCTCGAGCACGGCATGCTGCACGTCGCGCTGGAGCGCGTCGTCCCGGAGGAGAAGAAGCCCCGGACGATCGCGATCCGGACCGCTGACGACAGCCGCCCGACCATCGAGCAGACCGGCGGGCAGAAGGCGGTGGAGCAGAAGGCCGCCTGACGACACCGACAGCGGCTCCGTATCGCGGCCGCGTGCCGCTCGAACGTGCCCCCTTCCGCGCTGCGGGAGGGGGCATTTGTTTGCCGGTGGCGGCGCGCGATCACGCGGCGATCGACGAGGCGGCCATCAGCCGGGACAGAGCGCCGCCACGGCCGCGCAGGAAGGCATCCAGCCGCTCGGGGTAGTCCGCCGCCACCGCGTCGCGCACCGAGGGCCGCGCGGCGAGGGCGGTGCGCCACCGCGCGAGCCTGGGCTTGCCGGTGAGGATGCCGAATTCGGCGATCCGATCGAAGCGGTCGAAATAGCGAAACACCGGTCCGAAGGCAGCGTCGACCAGACGGAACGCGTCCCCGGCGAACCAGGGCCCGTCGCCGAGCTCGGCCTCCAGCCAGGCAAACTGCCCGGCCAGCCGCGTCGCGGCTTCCGCGAGCGCGCCCTCGTCGGGTGTGGCATAGAAGCGGCCGATTCCGTTCAGGACGGCCGAGCTGAACTCGATCCAGCCGCGATGCCGGGCCCGGGCGATCGGATCGGCCGGATGCAGCGGCCGCTGCAGGGTTTCCTCCAGATATTCAAGGATCACCGCAGACTCGAACAGGACAGCCTCGGTATCGTCGCCCTCGCCGGCCACGCGCAGCAGCGGCACCTTCCCGAGCGGTGAGATGGCAGCGAACCACTCCGGCCGGTCGGCAATGTCGACTGTCACCTGGTCGTACGGCGCCGATCGCTCGCGCAACGCGATCGCCGCGCGTTGCACATAGGGGCAAAGGGGGTGGGACACCAGGGTCAGCCGAGGCACCGGAGGATCCTTCCATAAGTACATGCAGTTGCATGAGCTATGTTAGATGCAGATACATTGAAATACAAGGATCATGCAGTTGCATTTATACGGGCGATGGCCCTAACTCTTTGATTCCGATCATCAGTGGCCTGAAGGCAGTGGATTGGCGAAACGCCGAGATGCGCGGACTCATGCGCTTGCATCGAGTTGAGGCAACGGGTTTGCGACCTGAGGTGCCGTTGATGCATATGCATGAACATGCTATTCAGGGCCC
>JBHJOG010000294.1:0-14606 GCA_050329975.1 Alphaproteobacteria bacterium | reverse complement strand
ACGACGTAGCAGACCTTGTCGAGCGCGATGGCAAGGGGCGGCGTCTCGTCGGGCGAGTCTTCCTCTGACACCATCGACGGCTCTCCTGAGGCTCCGGGAAATTCTGCAACGACATCTAGGGCGAGCCTAAATGGACGGCGAGGCCGATGAATTGATCGGTGTCAACGACATGGCGGCCACGGTCCGCAGACTGGCGGACCTGAATGGAGACGCCGATGCGCAAGCCGATGCCGGAACCCGTTTCACCGCCAGCAACGCGGACTGTCCCGGTCCTGCGTTTCGAGGAGGTCGGCCGCGACGACGTCGGACGCGTGGGCGGGAAGAACGCGTCGCTCGGCGAGATGGTGCAGAGGCTGGCAGCCGCCGGAATCCTGGTGCCTCCGGGATTTGCCGTGACCGCCGACAGCTATCGCCACTACCTCCGGGCAAACCGGCTGGACGGGCCGATCACCGCCCTGCTCGCCGAGATGCGCGCCGGCAAGGCGACCCTGGCCGAGACCGGCCAGGCGATCCGGGCCCTGGTCCTGCGCGGGGACTGGCCGCCGGAGATCGCCACGGCGATCGTCGAGGCCTACCGGGCGCTGTCGGAGCAGGCGGGGCGGCAGGACCTGTCGGTCGCGGTCCGCTCCAGCGCCACCGCCGAGGATCTGCCCGACGCGAGCTTCGCCGGCCAGCAGGAGACGTTCCTCAACATCCGCGGCGAAGCCGGGCTGCTCGACGCATGCCGGCGCTGCTACGCCTCGCTGTTCACCGATCGTGCCATCAGCTACCGGCAGGCCAAGGGTTTCGACCACATGAAGGTCGCGCTGTCGGTCGGCGTGCAGCGGATGGTGCGGGCGGATATCGGCGGAGCCGGAGTGATGTTCTCGATCGACACCGAGACCGGATTCGACAAGGTCGTGCTGATCGATGCGGCCTGGGGGCTGGGCGAGAACGTCGTGCAAGGCGCCGTCGACCCCGACGAGTACCAGGTTTTCAAGCCGCTGCTGGCCGACCCCTCGCTGGTGCCGATCATCGAGAAGAAACGGGGCGGGAAGGCACAGAAGATGATCTACGGGTCCGGCGGCGAAGCGCCGACGCGCAACGTGCCGACGTCGAAGGCCGAGCGCGCCGCCTTCGTGCTCGACAATGCCGAGATCCTGAACCTCGCCCGCTGGGCGGCGACGATCGAGGCCCATTACGGCTGTCCGATGGACATGGAGTGGGCGAAGGACGGCGAGACCGGTGAGATGTTCGTCGTCCAGGCCCGGCCGGAGACCGTGCAGTCGCGGCTGGAGGCCGGCGCGATCAAGTCGTACCGGATCAGCGGCAAGGGCCGTACCCTTGTCTCCGGGCTCGCCATCGGCGACGCAGTAGTCGCCGGGCGCGCCTGCCTGATCGAAAGCCCGAAGGACATCGAACGCTTCGTCGACGGCGCGATCCTGGTCACCGGCACCACCGATCCCGACTGGGTGCCGATCATGAAGCGCGCGGCGGCGATCGTCACCGACCATGGCGGCCGGACGTCCCACGCAGCCATCGTCAGCCGCGAACTCGGCCTGCCGGCGATCGTCGGCACCGGCGATGCCACCAACCTGCTGCACGACGGCCAGGAGGTGACGGTCTGCTGCGCCGAGGGCGACCAGGGTTTCATCTACGAGGGCACCGCCGATTTCGACTCCGAGGTGCTCGACTTCGAGAACCTGCCCGAGACCCGCACCCGGGTGATGCTCAATCTCGCCAATCCCGCCGCCGCCTTTCGCTGGTGGCGGATACCGGCGGACGGCGTCGGGCTGGCCCGCATGGAGTTCGTCATCAACAACGCCATCCGGGTCCATCCGATGGCGCTGGTCCACTACGACACACTCGAGGACGAGGCGGCGAAGAGCGAGATCGCGGCGCTCACCGCGGGCTACGCCGACAAGACCGAGTACTTCGTCGACAGGCTGTCGCGCGGGCTGGCCCGGATCGCCGCCGCAGTCCATCCGAAACCGGTCATCATCCGGATGAGCGACTTCAAGACCAACGAATATGCCGGGCTGGTCGGCGGCGCCGCGTTCGAGCCGCAGGAAGAGAACCCGATGATCGGCTTCCGCGGCGCGTCGCGCTACTACTCGCCGCGCTATCGCGCCGGCTTCGCGCTGGAATGCAGGGCGATCCGGCGGCTGCGAAACGAGATGGGGTTCCGCAACGCGATCGTGATGATCCCGTTCTGCCGCTCGGTGAAGGAGGGCGACCGGGTGCTCGAGGTGATGGCGGAGAACGGGCTGGTCCGCGGCGAGAACGGGCTCGAGGTCTACGTGATGTGCGAGATCCCGTCGAACGTCATCCTGGCCCGCGCGTTCGCCGAGCGCTTCGACGGGTTCTCGATCGGCTCCAACGACCTGACCCAGCTGACCCTGGGCGTCGACCGGGATTCCGCCGAACTGGCGGAGCTGTTCGACGAGGACGATGCGGCGGTGAAATGGATGATCGCGCGTGTGGTCGCCGAGGCCCGCGAGGCCGGCGCCAAGATCGGCCTCTGCGGCCAGGCGCCGAGCGACCGGCCGGACTTCGCCGCCTTCCTGGTCGAATGCGGCATCGACTCGGTTTCGGTCAGTCCCGACAGCTTCCTCGCGGTGAAGCGAAGCGTCGCGGCGGCCGAGGCCGCCGGCATGCAGCCGGCATGACAGGGGCTGCGTGCCGGGTCGGGGGACGCGGCTGCAGCAGGATTGGGGAGGGAGGACGTTGCAAGCCAGGGACCTGATGACGGCAGCTGTCGCAACCGTGCGTCCGGACGCACCGGTGGTAGAGGCGGCGAAACTGATGCTGCACCGCAGCATAAGCGGCGTACCCGTCGTCGACGCCGACGGCGCGCTGGTCGGTATCGTCACCGAGCGCGACCTGCTGCGCCGCGCGGAGATCGGCACCGAGCGGAAGCGGCCGCGATGGCTGGAGTTCTGGCTGTCGGCCGGGACGCTCGCGGACGAGTACGTGCGCAGTCACGCGCGGCGGGTCGAGGACGTCATGAGCAGGAACCTGGTGACCATCGGTCCGGAGATGCCGGCAGGGGAGATCGTGGTCCGGATGGAGCGCCATGGCTTGAAGCGGCTGCCGGTGGTGCAGGACGGCCGGCTGGTGGGCATCGTCAGCCGGGCCGATCTGCTCCGCGCGCTGTCGCGACAATTCGGCAGCGTGGTGCCGGAGCCGGTCGCCGATGACATTGCCATCCGCCGGCATATCCTCGATGAGATCGAGCGCCGGGACTGGGCGTCGGGCATCACGCTCAGTGTCGGCGTACGCGGCGGCGTGGTGGAGCTGCGCGGCTCCGTCATCGACGACCGGGTCCGCGATGCGGTCCGGGTGATGGCCGAGAACGCGCCGGGGGCGAAGCAGGTGGTCGACGAGATCAGCGTCGTCCCTCCGGTTCCGGCCTTGGTCTGATCGCGGCGGGTTCCGGGCCGGGCGGCGCCGGGGAAGCCGAACGGATCGGCTTGCGCAGGCGGGGGAGGCGAAGCTGGGACAGCCCCATGCCGAGGGCGATGGCCACTCCCTCGGCGATCATCTGCCAGGCGGTCGAGATGCCCATGATCTGCAGCATCTGTCCGAGATGGATCAGGAACAGGGCGGCGCCGGCGACCGAGGTCATGCGGCCGATGCCGCCGCCGAGCGCGGTGCCGCCGAGAACGGCTGCCGCAATCGGCGCCAACAGGTAGGGCGTGCCGACCTCGAGCGTCGGGTTGCGGATGAAGGCCGAGAGCAGGATGCCGGCGACGCAGTAGAGCAGCGCGGCCAGGAGGAAGGCGGCGATCTGGTAGCGGGCCACGCCGATGCCGGCGATGTGCGCCGCGCGCGGGTTGGCGCCGACGGCGGCGAAGCGGCGGCCGGCCACGGTCTTGCGCAGCACGACGCTCAGCACGATCACCAGCAGCAGCGTCACCCAGACCGAGAAGTTCAGCCCGAGGATGCGCAGGCCGCCAAGGGCGGCGAGCAGCGGCGGCACGCCCGATTCCGGCGGCAGTCCCTCGCGGTACCACAGCGTCAGCCCGGCGACGATGGCGCCAACCGCCAGGGTGACGATCAACGCGTTGAGCTGCAGCACGCCGACCAGCACGCCGTTGACCAGCCCGACGGCGGCGGCCAATGCCAGCGCGAGCGCGACTGCCCCGGCGATGCCGGCGTCCGATCCGCCTGAGGCCCCGAGCAGGATCGTGCTCGACAGGGTGACGATCGCGGGCACCGAGAGGTCGATGCCGCGCGCCATCAGCACCATGGCCTGTCCCATCGCGGCAATGGCGAGGAAGGCGGCGAGGGGAATCACCGCCAGCAGGGAGGAGGGCTGCAGGCTGCGCGGCACGAACACGGCGCTGAGCGCGATCAGCACCGCCAGCGCCAGCCAGATCGCGGCGAAGCGCATCTGGAAGGGGCTGCCCGACGGCAGCTCCCCCGCCATGGCGCCCGTCACTGCCGCGACCGGGCCGGCAGCGCCGGCCGGGACAGGCGCTGGGCCAGGCGCCGGATCGCCATTTCCGCCGGCTTCAGCCCGGAGTAGAGGAACACCGCGAGCAGGGTCAACGCGCCGCTGAGGATCACGCCGACGGCGGTGTTGAAGCCGAGCAGCGAGACCACGTTCACCGTCAGCGCGAAGAAGAAGGCGCCGAACAGGGCGCCGGAGAAGGAGCCGCGCCCGCCGGTCAGCGCGGCGCCGCCGAGCACCGCCGCCGCGATGCTGGAGAGCGCGTAGGAGCTGCCCGCGGACGGGTGGCCGACGCCGACCTCCGAGGCGAGGAAGAAGCCGGCCAGCGTCGCCAGCAGGGCCGAGAAGATGTAGGCGCGCAGGTGGACGAGGGTGACGGGCACGCCGTTGCGCTTGGCCGCCTCCTCGCGAAAGCCGACTGCCTTCAGGCGGAGCCCGCTGCGGGTGCGGTGCAGCCACAGGTCGAACAGGATCGCGAGCGCAACCAGCACGGCGGCGGAGGCGGGCATGAAGCCGATGCGGAAGCGCAGGATCTCGATCAGTTCCTGGTTGATCAGCCCGGTCGGCGACGGGCGCAGCAGCAGCGCGACTCCTTGCAGCACGCTCAGCATCGCGATGGTGGTAATCACCGGGTTCACCTTGGCGAAGCGGACCATCGCCCCGTTGATCGTGCCGACTGCCAAGCCTACCAGCAGGCAGGCGGCGATGCCGAGCAGCACCGGTCCCGGCCCCATTTCGTAGGCGACCAGGAAGGAGGCGGTGACCACGGTCAGGCTCATCAGGGACCCGACCGACACGTCGAATCCCCGCACCAGCAGCACGTTGAACTGAGCCATCGCGACCATGGCGAGGGGGGCGGTGGCGAGCAGGATGTGCCGGATGTTGAGCAGGCGCAGGAACACCTCGCTCTGCGCATAGGCGTACCCGCCGACCAGTAGCGTCAGCGCCAGCAGGAACAGGAGCGGGACCCACCAGGTGGTGCTGCCCGAGGCGAGCACGCCGAGCGCCCGGGAGACGGCGGATGCGGGGGCGCCGGCGTCTGTCCGGCCCTTCCGGGCGTCGCGGGAGGTCAGGAACGAAGAGACGATGTTGGCCTCGGTCACCTGGTCGCCTGCCAGCTCGCGGATGATCCGGCCGCGGGAGAACACCAGCACCCGGTCACAGATGCCGGCCAGTTCCAGAGCGTCGGAGGAGTTGACGACGCAGGCGGTGCCGTCGCGGGTCTTGTCGCGGATGGCGCGGTAGATCTCGAAGCGGGCGCCGGCGTCCACCCCTTGGGTCGGCTCGTCGATCAGCACCACCGGGGCGCCGAACAGGAAGCTGCGGGCCAGCACCGTCTTCTGCTGGTTGCCGCCGGACAGGCCGGCGATCGGCTGGTCCAGCGTCGGCGTGACGATCCCGTATGCACCGATCAGCGCCCGCGCCCGGCTGCGCTCTCGGCCGCCCGAGACGATTCCGGCGCTGGCGAGGTCCGGCAGCTTCTGGAGCGTCATGTTCTCGCGGACACCAAGCTCCGGGAAGATCGATTCCTGGGCGCGGTCGGCGCTCAGGAACAGAATCCCGCCCGCGAGCGCCTCGCCCGGCGTCGAGACGTGGACCGGTTGTCCGTCGCAGCTGACTGCGCCCCGGGATCCGACCAACCCGGCCAGCGCCCGCATCGCCTCGCGCTGCCCGTTCCCTTCGGCGCCGGCAAAGCCGAGGATCTCGCCCCTGCGGACGGCGAACGAGATGTCGTGGAAGGCGTCGCCTCCGAGCCCGTGGACCTCGAGCACCGGCTGGTCGGAAAGCCCGGTGCCCTTGGCCGGGTACTCGGCCTCGATCGAGCGGCCGACCATCAGCGCGACAAGGTCGCCCTCCGACAGCTCGTCGGTGACGGCATGGGTGCCGCGCCCGATGCCGTCGCGCAGGATCGTCACCCGGTCGGCCAGGTCCAGGATCTCAGGCAGCCGGTGGGTGACATAGACAATGCCGGTGCCGCGGGCGGCGAGGCCGCGGATTATCGACGAGAGCTTGCGGACGCCCTCGAGGTCGAGGGTCGAAGTCGGCTCGTCGAGCAGCAGGACCTTCGGCTGGGCGATCAGCGCCTTGACGATCTCGAGGAACTGGCGCTGGGCCGGGGTCAGGCTCCCGACCGGCGCATCGGGCGCCAGGTCGAGGTCGTAGGCGGCAAGCTGGCCGGCGGCCCACCGGTTCATCTGCCCGTAGCGGATGTCACCCGGCGCTGCGGCGAGGTAGAGGTTCTGGGCCACGGTCAGCTCGCGGACCAGGGAATCGTCCTGGTAGACCGTGGCCAGCCCGAGCGAGCGGGCCAGCATCGGATCGGCCGAGGCGAGGCGGTGGCCGACGATCTCGACCGCGCCGTCGTCCGGGACCACCGTGCCGCTGGCGATGCCCATCAGCGTGCTCTTGCCCGAGCCGTTCTCGCCGAGCACCGCGTGGATCTCGCCCGCGGCGCAGTCGAGGCTCATCCGGTCGAGCGCCTGCACGCCGGGGTAGGATTTCGAAATATCGGAGAGCCTGAGCGCGATTTCGACCATTGGCCGATCCTGGGAAAGACGTTGGTGCTGCCGCGGCATCGGCGCTTGCGGCATCGGAGACGGAAGGACCGGGCCCGACGATCGGGGGCCCGGTCCCAGTTTCCCACCGCTAGGGTCGGCGGGCCGGTCAGTTGGCGAACATCGCGCGCAGCATCTCCTCGTCGATCAGCGTCGAGACCGAGGTCTCCTGCGGCAGATCGCGGTTGCACAGGCCGACGGTGACCTCCTTCATCGCGAAGGGAACGTCGATGGTGGCGGGCACCTCGGCGCCTGCCGCCTTCATCATCGCCGCGGTCAGCGCGATGCGCGACTGGTAGTTCTGCCCGGAGGAGTAGAAGATCCGGAAGCCGGGGCTGGCGGCGTCCTCCCAGTCGCAGAACAGGCCCTGCTCGTCGGTCCGCAGCGCGACCATCATGTCGAGGTCCCGCTCCGCCGCTTCGTATGCGCGGAGTGCGCCACGAAAACCATCGGCATATTCATAGAGATAGCCGTCGATCTTGTCATGCTGAGCGAGGAAGCTGGAGACGGCCTCGAAGGTGCCTTCCTGGGTCCAGTTGGTGTCGGCGACGCCAAGCAGTTCCATATCCTCATGCTTGGCGATCTCTGCGTCGGCGCACGCCTGCCAGCCGAGGCTCAGCGGGTTCCCGGGTGTGCCGCCGAGCTCGACCACACCGGTCGGCCCTTCGGAATTCTCCGCGATAACCTGGACGAACGCCGTGCCCAGCCCGCACAGGTCTTCGGCGATGGCGGTGACATAGTCGACGCCCGGCTCGCCGCCGACGTCGGTGCCGTTGTGGACGGTGACCAGGATGCCGGCCTCCGTCGCCTCGCGCACGGTCGGCAGCAGGGCGGCGCCATGGTCGGCGAACATGACCACGACATCGACGTCCTGGGCGATGTAGGCGCGCATGTCGGCGATCGCCTTGGCGGCGTCGCCCCGGGCCGAGGAATAGAGGATCCGGCCGACTTCGGGATAGGTGAGGGCCTGCATGATGTATTCCATCGCCGTCACCCGGCGCCACACGTTCTCACCGAACCCGTCGGCGTAGGCGACCGTGATCTCGCCGCCGGTGCCGGTGTCGCAGGCGTTGCTGGACCAGCATTCCAGCGCCAGGGCGCGCTGCTCGTCGGTGAGGCCGGCGGCCGCGCGGTCGAACGCCTCCACGATCACCGGGTCGACGCCTTCGGTGGTGCCGAGCGCATGCACCATCAGCTCCTCCTTGGTCACCTGCGCCATGCCGGCGGACGTGACCGCGGCGCCGGCAGCCAATGCGGCCGCGGCTGCCGGAATCAGCCTGAATCTCTGGGTCATCTGCGACGTCTCCTCTCCAATGCGCGCAGCTGGCTGCGCTGACTGCCGCTTTGCGCGGTTCGTCTGGTATGCGCCTGCCGGCGCGAGCTACTTCTGGATCCAGGGATAGCGGGCGGTATCCTGGGCGGCGTAGTCGGGATCGAGGTAGATGAAGCAGCGCTGGATCTTCCAGTCGCGGATCTCGAACACGTCGCACCAGTTGCCCGCGCCCCAGGCCGGCACCCCGGCGCGCCACGGGCCGTCCTTGTGCTCGCCATGGCTGGTGCCTTCGCAGACCACGACGTCGCTGCCGGAGAACACCCAGTTGAAGTGGGCGTAGTGGTGGACGATCGCCTTCAGCGTGCCGCCCACGTCGCCGAACAGCTTGCCGATCTGCTCCTTGCCGTTGGCGATGCCCCATTTCGGGAAGTAGACCTGGGCGTCGTCGGCGAACAGGTCGAGGATCGACCCGCCGTCCGAGGTGACGCCGCCGTTGTCGAACGCCTTCAGGTACTCGATCGCGACCGACTTGCGCTGTTCGTCGGTCATGGTCTTGGTGGATAGGGCCATGGCTCTGCCTCCTGTCGGTTAGCGCGGTTTCTCGGCGTGGGCGGCGTTTGCCGCGAGATAGGCGAAGGCCAGGATCGGACCCAGTGTGGCGCCGCCGGCCCAATAGGCGCGGCCCGACGCCGAGGCGACGCAGTTGCCGACGCCGTAGAGGCCCGGGATCGTGTCGCCGCTGTGGGCGAGCACCTGGCCGCGGGCGTTGGTGACCGGCCCGCCCTTGGTATCGAGGGTGCCGCCGGTGAGCAGCGCGGCGAAGTAGGGCCCCTCGCCAGCGATCGGGTACATCGTCGGGTTCGGCGCCGACGGGCTTTCCGCCACCGCGCCGTTGAACAGCAGCTCGACCTGGCGCTCGCCGCGGTGGAAGTCCTCGTCCTTGCCGGCCTCCGCGAAGCGGTTGAAGCGGGCGATGGTGGCTTCCAGGTTGGCGAGAAAGTCGGGTGAGAGCCGGAGCCCGCCGATCCGGTGCGACAGCTGGTCGACGCGGGAGCGCAGGTTGTCCGCCAGCTCGGCGAGAGTCGCGCCCTGCACGACATGGGCGGCATCCGCCTGGTCGCCGACGATGAAGCGGCCGTATTCGTGGCTCGCCGAATGCTGCTGGGCGCGGCTGTCCCAGATCGCCGCCAGCACCAGGTTCGGATATTCCGACCGCACCGGGTCCCACTGGAAGAACGCCTGCGCGCTCTCGTTGTAGGCCAGCTTCTCGTTGGTGACCCGACGCCCGTGCTTGTTGACGTAGATCATCGAGTCGCCCGCCGGCGAGAAGGTGCCGATCAGCCCCGGGTCGCCGTTCAGCGCCTTCTCCAGCACGATCGGGCACATCCAGGCGCAGTTCATGTTCCTGAGCTCGGCGCCGGCCGCTGCGCCTATGTGGACGAAATCGCCCTCGTTGGTCCGCGCCGCGCAGCCCCCCATCACCGGCTGCGCGCTGAAGCTCTTGCGCAGCTGCGGGTCATGGGTGAAGCCGCCGGTCGCGAAGATGACCGCTTTGCGCGCCCGGATCGAGCGGGTCCTGCCGCCTTCGTCGTCGGCCTGCACGCCGATCACGGCGCCGGCGGCGTCGGTCACCACCCGCTGGACCCGCATCCGGGTTCGGATCTCGACCCCGTCCCTGGCTGCGGCCTCGGACATGGTGCGCACCGCGACGGCGCCGCCGTCCGACATGGTGGCGCAGGCGTCTTTCGGCAGCAGCACGCGGCCCTTCGGCGCCTTGTCCTCGGGCAGCTCGGCCCAGTAGTCGGGGACGAAGTCGCAGTGCCGGTATTCCAGCGCCTTCATCTCGGCCAGCAGCTCTGTCGCCGGCGAGGCGTAGTCGTAGATCGCCTCGCACATCTCGTACTCCCATTCGGTGAGACCGAAATGGGGGTCGCAGGAGTCGTAGCTCTCCGGACGCGACAGCCGGGCCATGTAGCGGATGCAGTCCGGCTTCGGGTCGGCGATTCCGATCGCCTGCATCGGCTTGTTGTTCGGGACCCAGTACCAGAAGGCCGCTTTCGCGGTCGTGCCGCCGAGTTCCGCCGCCTTCTCCAGCAGCAGCACCTCGTTGCCAAGCCAGACCGCGAACAGTGCCGAGGCGAGGCCGCCGGCGCCGCTCCCGACGACGACGATGTCGTACTCCGAATCGAAGCGGCCGCTCTGCACCGGCTTGGCGGATTGGCGCTGAACCATGGCACGGGCCTCCTCGTTCCGTCCGGCCGCACCGGGGCGCGGCATGGACGGACGCTAGGGGCAGTCGCGATACCGACTCTTCCAGATTTGCGCGGTTACAGAATCCTGCGAACGGGTGTGCGCTATGCGAACACCATCGTTCGCATGGCGTACATCGCCCAGCGAACAGGCAGCCGCTCTTGCGCCTCCAACGGCAAAGGGACATGCTGGTGCATTAACCAAAGCTGCCGCGACAGCGGACCCGGTCAACGGGCGCGAAGACAAAGCGGCGGCGGGGGAGGGGTCGATGGCAGTCCAGCCGTATGTGGCGGGCGTGGCTGACTATCGCGGCCTGGACCAGTTCGGGCTGGCCGGAAGCATCGAGGGCATGTCGTTCTGCATTGCCGGCGCACGGCCTTATGCCCTCGACCTGGATACCGACCGCGACGTCATCTGCCTGTTGCTCGGGGCGATCCATTCGACCTGCAGCTTCGAGGACGACCGGGAGTCCGAGTTCACCTTTTTCGGCGAGAGCACGGCCTTCCACCCGCGCGCCGGACACATCCGGGTGCGCGCGGGCGACGTGAAGCGCGGGTTCATCGCCTTCGGCTACACCGACGCCTTCCAGCAGATCGCCGACCATGGCGACGGCATCGGGCGCCGGGTGAGCCATTCCCGCAGCAATCTGCAGTCCGAACGGATCAAGCACCTGGCGCGTTATGCCCGCAGCCGACTCGCCGAGGGCCGGGGCATGGACCGGTTCGAGATGCAGTGCCTGGGCTCGCTGGTCTACCTGGAGACGACACGCCGCCTTTGCCAGGGCCAGCCTGCGCCGCCTGCGACCCTGTCCGGTCGGGATTTCGCCCGGATCGTGGAGTTCATCCTGCAGGAGCTGGAGAACCCGATCTCCTGTCCGCAGCTGGCTGAGGTGGTGAACCTGCCGCTCCGGGTGGTGTTCGACGGCATGAAGACGCGCACCGGCATGACGCCGTACCGGTTCGTGATCGAGAAGCGGGTCGAACGCGCGCGCCATCTGCTGAAGAACTCGGACCTGCCGATCGCCGAGGTCGCCTATGCCTGCGGCTTTTCCTCGCAACAGCATTTGACGACGACGCTGTCGCGCCTGACCGGCGTCACACCGATGAAGCTGCGCCAAGCCTGAGCCAGTCTCGGGCGGTTTGCGGCCGGGTCAGGCCGGCACCGCCGCTTCGGCTTCGCCGGCCTTGGTCGGTGCAGGCTGTGCGGCGTCCACCGGCTCCCGCCGGCAGGCCATGTCGAGAAGCAGATCCGACAGCGCCTGCGGCCCCGCCAGCCGTTTGGCCAGAGGCAGCAGGGTACCCTGCACATAGTCCGCGTGCAGGCGCATGAACTCCATCAGGACGGTACAGGCGCCGCCGAAGGCAGCCGGTGCCGCGGGATGCCTGCCGACGCTGAGATAGCGAAGGCCACGCATCACAGGCGTGAGCAGTTGGCCGATCGCCGCATGTTCCTCGCGCACCGCTGTTGCGACCGTCACCAGGCAGTCGGGCGCATCCGGCTGGCTCTCGATGGCGACGATCACAGCCTCCTCGTCGTCGAGGTCACGGGGCAGCTCAATCATCAGGAAGGCGAGCAGGCGGCCCGCCAGGTCGGCCGCTTCGGGCGCGGCATTCGGGTCGGCCAGCTGGGCCAGTTTGTCCAGCATCCGAGCCTGGCGAACCTGCGAGGCGAGAATCTCGGCAAAGGGATCGGTCACGGGTATTCGGTCCATCGCCACGCTGATCATTGCCCCGTCGATGTGTTCGCGCATGCTTCCCTCCCAATTGGCGGCTTTGCGTAGGACCGAGCACTAACCCGGAGCAAAAGGCGATCCCTTGTGCGCCGGTTCAAGCATGGCGGGTGCATTACCTCACCACGAAGAACCGCCGGCTGGTCTCCGCGGTTCCCGTTCGCGACAGAGGTTTCTCTCACGGGGGTCGACGGCAGAGACGAACCAGCCGGGCCGCATTTTGTCGGGCGGCCTAGGGTCGGCCGGGCTTCGGCTGCTTTTTCCGGCGCTTCTCGGCCGCTCGCTCCGCGTCCTTCTGGACCTGCTCCTCGGTACGGGAGACGGTGCCGCCGCCGCTCCAGGCCGGCGGGTCGCTGGCAGGAAAGGATTCGATCAGCGCCTCGTCGATTTCTTCCTCCTGGTGGTCCTTTTCTTTCCGTTCGCGCTCTTCCTGTTCGCGGCGCTTTCTTTCCTCTGCGCTGGGCCTCTCCATCGGGTGCTCCATCATCGAGTGAACGGGCGTTGCGTGTGCAGGCCGCTGAAGCCGCAGGCCGGCGACAGTGGAACCCGGCGGCGTGCGATGTGTTCCTTCGCCGTCCGAGTGCTGACGACCCGCTGAGGCCCGGGGGCTTTTCCCCGGCCGTTCCAGCCGTCCCGTCGCGCGCACCGGGGCCGTTTTGAGACAGCGTCTTCGAGTTGAGCGTAGGCGGGAGCCTCCCTGGAGAGTCCCGCGTTTCCGGGCACCGGTATCGCAGGGGGTCGTAACGAGGCAGCATGGGCACACGTCAGAACTTCGTCTTCCTCGGCCTCTCGCTCAGGTCTTCCTGGGGCAACGGCCACGCCACCACTTATCGGACGCTGCTTCGCGGCCTGGCAGACTGCGGTCACGCGATCACGTTCCTCGAGCGCGATGTCCCGTGGTACCGCGACAACCAGGACCTGGGCATCCCGGACTATTGCCGCCTCGAATTCTACGGCGACCTCGACGACCTGATCCGGCGCCACAGCCGCACGCTGGACCAGGCGGATGCCGTGATCGTCGGCTCGTACGTCCCGGACGGGGTGGCCCTGATCGACCGGTTGTTCGCCCATGTCGACAGCCTGGTCGGCTTCTACGACATGGATACTCCGGTCACGCTGACCGGCCTGGACAGCCGGACCTGCCCCTATCTGAGCGCCCGGCAGATCCCATCATTCGATGTCTATTTCAGCTTCGCCAGCGGACAGGCGCTTACCCGCCTCGAAGCGGAATACGGCGCCCGCATGGCCCTGCCGCTGCACTGCATGGTCGATCCCGACCGGTGCAGGCCGACGGGTTGCGAGAAGCGCTGGAGCCTGGGATACCTGGGCACCTATGCCCCGGATCGGCAGCCGGCGCTGGAGCGCCTGCTGCTGGAGCCGGCGCGTCAGCTCCCAGAGCATCGGTTCGTCGTCGCCGGCACCCAGTATCCCGACGGGATCGGGTGGCCCGACAACGTCGACTACGTCGGGCATATCCCACCCCGCCGGCACGCGGACTTCTACAGCAGCCTGAACTACGCGCTCAATCTGACACGGGCCGACATGCAGGCGATGGGATGGGCACCCAGCGTACGGCTGTTCGAGGCCGCCGCGTGCGGCACAGCGGTCATCAGCGACGACTGGGAGGGGCTGGACAGCTTCTTCCCGCGCGACCGGGCGATCCTGGTCGCGGCGGCGACCGGTGATGTGGTGGCTGCGCTCCAGGGCGAGCCGGCAGAACGGATCCGTATCGCCGACCGGGCGCGGCAGATCACCCTCTCCCGGCATACGGGGCGGCACCGGGCGATGGAGTTCGAACGCGGCCTCGCGTTGGCGCTGGCCCGCGCTCGGGCCGAGCGGTCGCAGTTTCCCGGGTCGATTCTGGAAGGACGAAAGCATGGCTTGCGCTCCGCGGTGTGATCACGGATCCAGGGCCCGCCCCGACATTCCGGCACGGATCGTGGCGACGCCGAACAGCGCCGGCTTGCTGCCGCAAACGGCGATCGATTGCGATGGAACCAAACCCGCGAAGCGCAATTGAACACCCCGCGCCCCGGCCGCGATGGCGGTGGCCCCCACGGCAGCGATTGCCGCTGCCGCGTCGGGCCTCTCGCGCGACCGGTTGGTGCAGCTGCCCCTGCCTATCATCCGGCCGGGCCTGCTGGTCTCTCTCCCCCACCATTGCAGGTCCCGGCCGGACTTTTTCTGTCCGGGCCGGCGCCAGCGAGGTCGTTGGCCGATGAGCGCCGAGTTCAAGCGGGAACAGGCCGAGACCCTCGGTCTGCACTATGTGGCGGCCGGTTCGCTGCCGATCAGGCGGCGCCGTTGCGGGCGCGGATTCGTCTACCTCGACGGCAAGGGGCGGCGGCTGACCGATGCTGCGAC
>JBHJOG010000293.1:0-23320 GCA_050329975.1 Alphaproteobacteria bacterium | reverse complement strand
CCTCGCGCTGCCAGGCGTCGTTGACATCGGTCGAATCGTGGTAGAAGGCCGACATGGCTCCGACCACGCCGACCATCGTGGCCATGGGATGCGCATCGCGGCGGAAGCCGCGGAAGAAGTACATGATCTGCTCATGCAGCATGGTGTGGTAGGTGATCGCCTTGGTGAACTTCTCTTTCTCCTCGGCCTGCGGCAGCTCCCCGTGCAGCAACAGGTAGCAGACCTCCATGAAGTCCGACTTCTCCGCGAGTTGCTCGATTGGATAACCCCGGTACAGCAGTTCGCCCTTCTCGCCATCGATAAAGGTGATCCCGGAGGCGCAGCTGCCGGTGGAGGTGTAGCCGGGATCGAAGGTGAACATGCCGGTTTC
This sequence comes from Alphaproteobacteria bacterium, assembly GCA_050329975.1. Taxonomy (GTDB): domain Bacteria; phylum Pseudomonadota; class Alphaproteobacteria; order CALKHQ01; family CALKHQ01; genus CALKHQ01. The sequence goes on along the minus strand of JBHJOG010000293.1, from coordinate 22,950 downwards.
GGCATAGAGCTTGCGGACATCGATGACGCTGGGACCGGTCGAACCGTCGATCACGGGAAACTGGTAGCTCTTGCCCGTCGCACTGTCGGTCAGCGTCACCGTCCGTCCATTGTTCTCGCCGTTGCTCATCAATCGCTCCTGTCTCGTGGCTGACCGCGCCGCCACGACAGCGCGGGAATCGACTGCACCGTTTCGCTATCGCGCCTCGTCAAGCACCACCATCCGCTGTCGCGCCGCATCCTCGATGCGCGCCAGGCTCTCATCCCGGCCCAGCACCACCAGCACGTCGAAGATGCCGGGTGACACATGGCTGCCCGTCAGCGCCGCCCGCAGCGGCTGGGCGACGTCCTTGAGCCGGACGCCCCGCGCTAAGACGAAATCCTGCACGGTCTGCTCGAGCCGCTCGGCCTGCCAGCCGCCCGGATCGACCGCCTCCAGCGCCTGCCTCAGCGCCGCCAGCAGTCCGCGTGCCTCCTCGTTCAGGAACTTGCTCGCCTTGGCCGTGATCGGCAAGGGCAGGGGACGCACGAGAAATGCGGCACTTTCGGCCAGGTCGGCCAGAGTCCGCGCCCGCGGCTTCAGCTCCCCCATCGCCGACAGCAATCGATGCCGGCCGGCATCGTCGATCCTGATGTCCCGGGACTCCAGCCGGGGGACAACCAGATCGACCAGCCGTACGTCATCCGCCGCGCGCATGTAATGGCCGTTGAGGTTGTTCAGCTTGTCGAGATCGAATCGCGCCGCCGATCGGCCGATCGCCTGCAGACCGAACCAAGCCACGGCCTGGGGGGTGTCGATCACCTCCTCGTCGCCATGGGACCAGCCGAGCCGGAGCAGATAGTTGCGCAGGCCCTCGGGCAGATAGCCCATCTCCCGATAAGCCTCCACCCCGAGCGCTCCATGCCGCTTCGACAGCTTCGCCCCATCGGGTCCGTGGATCAGGGGAACATGGGCGAAGACCGGCACCGGCCAACCGCAGGCCTGGTAGAGCACGCTTTGCCGGAACGCGTTGGTCAGGTGGTCGTCGCCGCGGATCACGTGGCTGATGCCCATGTCGCGATCGTCCACCACCACCGAAAGCATGTAGGTCGGGGTGCCGTCGGCGCGCAGCAACACGAAGTCGTCGAGCTGTTCGCTGCCGATCGTCACCGGGCCCTGGACCGCATCGTCGATCGTCATGCTGCCGGCTACCGGCGCCTTGATCCGGATCACCGGTGCGACACCTGGCGGGGCTTCGGCCGGATCGCGGTCGCGCCACAGGCTGTCGTGGCGCGGGCGGCCCTCGGCGCGCGCCTGGGCCCGCAACATCTCGAGCTCCTGCGGGCTGGTGTAGCAGCGATAGGCCTTGCCCTCCGCCAGCAGCTCCTGAGCCACCGCAGCGTGCCGCTCGATCCGCGCCGACTGGTAGACCACCTCGCCGTCCCAGTCGAGCTCGAGCCAGCGCAGGCCGTCGACGATCGCGTCCATCGCCTCCCGGGTCGAGCGCAGCCGGTCCGTATCCTCGATCCGCAACAGGAAGCGCCCGCCATGATGGCGGGCAAACAGCCAGTTGAAATAGGCCGTTCGGGCGCCGCCGATATGCAGGAATCCGGTCGGCGATGGCGCGAAGCGCGTGGTGACGGTCATCGGCTCGTGTGATGGTGCGAAGGGGTTCGGCGCTGATGTAGCACGACGTTTCGGCGGCCACCAAACCCGATGTCGCCTGTCCGCGCTCCCTCGGCGGCAGCGCTGAATCAGCGCCGCCAGAAATCGGGCATCAGCAGCACTGCCAGCGTGACGATCTCCAGCCGGCCCAGCAGCATGCCGAAACTGAGCAGCCATTTGGCCGCGTCGGGCAGGGGAGCGAAGTTCCCCGCCGGCCCGATGGTCTGACCGATCCCGGGACCGACATTGGCCACCGCTGTCGCCGCACCGCTGAAGGCGGTCTGGAAATCCAGCCCCAGCATGCCCAGCGCCATCGTCAGCAACAGGATTGTGGTGAAGAACGCGATCATGAAGGTGGCCACCGACTTGACGATCTCGAGGTCGATCGGACGGCCGCCATAGGTGGCGATGTAGACGCCATGCGGGGTGATCATCCGGTGGGTGGTCGCCCGGAACATCTGTCCGACGATCAGGAAGCGATAGATCTTGAAGCCGCCCGATGTCGATCCGGCACAGCCTCCGACGAAGGTGAAGAACAGGAACACCACCACTGCGAAGGTGCCCCAGAGGGTGTAGTCGGCGGTCGCAAAGCCGGTGGTCGTCACCACCGACGTCAGGTTGAACGCGGTCAGCCGGATGGCGTCGATCCAGGCGATGTCTGAGCCCGACCAGAGCCAGACCGACATGACCAGGCTGGAGCCCGCCAGCAGCGCCACCAGGGTCAGCACCTGCGAGTCGGTGAACACCTGCAGCGGGCGCCCGCGGACCGCCTGGACGTACAGTACGAAGGGCAGAGCGCCCGACAGCATGAACAGCGTCGCGATCCAATCGATCACGGGCGACTGGAAGTAGCCGATCGACGCGTCGTGCGTGGAATAGCCCCCCGTGGAGATCGTGGTCATGGCGTGATTGATCGCGTCGAACGCACTCATCCCGGCGGCGGCGTAGGCGAGCGCGCAGAGCAGGCTCAGCACCGCATAGGTGCCGATCAGCAGGCTGGTGAACTGGCTGGCGCGCGCGACCACCTTGTCCGAGCGGTCGGACGATTCGGTGCGGAACAGCTGCAATCCGCCGACGCGCAGGAACGGCAGCACGGTCACGCCCATCGCGATGATGCCGATACCGCCCAGCCACTGCAGCATCGATCGCCACAGCAGCAGGCTGGGCTCCAGGACATCGAGCCCGGTCAGCACGGTGGAGCCGGTCGTGGTCAGCCCCGACACGCTCTCGAACACCGCATCGGTCAGGCTCATCTGCCGGCTGGACCAGATCAGGGGCAGCGCGCCGAGAAACGGCACCACGGTCCAGGCCATGCTGGTCAGCAAAAAGCCCTGGCGGCGGTCGATGATGATCTCGCGCTGCCGCATACCGAGGATCAGCAGGCCGGACACGAAGATGCACAGACCCGACGACACCGAAAAGGCGGGCCATTCCCCGTCGCCCATCGCCAGCGATGCCGCCGCAGTCACCGCCATGGCTACGGCCAGTGCGCCGATCAGGTAGCCCAGGATGAAGGCCACAGGCTGCAGGTTCATGTCGATCCCTTCGCGTCGCGCCGCGCGCGGCGCATCATCTGCTATCGCGGCACGACTTTCCATCGATGCGAACCGCTGCCGCCGCCGGCGGTCACGCGTCCGCGCCCGACATGCGCGGTCGCGGCCAGGCGCGCGACAAATCCGGCCGGCCCGCGGCGCAACTTCGGCGCGACTCGTCGCGATCTGTGCCACACTCACACCCATGCAACCGCTTGCCCGGCCCCAGCTCGGACGTCTGTTTGCAGTCGGCCTGGAGCGGGACGGCGAACGGATGGCGCTGTGGCTGCCGGTCGCCTTCGGCGGGGGTGCGCTGGTCTACTTCCGGCTGAGCCAGGAGCCGTCGAGCTTGTGGCCGATCGGGCTGGCGGCTGCCGGCGGCGGGCTGCTGTGGATGGGCCGGCGGTTGCCGCTCATGCCAGCTGCCGCCTTGGCGCTGGTCCTGTTTGCGGCCGGCTGGGGCTGGAGCCAGCTCACGACCGAATGGGCCGCGGCGCCGGTGGTCGGCGCCGAGACACGGCCGGTCGATTTGCAGGGCAGGGTCGTCGATCTGGAACCCCTGGAGGGCGCCTCGACGCGGGCAGTGCTCGACCGGGTCTCCATCGCCGGGTGGGAGGCCGGGGAGGTCCCGGTACGGGTCCGGATCAACGTCCGTGCGAGCGACAGGCCGATCCGGCCGGGGGACCTGATCCGGGCCCGCGCCATCCTTCGGCCGCCGCCACCCCCCGTCGCTCCGGGCGGCTACGACTTCCAGCGCCAGGCCTGGTTCGCCCAGATCGGCGCTGTCGGCTTTGCCCTCGGCGCCGTTACCGTCGTCGATAGCAGCATGGACGACGACTGGTCCTTCGCCGTGGCCATAGAACGCGTCCGCCGTGCGATCGCCGCGGATATCGCCATGTCGCTGGATGGACCAGAGGCTGCGCTCGCCGGCGCCCTGGTCATCGGGGAACGCGGCGCCATGGCGGAGACAGACCGTGACGCGCTCCGCGACGCCGGGCTGGCCCACCTGCTGGCGATCTCCGGACTGCATATCACCATCGTCGCCGGCTTCCTGTTCTGGATCGTCCGGGCGGCGCTGGCCCGGATACCGGCGATCGCTGTGCGCTGGCCGATCAAGAAATGGGCGGCGGTCGCAGCGCTCGCCAGCGCCTTCGTCTACATGCTGATCGCCGGGGCCACGCCGCCGACCCAGCGCGCGTTCCTGATGATTGCGATCGCGCTGGCCGCCGTCATGATCGACCGCAACCCGATATCGATGCGCCTGGTCGCCGTCGCCGCCTTCGCCGTGCTGGTCCTCTCGCCCTCGACGGTTCTCGGTCCCAGCTTCCAGCTTTCCTTCGCCGCCGTCGTCGCCTTGATCGCTGCGTTCGAATGGGTGCAGGCGCGCAAGGCGCTGATGACCCGCGGCCGCGACCGGCGAGCCCGCCCGCTGATCTATCTGGCGGCCACCCTCTACAGCTCGCTGATCGCCACAATCGCGACTGCGCCCTTCTCGCTGTTTCACTTCCAGCAGGTGGCTCTCTATGGCCTTGTTGCCAATCTGGTGGCGATCCCGCTGATGGCGTTCTGGATCATGCCGCTGCTGGCGATCGGCTGCCTCGCTGCGCTGTTCGGCATCGGCGAGGTCGGCTTCGTGCCGGCTGGGTGGGGCATCGACGCGCTGCGCCTCGTCGCCCATGAGATCGCCGGCTGGCCCGGGGCGGTGTTCCGGGCGCCACTGGCGCCGGAGTGGACGATGGCGATGGCCGTAGCCGGCGGTCTCTGGCTCTGCCTGTGGCGCAGCCGCATGCGTTGGATCGGTCTCGCGCCGGCCATGGTGGGGCTCTCGGCGATGGCCCTCGCCCGTCCTCCCGACATCGTGGTCAGCGGGTTCGGGACGCCGTTCGCGGTGCTTTCGCGCCCGGAGGGGCAGCTGCAGGTCCCCAGCCTGCGCCGCGACCTGTTCACCACGACCAGTTGGGCGCGGCTGGCGGGACTCGATCCCGAGGGCGCGCTGGTGCCCCTGCCGCCGGTGGGGGAGGGCGGAGCGTTGCGCTGCGACGGTTTCGGTTGCATCGCCACCACCCTCTCCGGGGCGCGGATCGCACTTTCCAGGCGGATGGATGCGCTCGACGACGACTGCCGCGGCGCCGACCTCGTGGTGCAGCTATTCCCCGGCGGAGAGGCGTGCCCGACGGGCGTGCCCACGATCCGCTATCTGGACCTGGTGATCGATGGCGCGCATCTGCTGTACGTCGGCGCCGACGGCGCGATCGGCATCGCCACCGTCGGCGCCGACCGCGGCCACCGTCCCTGGGTCACCACCAACCGTTGAGCCCCGACCCTGCAGGCCAGGTCCGGTCTAGATCAAGCTGCCTCGAACCGGAATCGGTTTGAGGCAGATAACTTGATCGGCATCAAAGAGTTAGAGCACCTGGTCCGCGTCCGGATGGACGCGGGTTGCTTAGTAGCGCCGGATCAGCGCGATCAGCCGTCCCTGGACCTTGACGCGGTCCGGCCCGAAAATCCGTGTCTCATAGGACTTGTTGGCAGGTTCCAGCGCGATGCTGTCCTTCCGCCGCCGGATCCGCTTCAGGGTCACTTCCTGCTCGTCGACCAGCGCCACCACGATGTCGCCGTTTTCGGCGGCATCCCGGCGCTCGATCACCACCACGTCGCCGTCGAAGATGCCGGCCTCGATCATCGAATCGCCGGCGACCTCGAGCGCATAATATTCGCCGCGACCCAGGATCGAGGTCGGGATGTCGATGGTGACGCTGTGGTCGCGCAGCGCCTCGATCGGCATGCCGGCGGCGATCCGACCGTACAGCGGGACCGGCTGTGCGCCGTTGCCGCCTTCCACGGCGCGAGCGCCGCGGGCCCGTATGTCGCCGTTGAAGCGGCCTTCGATCACGTTGGGGGCGAAGGAGCGGGTGCGCCGGCGGCCGCGTCGCTCCAGCGGGTCCACCGCCGCGTCGTCAGGCAGCCGGATTACCTCCAGCGCGCGGGCCCGATGGGGCAGACGCTTGAGGAAGCCGCGCTCCTCCAGTCCGGTGATCAGCCGATGGATGCCCGACTTCGACTTCAGGTCGAGCGCATCCTTCATCTCGTCGAACGACGGCGAGACGCCGCCGGTCTTGATCCGTTCGTTGATGAACAGAAGCAACTCGTGCTGTTTGCGGGTCAACATCGTTCGGTGGTCCCTGTTCTGCTTCCGATCCGGTGCGTGCGGCCGCGGAACGGATGTGGGAGCGACGCGCGCTCCGAATCGGAACAAACGCGTAACACCGAATGTTCTATGGAAGTTCCTCAATGCCGTCAAGGACGCCTGTGGACAACTCGTGGATAACCCCGGTTCCGGCGCCTACAGTCTGAGAATTTCGACGCGCGTTCCCGCCGGGCTGGCGGGAGCATGCGGTGCGCGGACGATCAGGGCGTCGGCGTGCGCGAGAACGGCGATCATCGAGCTGTCCTGAACCGGGAACGGAGTGGCGACCAGGCTCCCGTCCTCGGCCCGGGTCAGGCGGGCGCGCAGATAGTCCTCGCGCCGATCGTTGTCCGCCAGGGGTGCGCCGAGCCGGGCCGCCTCGGTTTCCTGCCGCCCAGCAGGCAAACCGACCATCGCGCGCAGCAGCGGGCGCAGGAACAGCAGCGCACAAACCAGGGACGAGACCGGGTTGCCGGGCAGGCCCAACATCGGGATTCCGGCGATGCGGCCGTGGATCAGGGGCTTGCCGGGTCGGACCGCGATCTGCCAGAAATCGACCTCCAGCCCGACCTCCCCGAGCGCGCTCTGGACCAGGTCGTGCTTGCCTACCGAGGCGCCGCCGGTGGTGACCAGCAGGTCGACGCCGCGTACCTCGGCCGCCATCCGATGCAGCGACGCCGCGTCGTCCTGCACCACCCCCAGGTCGACCGGGACGCCGCCTTCCGCGGTGACGAACGCCGCCAGGGCGAGCGCGTTGGAACTGACGATCTGGTTGGGACCGATCGGGTCTCCCGGGCTGACGATCTCGTCGCCGGTGGACAGGACCGCGACCTGCGGCCGGCGACGGACTTTGATCCAGGGCCGGTTCATCGCCGCAGCCAGCGCGACATGGCGCGGCGCCATCAGTTGGCCGGCGCGCAACGCGACGTCGCCGGCGGTGAAGTCGAGGCCGGCCTTGCGGACATAGCGACCGGTCGCTGCGGATTCGCTGACGGTCACCCGGTCGCCGTCGGCGGTGGTGTCCTCCTGGATCACGATCGCGTCGGCGCCTTCGGGAAGGGGCGCGCCGGTGAAGATCCGCGCCGCCTCGCCGGGGCCGATCCGGCCGCTGTCGCGGACCCCGGCCGGCAGCTCGGAGACGACGCGGAGCGTCGCCGGCACCGCAGCGACATCGGCCGCGCGGACCGCATAGCCGTCCATGGCGGACACCGCCGATGGCGGCTTGGTGACGCGGGCGGCGAGGTCCTCGGCAAGCACCCGGCCGACCGCGGCGGCGATCCCGACCTGCTCGACCGGGACCCGCCGCACCTCGGCAAGCAGCCGCACCAGCGCTTCGTCGACCGTCAGCATGAGGCGACGCGGCGTCGCCACGACGCGGCGTCGCTACGACGCGGCATCGTAGGTGCCCGACGCCCCGCCCGACTTGTGCAGCAGGCGCAGGCCCTCGATTCGCATGCCCCGGTCGACCGCCTTCAGCATGTCGTAGATGGTCAGGGCAGCCACGCTCGCCGCGGTCAGCGCCTCCATCTCGACGCCGGTGCGGCCGGTGGTCCTGGCGGTCGCCCGGATCGAGACCGACGCGGCGGGACTGTCGGCGGTGTCGAAGGCGACGTCCACCGCGCTCAGGGGCAAGGGATGGCAGAGCGGGATCAGCTCGTGAGTGCGCTTGGCGGCCATGATGCCGGCGAGGCGGGCGACACCGAGCACGTCGCCCTTGGCCGCGGTCCCGGCGCGGACCAGCGCCAGGGTCTCGGCCGCCATCTCGATCCGGGCCCCGGCGACCGCCACCCGCGCGGTCTCAGCCTTGCCGGAGACGTCGACCATCCGGGCGGCGCCAGCGGCGTCGAAATGGGTCAGGCCGCCGCCGGGCTTCGCCATCAGGCCGCCTCCGGCGTCAGTATCCGGCGCACCGCGGCGGCGACATCGGGCTGGCGCATGAAGGACTCGCCGATCAGGAAGCAGCGGGCGCCCACCCGGGCCATCCGGTCCAGGTCGGCCCGTCCGCCCAGTCCGCTCTCGCAGACTAGCAGCGCCTCGGCCGGGGCCAGCGCCGCAAGGGCCTCCGTAGTGGAAAGATCGACGTGCAATGTCTTGAGATTACGGTTGTTTATCCCAATGAGTCGCGGCGAAAGCCTGACCGCCCGCGCCATCTCCTCCGCATCATGAACCTCGACCAGCACGTCCATGTTCCAGGCTTGCGCCGTTGCCGCCAGTTCGCCTGCAAGCGCGTCGCCGATCCCGGCCATGATCACCAGGATGCAGTCGGCGCCCAATGCCCGGGCCTCCACCACCTGATAGGGATCGACCATGAAATCCTTGCGCAGCACCGGCAGGTCGACCGCGCCACGCGCCGCCGACAAATGCGCATCGTCCCCCTGGAAATAGGGCGCATCCGTAAGAACCGACAGGCAGGTCGCCCCGCCAGCCTGATAGGCAAGCGCCAAGGCCCGCGGATCAAAATCCTTCCGGATCAATCCCTTGGATGGCGACGCTTTCTTGATCTCGCAAATCAGCGCGTAGCCATTGGCCGCCCGCGCGGCCAGCGCGTCGGCGAAACCGCGCACCGGGCCGGCCGCCCGCGCCCGTGCCTCCACTTCGGCAATCGGAACTCGGGCCTTGCAGGCCGCCACATGGGCCCGCTTGGCGGCGTTGATCTCGTCGAGGACCGTGGCCATGGGCTCAGCGCCCATGAGAGATGGCAGCAGTGCGATCCAGCACCGCCAGCGCGGCCCCGGAGTCAATGGCGCCGGCAGCGCGCTGCATGCCCTGACCCAGGTCGTCGGCGGCATCGGCGACGACGAGGCCCGCGGCCGCGTTCAGGACGACGATGTCGCGCAGCGGACCGGTCTGTCCGCCGAGCACGCTGCGGATGGCGCCGGCATTGGCTTCTGCGTCGCCGCCGGCCAGATCCGAAGCTTGCGCCAGGGGCAGTCCGAGCGCGGCTGGGTCCACCGTGAACTCGGTGATGATTCCCCCGCGGAGCTCGGCGACCCGGCTGGGGCCGCAAGTGGTCAGCTCGTCCATGCCGTCGCTGCCGTGCACCACCCAGGCCCGGTCGCAGCCGAGCCGGTTGAGCACCTCTGCCAGGGGCCGCACCCAGTGGTCGGCATAAACCCCAATCAGCTGCCGGCGGGCACCGGCCGGGTTTGCCAGCGGCCCGAGGATGTTAAAAATAGTCGCGGTACCTAATTCGACCCGGGTCGGCCCCACGTTCCGCATCGCGCCGTGATGACGCTGGGCCAGCATGAAGCCGAACCTGGCTTCGGCCAGGCTGCGACTGAAGGTCGACAGGTCGGCCTCCAGATTCACGCCGAGCGCCGCCAGGACGTCAGCCGATCCGGACTTCGACGAACGGGCTACGTTGCCGTGCTTGGCTACGGTGACCCCGCAGCCGGCGATCACCAGTGAGGCGGCGGTCGAGATGTTGTGGGTGCCCTTGGCGTCACCGCCGGTCCCGCAGGTGTCGATGGCGCCATCGGGCGCCTGCACCGTCAGCGCCCGGGCACGCATGGCGCGCGCCGCCCCGGTCACCTCGGCCACCGTCTCGCCACGCACCCGGAGCCCCATCAGCAGGCCCCCCATCTGCGACGGCGTGACATCCCCGGACATCAGCAGTTCGAAGACGTGCTGGGCATCCTGTTCGCTCAGCGTCTGACCGGCCGCGATTGTGGCGAGTACCGTCTTGATCGTTGGGCCTGGTATGGGGCCCGGCATTGGGTTGCTCGTCATGCGGCGTGTCCGTTCTGCCTGATGATGTCCAGGAAGTTGCGCAGCAGGTCGTGGCCGAAGACGGTCGCAATGCTTTCCGGGTGGAACTGGACCCCGTGCATCGGCAGGCGCTCGTGCCGCAACCCCATGATGACCCCGTCGTCGGACCAGGCATTGACCGACAGACACGCAGGCAACTCTTCGCGCGCCACCATCAAGGAATGGTAGCGGGTGGCGCTGAACCCGTCGCCGAGTCCGGCAAAGACGCCGCTCGAATCATGCCGGATGGGACTGGTCTTGCCGTGCATCGGTTCGGGTGCACGCACCACCTTGCCACCGAAAACCTGGCCAATGGTCTGGTGGCCCAGGCAGACCCCGAGGACCGGTACCGGCACTGCCGAGCGCGCCAGCGCGTCGACCAGCGGCACGCAGATCCCGGCCCGGTCCGGATCGCACGGCCCGGGAGAGAGGATCACCCCCGCCGGCCGCATCGCCAGAGCCTCCTCGACCTTAATGGCGTCGTTGCGCCGTACGATGCTCTCGGCGCCCAACTCCCCAAGGAAGTGGACCAGGTTGTAGGTGAAGCTGTCGTAATTATCGATCAGTAGCAGCATGCGCGCCGTCCGATATGATAGCGTGCTCGGGCCCGAGTCGCAGTGTGACACATGTCACATCGCATGCTGGGACAGATGCCGCCCCGCGACCGACCGAATCGCGGACTAGGCATCATGCCGCGAATCGCCCGCCAGTCGATTGCGCGAAACTCAACATCGTCCCTAAAGCGCATCTGCTGCAAAGCTCAGGGCGTCCTCAGCCGCGCGCATTACGGCGCGTGCCTTGTTGCAGCTCTCCTCGTACTCGGCCTGCGGGTCGCTGTCAGCGACGACGCCGCCGCCAGCCTGGACATAAACCGTGCCGTCCCTGACCACCGCGGTCCGCAGCGCGATGCAGGTGTCCATGGCGCCATCGGCGCCGAAATAGCCGACGGCGCCGGCGTAGACGCCGCGCCGCTCCTGCTCCAATTCGTCGATGATCTCCATCGCGCGCACCTTCGGGGCGCCGGTCACGGTGCCGACCGGGAAGCCGGCGATCAGGGCGTCCAGCGCCGTCTTGTCCGGCCGCAGCCGGCCTTCGACGTTGGACACGATGTGCATGACGTGGGAGTAGTACTCGATCACCTCCCGCTCGGTAACCTCGACGGTGCCGATCTCTGCCACCCGGCCGACGTCGTTGCGCGACAGGTCGAGCAGCATCAGGTGCTCGGCCAGTTCCTTCGGATCGCCAAGCAGGTCGGCGGCAAGCGCCCGGTCTTCGGCCGGGGTGGCGCCGCGCCTGCGGGTGCCGGCCAACGGCCGAATGGTAACGACCCCGTCGCGATGCCGGACCATGATTTCCGGGCTGGAGCCGACCAGCGCGAGGTCGTCGAAGTCGAAGAAGAACAGGAAAGGCGAGGGATTGAGCCGACGCAGCGAGCGGTAGAGCGCCAGCGGCGGGAGCCGGAACGGGAAGCTGAACCGCTGTGAGGGGACCACCTGGAAGATGTCGCCGGCGCGGATGTATTCCTTGGCTTCCTCGACCATCGCCCGATAGGCCTCGGGGGTCAGGTTGGAGACCGGCCGGAGCGCCTCGGCGGTGGCAGCCCTTGGCTCGCGCCGGTTGGGCAGCGAGCGGCGCAGGTCGGTGATCACGTCCGCCAGCCGTTCGCGCGCAAGCCCGTAGGCCCGCTCGGCGCTGATCCCCTCCGCCGGCCAGACCGGGGTCACAATGGTCACCAGATCCTCGACGCTGTCGAACACCGCCACGATCGACGGGCGGAGCAGGATCGCGTCAGGCACGTCGAGCGGGTCAGGGTTGGAGTCCGGCAACCGCTCCATCAGGCGGACCATGTCGTAGCCGAGATAGCCGAACAGCCCGCATGCCATGGGCGGCAGTGCTTCCGGGATATCGACCCTGCACTCCTCGATCAACGCGCGCAGCGAGGCCAGCGCCCCCTTGGCCGCACCAACCGGGCAGGGCTGGTACGCCTCCGGGTCGCCCGGCGTCGCCCTGGCCTGCCGGTTGATGACGGCGTGGTCGTTCTTGCAACGCCAGATCAGGTCGGGCCGGAGTCCGATGATCGAATAGCGGCCGCGCAGCTTGCCGCCCTCGACGGATTCGAGCAGGAAGCTGTTCGGCAGTCCGTCGGCGAGCTTCATCAGCGCCGAGACCGGCGTTTCCAGGTCGGCGATCATCCGGGTCCACACCAGCTGCGGCCGGCCGGCCTGGTAGCCCGGGACGAACCCGTCGAGTTGCGGCGCGATCGCCATCGGTCCTCATCCTGCCGTGGCGGCAGCCTCAGCTGCCATAGGATTGCAGGAAGGTCTGGCGGATCATGTCCTGCTGCACCTGGGGTGCAAACCGGGTCTGCATCACGTCGCCAAGAGCCTGGAACACATCGTTGGTCGCCTGTTCGCTGACCTGCAGCCAGAGCTGACGGACCGCCTCCGGATCGTCCGGTGCCGGGATCACCCGGTCGAGCTGCGCCACATAGACGATGCCTTCGCCTTCCGCCTCGCCCGAGATCGCCTCACCGGGATCGAGCTCGAACAGCCGGGCCGCGAGGTCCCGGGTCAAGCCCCCGGTCTCACTGCCGTCGCGACTGACGCCTTCGGCCAAGCGCAGATCGAGGCCGCGATCCTCCGCCAACCGGGACAACGGAGCAGCGGAACCGGCTTCGGCCTCGATCTCGGCCGCCAGCGCCCGGGCGGATTCCTGCTTCCGGTCGCCAGTCCAGTCCACCAGAACCTGGTCACGGACCTCGTCGAACGGTCGACGGGCGGACGGGATCACCTCGCCGACCTCGACGAAGACAATCCCGCCGTTGGGCAAGTCGTGCTGATCGGATGGTACGCCGGGCTGCTCGGCGAAAATCGGCCCGAGCACCGCCGCGCCCCCGGGCACGGCAGCTTCCCCGCCGTCTGGCGTCAGCCCCTGGGCCGACACCGGGCCGACGCTTTCGAGGGTCATGCCGAGCGTGTCCGCGGCCTCGGCGAGCGTCGCACCACCGGCGATCTCGTCCTGCACCTGGCCCGCCAGGTCGAACAGACTGTCCTCGGCGATCCGGCGCGCGATGTCGTCGGCAAGCGAGTCGCGCACCTCGTCGAGCGATGGCTCTCGCGACGGCTCGATCGCGGCGACGCGGTAGATCCGCCAGCCGAGCGGGGTTTCGACAGGCGCGCTGACCGCCCCGACCTCGCCCGAGAACAAGTCATCGGCCACATCAGGCAGGAACCACTCGGCTGCGCTGAAGCTGCCCATCGCGAGCGCCGCCGGATCCTGGCCGGCGACCTCGGCGGCGACTTCCGCGAAGCTGCGGCCATCGGCGAGCGCTGCCTCGGCGGCCTCGGCCTGGCCGCCATCGGCCAGGATCATCTGTTCGATCGCCCGCTCCTCCGGCACGAACAGCGAATCCCTGCGGTAGAGAAACTCCTCGCTGATCTGCTCCTCGTCGACCGTCACGCCGCTGGCGAGCGCGTCGGGATCGAGCAACAGGACCGATGCGCTGCGGTATTCCGGGGCCATGTGGGCATCGACCTGGGAGTCATAAAAGGTCTGCAGCGCCGTCTCGGTCGGGGCCTCGGGCTCCGGCATGGAGTCGGCGTCGATGCGCACGTACTGGGCCGCGCGGGTCTCTTCCCGGTAGGCATGCAGGGTCTCGGCCACCACGTCGGGGACGCGCACGCCGCCGACGATCGTCTGCAACAGGTCCTGGCGGGCAATGTCGAGCCGGAGCTGGTCCACGAACAGTTGCTCCGTCATGCCCCGGTTGCGGAGATCGAGTTCGAACCGCGCCCGGTCGAACTGGCCGCCTGCAGTTCGGAATCCCATCTGGTCGCGGATGAAGTTGCGGATGGTCTCATCGCTGACCCGCAGGCCCGTCTCCGCCGCCAGGTTGTCGATCAGCGCGCGGCTGACCAGATTGCTGACGGCCTGGTCGAGAAGACCGAACTGGATGCCCTGCGCCGGCTGCAGCCGGAAGCCGAGCGCCTGGCTCTGCTCGTCGAGCAGGCCGCGGAACTCACGGTCGATCGCGCTGATGCTGATCTGCCGGCTGCCGACCTCGATCGGGCCGTCCCCCTGGGAAGTGCGCAGCACATCACCGATGCCCCAAACGGCGAAGCTGGCGATCAGCAGGACGAACAGCAGCTTCACGAACACGGTGTTGGAGGTCTTGCGGATCGATGTCAGCATGGGGCGTTCATTGCTTTAGCGTTTCTCGAGCTGCCGGGGGCGAGGCGCGCCATCCGGCGGTCTGAACGGTTGGCACGCGCTTGCCAACGCCTCCGGCAACGGACATGGTCCCGGCCGAAGGGCGCCGGATCATAGGAACCGGCTTGCCCGGCTGCAACAGCCACCTGGACGATGAAGCGCTTTTTGCCGCATCGCCAGCGAATCCACATCACGGGAGTAGCCTGCAATGGCGCCACGGCTGATCGCCGGCAACTGGAAGATGAACATGATGCGCGCAGACGGCCGCGCGCTGGCGGCGGCGGTCGCCAAGGGTGCGTCGGCCGAGGGCCGCAGCGCTGTCGTTCTGTGTCCCCCCGCGACCCTGATCGCCGAGGTGGTGGCGGCGGTCGCCGGCTCCCGCGTCACGGTCGGCGGGCAGGACTGCCATCCGGCGGCGAGCGGTGCGCATACCGGCGACATCGCCGCGCCCATGCTCGCCGACCTCGGCTGCACCCACGTCATCGTCGGCCATTCGGAGCGGCGCCAGGACCACGACGAGGACAATTTCGCCGTCGAGCGGAAGGCCAGGGCGGCGCTCGACGCGGGGCTGACGCCGATCATCTGCGTCGGGGAAACCGATGCCGAGCGCGACGGCGACGCCACCGAGGCAATTCTCAGCCGCCAGCTTGCCGAGTCGATCCCGAAGGAGCTGCAGGGGGCCGAAATCGTCGTCGCCTACGAACCGGTCTGGGCGATCGGCACCGGCCGGACTGCGACGCCGGAGCAGGTCGCAGCCGCCCACGCACATATCCGCGATAGGCTGGCGCGGCTTGTCGCGAGTCCCGAGGCGGTCCCGCTGCTGTACGGCGGGTCGGTGAAGCCGGCCAATGCGGCCGAGTTGCTGGCAACCCTGAATGTCGACGGGGCGCTGGTCGGTGGGGCCAGCCTGAACGCGGAAGATTTCCTCGCCATCATTGCCGCTGCCGGCTGAACCCCCATATCGGCACAAGGCGAACCGCGCCAAAGTGAGCGCGCCAACTGAACACTAGGCAAGCGGCGCGCGAGACGTTACAACCCGCGCGTCGCGGCCTGCCTCGGGCATGGTCGCGCCTTGTCGCGCTTGCGCGCGCGCACCCCGCACTCTGACGCCAGAACAGCGATCCGCATGAGTACGATCCTTCTCGTCATCCATATCCTGCTGGCCATCGGTCTGGTCGGCGTGATCCTGATCCAGCGCAACGAGGGCGGCCTCGGCGGGCTCGGCGGCGGCGGCGGCGGGGGTGGCGGCATGATGTCGGGCCGGTCGGCGGCAAACCTGCTGACCCGGTCGACGGCGATCATCGCCACCCTATTCATCGTCAACAGCGTGGCGCTGGCGATCGTCGCCGGCACCGAACGCAGCTCGATCCTGATCGACGACCCGGTAACTCCGCCGGCGGTGGTGACGCCGACCGGCGATGTCGGGGCCGATTCGGGCGCCGACAATCCCGAACCGGCGCCCGCCGAATAGTGTCCTCGCCGGCCAAAGCATCGCTTCGCGCAGGCTCTGGAACCGGCTACACTGACCGCCCATGACGCGATTCATCTTCGTCACGGGCGGGGTGGCATCGTCGCTGGGCAAAGGTCTGTCCGCGGCCGCCCTGGGCGCACTGCTGCAGGCACGCGGATTCAGCGTCAGGCTGCGCAAACTCGACCCCTATCTCAACGTCGATCCGGGCACGATGAGCCCGTACCAGCATGGCGAGGTCTACGTGACCGACGACGGGGCGGAAACGGACCTCGACCTCGGCCACTATGAGCGCTTCACCGGCGTGCCGACCCGGCGCAACGACAACCTCACCACCGGCCGCATCTACTCCGAGGTGATCGCGCGCGAGCGGCGTGGCGACTATCTCGGCGCTACCATTCAGGTGATCCCGCACGTCACCGACGCGATCAAGGAGTTCATCACCGCCGACCTGGACGACGCCGACTTCGCCATCGTCGAGGTGGGCGGCACTGTCGGCGACATCGAGGGGCTGCCGTTCCTGGAGGCGATCCGCCAGCTCGGCAACGAACTGGCGCCCGACCGCAGCCTGTTCGTGCACCTGACCCTGGTGCCGTTCATCCCATCGGCGGGCGAGCTGAAGACCAAGCCGACCCAGCATTCGGTGAAGGAGCTGCTCGGGCTCGGCATCCAGCCGTCGATCCTGCTCTGCCGCTGCGACCGGCCGATCCCGGACGACGCGCGGCGCAAGATCGCGCTGTTCTGCAACCTGCGGCGCGATGCGGTGATACCGGCGATCGACGCCGACACCATCTACCGCGTGCCCCTGATGCTGCACGAGGAGGGTTTCGACCGCGAGGTCTGCCGGCATTTCGGCCTCGACGATGCGCCGCAGCCCGACCTGGAGGCATGGGACGAGATCTGCCGCCGGGCGACCATGCCCGATGGCGAGGTCAGGATCGCCATCGTCGGCAAGTACACCAACCTGCTCGACGCCTACAAGTCGCTGGGCGAAGCGCTGGCCCACGGCGGCATCGCCAACAACGTGCGCGTGCGCATGGAATGGATCGACTCGGAGGTGTTCGAGCGGGAAGACGCGCTGCACCACCTGGCGGGCGTGCACGGCATCCTGGTCCCCGGCGGATTCGGCGAGCGCGGGGCCGAGGGCAAGATCCGCGCGGCGCGCTTCGCCCGCGAGCACAGCGTCCCCTATTTCGGCATCTGCTTCGGCATGCAGATGGCGGTGATCGAGGCGGCGCGCAACCTCGCCGGCCTGCCCGGTGCCGGCTCGACCGAGTTCGGTCCGTCTGGAGAGCCGGTGGTCGGCCTGCTGACCGAGTGGGTACGCGACAACCGGCTCGAGACCCGCGGGGCAGACGAAGACCTGGGCGGCACCATGCGGCTCGGCGCCTACCCGGCGGTGCTCGAGCCGCAGAGCAAGGTCGGCGAGATCTACGGCGCCACCAGCATCAGCGAGCGCCATCGCCACCGCTACGAGGTGAACATCAACTATCGCGACCGGCTCGAGCATGCGGGGCTGCTGTTCTCCGGCATGTCGCCGGACGGCGCGCTGCCGGAGATCGTCGAGCGGGAGGACCATCCGTGGTTCATCGGCGTGCAGTTCCACCCGGAGCTGAAGTCGCGACCGGACGCGCCGCATCCGCTGTTCACCAGCTTCGTGCGCGCCGCGGTCGAGCAGGAGAGGCTGGTGTGATGGCAGAGGGGGATCGGAACGCGCGCCAGCCGGAGCAGCGGGTGATCCAGATCGGCGCGCTCTCAGTCGGCAACCGGCTGCCGCTGACGCTGATCGCCGGGCCTTGCGCGCTGGAAAGCCGCGAGCATGCCCTGGAGATGTCCCAGGCGCTGAGCGAGCTCTGCGGCCGGCTCGGCATCGGGCTGATCTACAAGACCTCGTTCGACAAGGCCAATCGCACTTCGCTCTCTGGCCCGCGCGGCATCGGTCTCGCCGCGGCCCTGCCGATCTTCGCGGAGATCCGGGAGCGCTGGGGCTGCCCGGTGCTGACCGACGTCCACGACGCGGGCCAGTGCGCAGCCGTCGCCGAGGCGGTGGACGTGCTGCAGATCCCGGCCTTCCTCTGCCGGCAGACCGACCTGCTGCTGGCGGCGGCGGCGACCGGCAGGGTGGTGAACGTCAAGAAGGGGCAGTTCCTCGCCCCCTGGGACATGGCCAACGTGGTCGACAAGCTCGACCAGGCCGGCAACCGCAACGTGCTGCTGACCGAGCGCGGGGCCAGCTTCGGCTACAACACGCTGGTCTCCGACATGCGCGCGCTGCCGATCCTGGCCGCGACCGGCTGCCCGGTGGTGTTCGACGCCACCCACTCGGTGCAGCAGCCGGGCGGGCAGGGGACGCGGTCCGGCGGCCAGCGCGCCTTCGCGCCGGTGCTGGCCAGGGCGGCGGTCGCAGTCGGGGTGGCGGCGGTGTTCATGGAGACCCACCGTGACCCGGACAATGCGCCCTCCGATGGGCCGAACATGATAAAGTTCAACGAGCTACCGGCAATTCTTGAGACATTGATAGCGTTCGACAAGATGGCCAAGGCCCATCCGGTGGCCATCGCCTGAGGGGCGGTCCGCAGGCAATCAGCACAGGCGAGGGAGACAGCCGATGACGGCGATCATCGACATCGTGGGCCGTGAAATCCTGGACAGCCGCGGCAATCCCACCGTGGAGGTGGATGTGCAGCTGGAGAGTGGCGCCTTCGGACGCGCGGCGGTGCCTTCGGGCGCCTCGACCGGCGCCCACGAGGCGATCGAGCTGCGCGACGGCGACAAGGACCGCTACGCCGGCAAGGGCGTGCTCGGCGCCGTCGGGGCGGTGAACGGGGATATCCGCGACGTGATCGTGGGCATGGAGGCCGCCGACCAGCGCCTGATCGACCTCGCGATGATCAACCTCGACGGCACCCCGAACAAGGAGCGGCTGGGCGCCAACGCCATCCTGGGAGTCTCGCTCGCGGTGGCCAAGGCGGCGGCGGAAGATTCCGCGCTTCCGCTCTATCGCTATGTGGGCGGGGCGGGCGCGCATGTGCTGCCGATCCCTCTCATGAACATCCTGAACGGCGGCGCGCATGCCGACAACCCGGTCGACATCCAGGAGTTCATGATCATGCCGGTCGGCGCCGACAGCTTCCGGGAGGCGCTGCGCATCGGCGCGGAGGTGTTCCAGGCGCTGCGCAAGGCGTTGAAGGATGCCGGCCACAACACCAATGTCGGCGACGAGGGCGGCTTCGCGCCGGACGTGAAGAGCACCGACGATGCGCTCGGCTTCATCATGCGGGCGATCGAGGCTGCCGGACGGACCCCCGGGGACGACGTCGTCCTGGCGCTCGACTGCGCCGCCACCGAATATTACAAGGGCGGCGTCTACGACATGGCGGGCGAGGGCAAGCGCCTGGGCACCGAGGAGATGGTGTCCTACCTCGCCGACCTCAGCGAGCGCTATCCGATCGTCTCGATCGAGGACGGCATGGCCGAGGACGACTGGGAAGGCTGGACGGCCCTGACCGCCGCCATCGGCGACCGGGTCCAGTTGGTGGGCGACGACCTGTTCGTCACCAACACGACGCGTCTGGCCCGCGGCATCGAGGAACGGGCGGCCAACGCGATCCTGGTCAAGGTCAACCAGATCGGCACCCTGACCGAGACGCTGGCCGCGGTGGAGATGGCGCATCGCGCCGCCTTCAGCGCGGTGATGTCCCACCGCTCCGGGGAGACCGAGGACGCCACCATCGCCGACCTGGCGGTGGCCACCGGCTGCGGGCAGATCAAGACCGGCTCGCTGTCGCGGACCGACCGGCTGGCCAAGTACAACCAGCTGCTGCGGATCGAGGAGCAGCTCAGCACCGGAGCGCTCTACGCGCGCTGGGGCCGCTGACGCGAATCGCCTGCCGGCGGGCGGCGGACAAATCCGTTTGACCCGCCTCCCGATCCGTGATTCCGTGGCCTATGGCGCTGTTCCGTGAACTTCGCGCCCGTGCGCGGGTCGTCCTGCCGGCCGTTGCCGGCCTGTTGACGCTTGGCTATTTCGCCTATCACGCGGTCAACGGCGAGCGCGGGCTGCTGGCCTATTGGCGGCTGCAGGAGACGCTCGCCGAATCCCATGCCGAGCGCGCCCTGACCGGCCTGGAGCGGGGAACGCTGGAGCATCAAGTGTCGCTGCTGCGGGCGCGCAACCTGTCGCTCGATATGCTGGAGGAGCGGGCGCGCGTGTTGCTCAACCACATGCATGATGGCGAAGTGGTCATTTTCGACAGCCAGGTCCAATAGCCGCCGGCGGCGATTAACCGGATTCTGGTTAACCGCCGATTTCCGGCGAATTTCCAGAATTTTCCGGGCCTGGATTGGGAATAAAATATCTCAGTGCTGCATTGATTAACGGCAGCGTGCGTGCCAGCTTGCTGTCCAGGCACGGCCCCGGCAAGCAAATGCCGGGCAAAGCACAGCATTGGGAGGGAAACCGTCAATGGCGGCGACCAAACGCAAGCCTCGCGCAGCGGCCAAGGACCAGGCCGGCGCGGCCCCGGAGCTCGGCGCCAACTCGCTGCTCGAGGCATACCGGCAGATGCTGCTGATCCGCCGCTTCGAAGAGAAGGCCGGCCAGCTGTACGGGATGGGCCTGATCGGCGGCTTCTGCCACCTGTATATCGGGCAGGAAGCGGTCGTCGTCGGCATCCAGATTTCCGCCCAGAAGCAGGACAGCGTCGTCACCAGCTACCGCGACCATGGCCACATGCTGGCCAGCGGCATGGAGGCGCGCGGCGTGATGGCCGAACTGACCGGCCGCCGCGGCGGCTATTCCAAGGGCAAGGGCGGCTCGATGCACATGTTCTCGAAGGAGAAGAACTTCTACGGCGGCCACGGCATCGTCGCCGCCCAGGTTCCGATCGGCACCGGGCTGGCCTTCGGCCACAAGTACAAGGGCGATGGCGGGGTAACCATGTGCTACCTCGGCGACGGGGCGGTCAACCAGGGCCAGGTCTACGAGAGCTTCAACATGGCAGCACTGTGGAAGCTGCCTGTGCTGTTCATCATCGAGAACAACAAGTACGGCATGGGCACCTCGGTGGCGCGGGCATCCGCAAATCCCGACCTGCACAAGCGCGGAGCGGCCTACGGCATTGTCGGCCACCAGGTGGACGGCATGGACGTCGAGGCGGTCAATGCGGCCGCCACCAAGGCCATAGACCATGCGCGCTCCGGCGAGGGGCCGGTGATCCTGGAGATGATCACCTACCGCTACCGCGGCCATTCGATGTCCGATCCGGCCAAGTACCGGACCAAGGAAGAAGTCAACAAGATGCGCAGCGAGCACGATCCGATCGAGAACGCGCGCAAGAAGATCATGGACCGCGGCCACGCCGACGAAGCCGGCCTGAAGGAGATCGACCGCGACGTGAAGGCGATCGTGACCGAGGCGGCCGAGTTCGCGCAGCAGAGCCCCGAGCCCGATACCGCCGAACTCTATACCGACATCCTGGCCGAGGCCTGACGGCCGGAACGCGCGGCCGCCCCATGCATCTGCTCACGCCCTCGCGCAATCTGGCCGGCCCCGCACCTGTCCGTCCCGCCGCGTCCGCTGATTTGAGGACCCACGATGCCGATCGAAATCCTGATGCCCGCGCTGTCCCCGACGATGACCGAAGGCAAACTTGCCAAATGGCTTAAATCCGAGGGCGACACGGTCAGTTCGGGTGATGTGCTGGCCGAAATCGAGACCGACAAGGCGACGATGGAGGTCGAAGCGGTCGACGAGGGGACGCTCGGCAGAATCCTGATCCCCGAGGGCACCGACGAGGTCGCGGTCAACACGCCGATCGCCCTCCTGCTCGAAGATGGCGAGGACCAGTCGGCACTGAACGGTGCGGCGAAGGAAAAACCCGCCGAGGCCAAGTCCAAGCCGGCCGAGGAGCCCGCTCCGCCACCGCAGGCGGCCAAGGCGGCGGCGGAGCCGAAGGCGCCAGCCGAGGAGAAGCGTGACTCGCCGCCGGTGCAGCCGGAATATTCCGGCGAGACGTCCAGCAAGACCGTCCGCGAAGCCCTGCGCGACGCCATGGCCGAAGAGATGCGCCGCGACGACCGCGTCTTTCTGATGGGCGAGGAAGTCGCCGAGTACCAGGGCGCCTACAAGATCAGCCAGGGACTGCTGGAGGAGTTCGGTGCCAAGCGGGTGATCGATACCCCGATCACCGAACACGGATTCGCCGGCCTCGGCGTCGGCGCTGCGTTCAGCGGCCTGAGGCCGATCGTGGAGTTCATGACCTTCAACTTCGCCATGCAGGCGATGGACCAGATCATCAACTCGGCGGCCAAGACCCGCTACATGTCGGGCGGCCAGATGAGCAGTCCGATGGTGTTCCGCGGCCCGAACGGCGCGGCGGCACGCGTCGGCGCCCAGCACTCGCAGTGCTACGCCAGCTGGTATGCCCACGTGCCTGGGCTGATCGTGATTGCGCCGTTCAGCGCAGGCGACAGCAAGGCGCTGCTGAAGGCCGCGATCCGCGACCCGAATCCGGTGATCTTCCTCGAAAACGAAATCCTGTACGGCCGCATCCACGACGACGTGCCTACCGACCCCGACTATGTGGCGCCGATCGGCAAGGCCCGCATCCTGCGCGCCGGCGGCGACGTGACCATCACCGCCTTCTCCCTGATGTGCGAGCGCGCGCTGGAGGCGGCGGAAAAGCTGCAGGACGAGGGAATCGACGCCGAGGTGATCGACCTGCGCACGATCCGCCCGCTGGACACCGAAACCATCGTCACCTCGGTGAAGAAGACCAACCGCCTGGTTTCGGTGGAGGAGGGCTGGCCGTTCGCCGGCATCGGGTCCGAGATGGCTGCGCTGATGATGGAGCAGGCGTTCGATTATCTCGACGCGCCTGTCGCCCGCGTGGCCGGCAAGGACGTGCCGCTGCCCTATGCCGCCAATCTGGAAAAGCTGGCTCTGCCGCAGACCGACGACATCGTCGCCGCTGCCAAGGCCGTCTGCTACCGCGACTGACCGGAGTTCAATCGATGCCGATCCCCGTTCTGATGCCGGCCCTGTCGCCCACCATGACCGAGGGCAAGCTGGCGAAATGGCACAAGGCCGCGGGCGACGCGGTCAGCTCCGGCGACGTCATCGCCGAAATCGAGACCGACAAGGCGACGATGGAGGTCGAGGC
>JBHJOG010000292.1:0-35609 GCA_050329975.1 Alphaproteobacteria bacterium | reverse complement strand
CGGCCCGAGTTGGCGCTGCCCGACATCCAGTTCCTGTTTACCGCGGCCCCACTCGGCGCCTGGCCCTATTTCAAGCCGTTCAAGCGGCCGTTCACCGACGGCTTCGCCTGCCGCATCGTCATGCTGCAGCCGGAGAGTCGGGGCAGGGTGGGGCTGGCCAGTGCCGACCCGCTGGCGCTGGCGCAGATCCGGTCGAACTTCATGTCGACACCTGCAGACTGGCAGACGCTGCGGGCGGGTGTGGAGATGGCCCGTGACGTCGCCAGCCAGCCGGCGCTGAAACCGTTCATCGCCCGCGAGATCGCGCCGGGCTCGACCAAGACTGCGCAGGCCGAGATCGACCAGCATATCCGGATGACCTCGATCACGGTCCACCATCCCCTCGGCACCTGTCGGATGGGAACCGACGCCGATGTCCTCGCCGTTGTCGATCCGCAGTTGCGCGTCCGCGGGACTGAAGGGCTGCGGGTGGTGGACGCTTCGGTGATGCCGCAGCTCACCTGCGGCAACATCAATGCGCCGATCGTGATGATCGCCGAGCGCGCCGCCGACATGATCCGCGGCCGCCCGCCCCTGTCGCCGGATGTCGCGTTCATGCGGGAGCCGGTGCCGGCCTAGTTCTCGCAGCCGGGCGGGCTACTCGGCGGCGAGATCGCGGCGCAACCGATAGCCGGCTGGCATCGCGTCGATGAACAGCTTCTGGTGGACGTCGCCGAGATGGTCCTGCATCAGCTGTTCGGCGCGCGCGCTGTCGCGGGCGGCGATCGCGTCGACAATCGCATCGTGGAACGACACGTGGGTGGACTGACGCTTGAAGCAATGGCCGTTCTCGCCGAATCGGGCCATCGCCTCGTCCCTGAGCGCCGTGCTCAGCGTATCGTGCAGGATCAGGAACAGCGCATTGTGCGAGAGCTCGGCGATGCGGCGGTGAAACGCCTTGTCGGCGGCCTGATAGTCCTCATGGTTGGTCGCCTCGCGAGTACGTCGGGCGAGCGCGCGCAGCTGGACCACGTTCTGCTGCGAGGCGTGCAGCGTCGCCAGCCGCGCCATGATCGGCTCCAGAATCAGGCGCAGCTCGACCAGTTCCACCGGGTTTGCGCACTGGGCGAGCGAACCGATGTCCACCATGGTCGCGGCCGCTGCCTCCGTTCCGCTCGGAGACGCCCTGCCGACGACAAACGTGCCCTTGCCCTGGCGTCGGGTCAGAACGCCTTCCTGCTCCAGCGCGGCGAGAGCGCGGCGCAGCAGGCGGCGACCGACCCCGAGCTGGTCCGACAGGACGCGCTCGGGCGGCACGCGGCCATCGGCCGTACGCATCCAGTCGGCAAGCATCTGGCGCAACACGTCCAGGGTCTGACCGTAGCGTTCCATTGCAGCTCCGTTCACAGGCCCTGCCGGCGCGCGATGCACCGCAACCCGGCAGGGACCGAACCAAATCTACTGCGAATTGCACCGCAGGCAAAGCCGCAACACGGCGATTGGTGCCGAAGCGCCAGCGCTGCAATCCCCCGTCGGCGCCCTCACTTTCCGCTCAACACGCACCCGGGGCGAGGTTACGATGAGCAATCGGGCGGACCTGCCCGGTGGAGGCGCGTCGGACCGCCGGAGGTCATGTTGACAAGCGGCTGCGGTGTGGTGTCATGTTACAAGATTGGTGCCGCTGGTGCGAGAGAATGAACCAAATTGGTTCCGGGTGGCAAAGCAGAGGAGGCCGGTAGATGAAGCATTCCACGTTGAGGCTCGGGTTGATGACGTCTGCTGCGGTGGCGGTGCTGATCGCGGCCCCGCTCACAATGGACCAGAGTGCGTCTGCGCAGGAGCTGACCAGCATTGCGGTGCTGGTGCCCGAGCAGGGCACCGACTACGGCTGGAACCAGCAGGGCGTGGACGCGGCGCGCACCGTTGCCGAGCAATACGGGCTTGAATTCCTGCCTGCCGAAGGGCTGGGCTACGGCGACGTGCGTCCGACGCTGCGCGAACTCGCCGAGGAAGGCGCCGGGCTGATGATCGCCCACGCCAGCGGGTACAACACCGCGGCTCCGGAGATTGCCGCGGAAACCGGCGTCCCGGTGGCGATCGTCGACACCCCGGACGGCATGGTACCGGGGCTGGTTGCCGACTACACCCTGCACGGCCACGAGGGCGCGTTCCTGGCCGGCCATATGGCCGCGCTGATGACGCGGACCGGCACCGTCGGCATCGTCGTCTCGGGCGAGCCGCCGTCCTGGAACTCCCAGTCCGCCGGCTTCGCCCAGGGAGTCCGCCACTCGGGCAACGACGTCGGCATCGTTTATGCCGTGATCGGCCCGGCCGCCTACGGCGATGCCGCGGGCGGACGGCGGGTCACCGAGTCGGTGATCTCGGCCGGCGCCGACATCATCTTCGGCCAGGGCAACGGCTCGAGCTTCGGCATGATCGAGGCGGTGGAGACCACGCCGGCGACCGACGGCGAACAGGCCTGGTTCATCGATGTGATCGGCGACAAGAGCGAGCTCGACAAGGGCTTCCTGCTGTCGTCGGTGCTGTGGAACATGGTTCCGGTGTACAGCGCGATGGTCGAGGATCTGCAGGCCGGCACTTTCGGTACCGAGAGCTACGCAATCGGCCTCGCCGACGATTCGGTCCAGCTGCTGCAGACGGAACACATCCCGGATGATGTCTGGACAACCGTGATGCAGTTGCGCGACCAGCTCATCGCGGGAGACGTCACGGTCGATCTCGTCACCGACGCCCAGGACGTACGGGCGCTGATGACATCGGTCGAGGAGGGCGCCGAATAGGGCGCAACCTCACCCGATTCCGCTATGGCCGGGTCCGGCCCGGCCGTGGCGCTTTGACGACTTGACGAGCATCATGCCCGGGGACAGAGCCGGGCATGATGCAGGGCAGCCCGCGCGCGCGGAGCGGATGGAACAGCCGATGCACGCCTCCCCGGCAGGTGCCGACGATACGGCAATCACGCTGACCGGGATCAGCAAACGCTTTCCCGGCGTGCTGGCCAACGACGATATCTCGCTCGCCTTCAGGCGGGGCGAGGTGCATGCGCTCCTGGGCGAGAACGGCGCCGGCAAATCGACCTTGATCGGCATCATGTCCGGGATGCAGCAGCCCGATACCGGCCGGATTGCGGTCGCCGGCGCCGAGGTCCGGCTGCAGGCGCCCAGCGACGCGCTGAAGCTCGGCATCGGCACCGTCTACCAGCACGTGCTGCTGATCCCGAGCCTGACCATCCTGGAGAACCTGATGCTCGGCTCGCCCTGGTGGCGCCGCTACAGCCGCGCGCGCACTCTGGCACGCTACCAGGAACTGAGCGGGTTGCTGTCGGTGCGGCTGGACCCGGACGCGCTGGTCGGCCGCCTGTCCCTCGGCGAGCAGCAGCAGGTGGAGATCATGCGCGCGCTCTGGCACGGCGAGCTGGTGCTGATCCTCGACGAGCCGACCTCCATGCTGACGCCGCAGGGGGTGGAGGAACTCGGCGTCGTGGTCCGCCGCCTGCGTGATCATGGGGTTGCGGTCGTGTTCATCACCCACAAGCTGCGCGAGGCCTACCAGCTGGCCGATCGGATCTCCGTGCTGCGGCTGGGTCGTGTCGTCGGCGCCCTGACGCCGGAACAGCTGCGCGCGATGGACGAGCCGCAGGTCATCGACGCGGTGATTGCAATGATGTTCGGACGGGTGGAGGCGCCCGACGACCTGGAGGAGGTGCTGGTCGGCAGTGCGGACCGGGCGCACTGGCTTCCCGCCGTCGATCGGTCCGGCCCCGCCAAGCTCAGCCTTGCCGTGGTCGCCACTACCGGCGAGCGCGGGGAGTGCCCGCTGCATGAGGTCTCTCTGCAGGCCTGGCCCGGCGAGATCCTCGGTATCGCCGGGGTCGACGGCAATGGGCAGAAGCATTTGGCCGAGGTGCTGGCCGGTCAGCGGCCTTTGTCCGCCGGGACGATGACCCTCAACGGGGAGGAGATCGGTCGGCTGGGTGTGCACCAGCGCCGGGAGCGCGGCGTCCGCTACATCACCGACGAGCGGATGGACGAGGGCACCGCGGCGCAGCACTCGGTGGCGGTGAACCTGGTCCTGAAGCAAATCGGTCAGGCGCCGTTCTGGACATCCGGCCGCACCCGCTGGGGCGCGATCAATACGCACGCGCGCGCCCTGATCGGCGCGCACGACGTCCGCACGCCCTCGGAGCGCACGCCGATCGCGCGGCTTTCGGGCGGCAACATCCAGAAGGTGCTGCTGGCCCGCGAACTGGCGCCCGACGCGCAGCTGGTCATTTTCAACAAGCCGACCTACGGCCTCGACCTGCAGACCACGCGGCTGGCCCGGCAGCGCATCCGGGAGGGCGCGGGCGCGCCTGATGCCTGCCTGGTCGTGATCTCGACCGAACTGGACGAGCTGCTGGAGACCTGCCATCGGGTCGCGGTGATGGACCGCGGCATCATCCGCGGCATCGTCGACAACCGCCCCGGGGCGGAGACGGAGATCGGGCAGCTGATGACGGGCGCGGCCCATGCGGCCTGAGGCCCGGGACATGGACAATTCGCCGTCAGAGGCGATGCGCTGCCACCGGACATCGGATCGGCGATGACGGCGACGGGCGAGGCGGCGGTGAGTGCCGTCCGGGTGCTGCTCCCGGTGCTGCTGGCACTTGTCGCCGGTGGTCTGCTGTTGCTGGCGCTCGGTGCCGATCCAATTGCCTACTACGGCTTCGTCATCGAGCGTGGACTGCTGAGCACGACCGGGCTCGAGGCGTCGATCACGCGGATGGCCCCCCTGCTGCTGATCGCGGCCGGGCTGATCGTGGCCTTCCGGGCGGGACTCTGGAACCTCGGCGTGGATGGCCAGTTCCTGCTGGCGACCGTCGTCGTGGCGGCGCTGGCGCCGGCGCTGGTACCGCACCTGCCGCACGGGCTGATGGTGGTCGTCTGTTTCGCCGTCGCCTTTGCGGTGGCCGCCATCTGGTCGGTGGTGCCTGCCTTCCTCAAGGCGGTGCACGGCATCAACGAGATCATCTCCACCCTGATGATGAGCTTCCTCGGGGTCAGCCTGGCGAACATCCTGATCAAGATCGTGTTCAACGACCCGACGACGACGGTGCCGCAGACCGCGACGCTGGCGGTGACCGACCGGCTGGCCCGTCTCGGCGACAGCACCGTGCATTGGGGCGTGATACTCGGCCTGCTGGCGGTGCTCGGCGTGCACTACCTGATGAGTCATACCGCGCTCGGCCTGCGGCTGCAGATCATCGGCAGCAACCCGCGCACAGCGGTGCACGCCGGCATCGACGTCCGCCGGCTCACCTTCGTTGCCTTCGCCCTGAGCGCAGGGCTCGCCGGAGTCGGCGGGGCTGTCGACACCATGGGCGTGCACGGCACAATCCAGGCGGATTGGAACCCGGCCTACGGCATCCTGGTCATCCCGCTGGTCTTCCTGGCGCGCTTCAACGGCTTCGGGGTGATCGCCTTCGTCTTTCTCTTCGCGGTGCTGATGATCGGCGGCGAGAGCGCTGCTCGCCGTGTCGGGGTGCCGAACTTCTTCGTCCTCGTCCTGGTCTCCCTGCTGCTGCTGTTCCTGGCGGTGGTCGAGTATCTCGACCATGAGCGCCAGAAGCGGAGGGCATGATGGGCGACCTGATGACCGAGGCCTTCATCGGCACCCTGCTGCTCGGCGCAGTGACCGCTGGCGTGCCGCTGCTCCTGGCCGGGCTGGGCGAGCAGATCTCGGAGAAGGCGGGCGTGCTCAACATCGGCATCGAGGGCATGATGCTGCTCGGCGCCTATGCCGGATTCGTCGCCGCCTACTACTCGGACTCGTTCACGCTCGGCTTCGTCGTCGGCGGGATTGCGGGCATGGCGGCCGCGCTGCTGATGGTGCTGTTCTGTGTGATCGGCAGCATGAACCAGATCGTGGTCGGCATCGCGATCACGCTCGGCGCCGAAGGGCTTACAGCGCTGGAGCATCATTTCGAGTTCAGCCGCAGCTATCCGCGCCTGCACCGGATCGACACGCTGCCAATTCCAGGCCTGAGCGAGTTGCCCTATGTCGGCACGGCGCTGTTCGACCGGCCGGCGGTGGTCTATCTGGCGGTGCTGCTGACTTTCGTCATGGTCTGGCTGTTCCGCCGGACCCATATCGGCCTCAACCTGCATGCAGCCGGCGACAAGCCCGCGGCACTCGATGCGGCAGGGGTCAGCGTCAGGACCACGCGCACGCTGGCGGTCCTCAGCACCGGCCTGCTTGCCGGCATCGGCGGGGCCTTTTTGTCGACGGTCGGCGGCGGCCTGTTCCTGCCGTTCATGACCGGCGGCGCCGGCTTCATCGCCATCGTGCTGGCGATGCTGGCCCGGGGCAAGCCGACCTGGGTGCTGATCGGCGCCCTCCTGTTCGGGGTCAGCCTGTCGCTGACCACCGCGATGCAGGTGGCCGGCGTCAACGTGCCGACGGACGTGATCCAGATGCTGCCGTTCGCGATGGTGATCGTGGTGCTGATCGCCTTCGGCCGCAACAGCCGGCTGCCGCCCGCGCTCGGGCTGCCTTATCGCAGGGGTGTGCGTTGACGCGGCGGATCATGTTCAATGGCGCTGTGCGTCCGCGCAGGCGGGGGCAACATCGTGGATCAGTGGGGGAGGGACCCAGACCATGACCGATACCAAGGTCTATCTGCTCGACGGCGGCACGCTGGTGATCGACGGTTTCCACGCGTTCTGGAACCGCGGGCCCGGCGGCGAGCTGCGCTTTCCGTGCTACTCGGTACTGGTCGAGCATGCCGACGGCCTCTACGTGTTCGATACCGGCTACGACTACGACCATGTGATGAAGGTGCTGCCGTTCGAAAAACCGATGCAGACGCCCGAGCAGACCTTGCCCGGGGCGCTGGCGCAGATCGGCAGGCGGCCGGAAGACATCAACTACGTCATCAACAGCCACTATCATTTCGATCACTGCGGCGGGAACAAGTACCTGACCGCCGCCTGCACGGTCTGTCATGCCAAGGAGCTGGAGGCATGCAGCTGTCACCAGCCGTTCGAGCACCTCGGCTATTCCGACCTGAGCTTCGATTCCGAGCTGGCACGCAAGAAGGCAGGTGCCGCCGCCGACCCGGCGCTCGACATGTACACGCCGCGCTACGAGACCGTCACCGGCGACCAGGAGATCGCCAAGGGGCTGTGGCTGTTCGAGACGCCGGGTCACACTGCCGGTCACTACTCGATGATGGTGGAACTCGCCAACCGGCGGCCGATGCTGTTCACCGCCGACGCGTGCTACAGCAAGAAGAACCTGGACATGATGTGCATCTCCAGTTTCCACCTCGACCCGACCGAAAGCCTGAAGTCGATGGTCCGGCTGAAGGCGCTGGCCGAGAAGCACGATGCGGAGCTGTTCTACAGCCACGACCCGGAAAGCTTCGGCGGCTACATCAAGGCGCCGGGGTACTACGCCTAGTGTCGTCCCTATACCTCTTCGATCACGGCCATCGCCGCCTCGATGCCGGCGGCTACGTCGGCCGGGAAACCGAGCTGGCGGAGCGCACCGCCGAGCGCGGTGAGCGCGACGACGGCGTAGATCGGCTCGGCGGTCGGCCCCATGTGGCCGACGCGGATCAGCTTGCCGAGCGTCTCGCCGCGCCCGATCGACAGCATGACGCCATAGGTGCTGCGTGCCGCTGCGATGATCGCGCTGTCGCTCATGCCGTCGGGGACCGCAATGGCAGTGGTGGTAGGAGAGGCGATCGCCTCGCGTGCGGGCCACAGGCTGAGCCCCATCGCCAGTGCGCCGGCGCGACAGGCCCTTGCGGTACGCGCGTGGCGGGCCCAGACGTTCTCCGGCCCCTCGGCGAGGTACAGGTCGATCGCCGCGTCGAGACCGGCGATCTCGGCCACGGAAGGCGTGAACGGGAACGGCTTGTCCTTGCTCCAGGCATGCTGCCAGTCGCGCAGGCTGAGGACCGAGGCGGTCGGGCAATCGGGGTTGGCGTCCATGTGTTTCCAGGCGCGGTCGCTGACGGCGATCATGGTCACGCCGGGCGTGCCACCCAGGCATTTGCCGGGGCCGGTGATGAACACGTCGGCATGGCAGTCGGCGGGATGCACGTCCATCCCACCGAAGGAGGACACGGCGTCGACCAGCAGCAGGGCGCCTTGCGCGCGCACCGCCGCGCCAATCTCGTTCAGCGGGTTGACCGTGCCGGACGGCGTGTCGTGGTGCACCACCGAGACGATCGAGATTCCCGGGTTGTCCTGCAGGGCCTTGGCGACCGCCTCCGGCGCGATCGCCTCGTTATAGGGTACCTCGATCTCGACCATGTGCTTGTGGTAGCGCGCCGACCAGTAGCCGAAGCCCTTGCCGTAGACACCCGAGGCCAGGTTCAGCACCACGTCGTTGCGGCCGATCAGCGAGGCCGCCGCGGCTTCGATCGCCACCGCCGGCTCGGCCTGGATGATCAAGGCCGGGTCCGGCCAGCGCATGGCCCGGGCGCATTTCAGCGCCACCTCCTCATAGAACTGGAGAAAGCTCGGGTCATAGTCGTAGCCGAGGGGGCGCGCCATGGCGAGCAGGACTTCGGGATAACCCTGGACCGGGCCCGAAGTCAGCGTCAGCACCGCCTTCCGGATGTGTTCGCGCGTCATCGTCGTTCTCCCCGCTTCATACCCAATGCTTTATAATAATGCATACATACCGCTCTGTAAATACTTTGATGTTATAGAGTTTGTCAGATCGTTCAGAGCATGAGTACTGAGTATGACTATGTGATTATTGGGGCCGGCACCGCCGGCTGCGTGCTGGCTGCCCGCCTCAGCGAGGATCCGGCTTTTCATATCGCCCTGGTCGAGGCAGGGCACGAGATATGCGATCCTGCGGTCGCAGATCCGCTGGCTTGGCCATCGCTCCAGGGATCGGCGGTCGACTGGCAGCATGCAACCGTGCCACAGCACCACGCCGGAGGGCGGGCCCATGCCTGGCCGCGCGGCAAAGGCATCGGCGGCTCTTCCTGCATCAATGCGATGGCCCATGTCCGTGGCCATCCCGACGATTTCGCGGCGTGGGAGCGTGCCGGCTGCGCCGGCTGGGGCTACCGCGACCTGATGCCCTACTTCATTCGTTCGGAGCACTCGCCGCACGGGCCGTCTCCCTGGCATGGCATTCACGGGCCGGTCCATCTGATCCAGCCGGCCGATCCGCATCCGGTGACGCAGGCCTATATGGCCGCCGGGATCGAGCGCGGCGTCGCACCCACGGACGAGCATAACGGCCCGCAGATGGCCGGCGCGACGGTCAACACGCTGACCATCGAAGGGAACCGGCGGCAGACAGTCGCCGACGCCTATCTGACCGAAGCGGTGCGCGCGCGATCGAACCTGTCGATTCTCTCCGGTCGGACCGCCGAGCGGCTGATCCTGGACGCCGGCCGATGCCGCGGCGTTGCGGTGCGCGGCGAAACCGGCAGGGAGGAGATCCGGGCAGGGCGCGGCGTGATCCTGGCGGCAGGAGCAATCGGTTCGCCGGTACTGCTGCTGCGGTCGGGGGTGGGGTCCGCAGACATACTGACCACGGCCGGCATCGCGGTACGCCATGACCTGCCCGGGGTCGGGCGGAACCTGCACGACCACCTGCTCTCCGGCGGCAACGTCTACCGCAGCACTCGGCCGGTGCCCCCGTCGCGATACCAGCATTCGGAATCCCTGATGTACATCGCAGGCGAAGGCGCCGGGGCGGCGCCGGAACTGGTGCTGGCCTGCGTGATCGCGCCAGCGACGACGGAGGCTTTCGTACCCATCCCCGCCGGTACCGCCTACACCATCCTCTACGGCTTCACTCACCCGCAGAGCCGCGGCAGCATCACGGTGACGTCGCCGGACCCTGCAGTCCAGCCACGCATCGATCCCGCCTATCTTGCGCACGAGGAAGATCGGCGTCGCTATCTGGAAGCGCTGGACTGGGCCCGGGCGGTTGGCTCGGCCGCGGCGCTGGCCGACTGGCGGGCGGAGGAGCTGCTGCCGAAGCCCGACGACCTGGCCAGTCCTGCCGCACGGCTGAACTTCGTCCAGCGCGCTGCCTACACCCACCACCACCCGTGCGGCACCTGCCGGATGGGCGTGGACGAGGAGGCGGTGGTCGGGCCGGATCTCGCCGTGCGGGGGCTGGAGGGACTCTACGTCGTCGACGCTTCCGTGATGCCGTCGATCACCAGCGGCCCGATCAACGCTGCCGTCATCGCGATCGCGGAGCGGGCAAGCGACGTGATCGCCGGCCGGCCGGTTCTTCCGCCGCATGATCCGCGGGCTGGCGTCGGTGCGGCGGTGCGATGAGCGCCGCAAGACGCACCGGGCTCGCAGTATTGGGCGCCCTGCTGATGGCAGGCAGCGGACTGGCGGACGGCTACGTGGCACCGCCGCACGGCGGCTTTGCCCCGGTGACGGTGGACCTGAAGAACGAGTCGCCCCGGGCGATGCGCTGTGTCGTCCTGCTCGCGCATTTCGTTACGCGCACACCCGATCCGGTGGCGTCCGGTGGCGAGGTCTCGCTCATGTTCGAACGCCAGCCGGGATCCGGCGTGCTCGCCTATGGCAGCCATGCCGGCTCGCCGATGCTGGTCGAAAACCTGCTGTGCGGCGCTGACCACGACTGGGACGGCACCAGGGCCGACATTCCCTTGACCACGATCCGGTCAGGCAATGCATCGGCCTATGTCGTAACCTGCAGGTTGGAGGGACGGGTCGTCTGCTCCGTCGAGCCGGAGTAGCGGGCCGTGCCGCTACCCAGTAGCGAACAGGTCGGCCAGTTCGTCGATCAGCTCGCGGTGGAAGGCCTGGACCCGGGGGCCGGGCTGCTGGCCGCGGATTCGCGGCTCCAGCGGGTCGGGTGCGGTAATGCCGGAGCCGGCGAGCGTCTGGATGACCGCATGTCCGCAGAAGGGGACATGGACCTCTGAATAGCCGCCTTCGTGGGCCATGACGATCCGGCCGGCGCAGACCTCGTCGGCTACGGCCATCAGCTGTCGCGTCATCTCCCCGAAGGTCACCGCCATTGCCATGGTGCGCGAGAGCGGGTCGACGCCGGATGCATCGAAGCCGCTGGCGACGACGATCGCCTCCGGCCTGAAGCGGCGCAGCGCAGGCACCACAATCCGGTCGAAGGCGTAGAGATAGGCGTCGTGGCCGGCGCCTGGCGCCAGGGGGATATTGATATTGAAACCCTCGCCCGGGCCGCTGCCGCGGACATCCGCGCTGCCGGTGTCGAGTGGGTAGTTGCGGTCCTGATGCAGCGAGATGGTCAGTACGTCCGGCCGCTCGATGAAGATCGCCTCCGTGCCGTTGCCGTGGTGTACGTCCCAGTCGACGATGGCGATGCGGGCCGCCGCCTTGGCGGCGATCGCCGTCTCAATCGCAATCGCGATGTTGGCGAGCAGGCAGAAGCCCATCGGGTAGTGCGGCAGGCAATGGTGGCCGGGCGGGCGGGCCAGCGCATAGGCGCTGCGGAACTCGCCGGCAAGCGCGCCGAGCAGGGCCGCCTTGACCAGGCCAACCGATAGGGCCGCGATCTCGTAGCCGCCGGGGCCGAACGGTGTGCGCTGGCCGAGTTCGCCGCCGCCCTTGGCGCTCAGCTCCCGGAAGGCGGCGATGTAGTCGGGCGTGTGGACCCGGAGCAGGTCCTGATCGGTGGCCGGCTCCGCGG
Source organism: Alphaproteobacteria bacterium (assembly GCA_050329975.1). GTDB lineage: Bacteria > Pseudomonadota > Alphaproteobacteria > CALKHQ01 > CALKHQ01 > CALKHQ01. The sequence continues at coordinate 23,939 of JBHJOG010000292.1, read as the reverse complement.
TGCGAACGTCGAGTTCGCGCATGAGGCCGGTCACCTCCAGCAGGTTTTTCAGCCGGCGCTTGCCTTCCGGGTTCTCCGGCAGGCCGGCGGCGGCCAACGGCTGGACCAAGCCGCCCACCGGTGCCAGGAAGGCGTACCGGTCGCCGGAATGCCAGAAACAGCGCTCATCGGAAAAAAAGGCGGTGACAGGCATCGGATCCCTTACCAGCGCACCATGCCGGCATCGACGTTGAGCATCTGGCCGGTGATCCAGTGCGCCTCCTCGGAGGCGAGGAAGGCGATGGCCGGCACGATGTCCATCGCGGTGCCGCGGCCCTTGATCGCCTGCAGCATCTCGACGAAACCGAACGCTTCCTTGTGCGGCGTCTGCTGGACGCCTTCGGTGTCGGTGAGGCCGGGTGCCACGCAGTTGACCGTGATCTTATCGCCGCCAAGCTCTGTCGCCAGCGCGCGGGAGAAGGTGAGCACGCCGCCCTTCGAGGCGACGTAGTGGGCCATGTTCGGCGTGCCGGCGAGGATGGAGTTGGAGCAGATCGAGACGATCCGTCCGTAGCCGCCCTTGCGCATGATGTCGGAGGAGGCACGGCACATCAGGTAGAGGCCGTCGAGGTTGACCCGCAGCACCCGGCGCCATTCCTCGAAGGTGAGGTCGTTCCAGGGCACGAATGGCACGATGGCGGCGGCGTTGACCAGCACGTCGACCCTGCCGCAGCGGTCGACGACGGCCTCGTGCAGGGCGGACACCGACTCAGGATCGCCGATGTCGCAGCCCACCGCGAATGCCGCACCGCCGGCCGCATTGGCCTTGGCGGCGGCACCCTGCTCGTTGATGTCGACGAAAGCGACGGTTGCGCCCTCGGACGCCAGCCGCGCGGCAGCCGCGGCGCCGATCCCCTGCGCCGCGCCGGTCACGATGGCCACTCGGCCGTCAAATCGGTTCATGCGAGTTCCCCCTCTCCCGTTCGGTTGTCATGCCCGGCCATGGCGATTCATTCAGGTGACGATGATTCGATCTCAATCCCGTCCCTCGATGGCGCGGCGGACGGCGACGAATTTCTTCGCGCGCTCGGCGCGGAGCGCGGCGATATCGGTACCGGCATAGTCGTACATGCCCTTGCCCGACTTGATCCCGAGGGCGCCCTGATCGGTGCGGGCGGTGACGAACGGGCTGACGTCGGCGCGATTGGAGAGGTCGGCGTTGAGATAGCTCGCGACCGACCGGTAGATGTCGAGCCCGGCCATGTCGAGCAGCGCCATCGGACCGATGACCGAGAGCTTGTAGCCGATGCCCCAGGAGACGCAGGTGTCCAGCGCCTCCGGCTCGATCACGCCGCGCTCCACCAGGTCCACCGCCTCGCGCATGATCGCGTAGAGGATCCGGTTCTCGACGAAGCCGGGTACGTCCTTGGCCACGCGGACCGGCAGCAGGCCCAGCCCCTTGATGAAGTCGACCATCCAGGTGGCGGTCGCTTCGCTGGTCTGCTCGCCCGCGATCACCTCGATCATCGGGATGAGGTGCGGCGGGTTCGACCAGTGCATGCCGACCACGCGCTCCGGATGCGACACCACTGACTGGAGTTGCGTGATCGGAATCCCGGAGGTGTCGGAGGCGAGGATGCAGCCGGGGCCGACCAGGCCATCGAGCACACGGAACACGTCGCGCTTCAGGTCGAGATTCTCCGGCACGTTCTCCAGCACCAGATCGGCGCCGTCGACGGCTTCGGCATTGGTCGCGCAAAAGGTCACGGCAGTTGCGTCGCCCACGGTCGGCATTCCAAGCCGGTCGAGGACGCCGGCGATGGCGGGCAGATCGGCGCGCGCCTTGTCGATCGCCTCCGGCCTGATGTCGGTTGCGCGCACCGCGACGCCGGCGCGCGCCATCGTCGCCGCGATGCCGGCGCCCATGGTGCCGAGGCCGATTACGGCTGCAGCGGCCATGGCGCTAGCCGATCGCCTTCTTGAAGGAAGGTCGGGCCGCGAGGTCGGCATGCCAGGCGCGCAGCGCCGGCAGGTCGGGCAGGTCGACGTGGAAGTTGAGGCAGCGATGGACGATCGGCGCCAGGGCCAGGTCGGCAATCGTCATCTGGTCGCCGGCGATGTAGTCGGTCTTCTCCAGCTGGGCTTCGAGCAGCGACAGCGCCTCGCCCAGCCCCTTTGCCGTCTCCTCGGAGATCGGCTCGTTCGCGCGCGTCGCCTTGAAGCCGGCGAGGTGGAGGTCGTAGAGGGTGGCGAGCAGCCAGTCCATCCAGCGGTCGACATGGCTGCGGGCGGCGAGGTCGGTGGGATAGAGCGGCGAGCCGACCTTGGCCGCGATGTAGCGCAGGATGGTGTTCGATTCCCACACCGCCACCTCGCCGTCGACGAGCGTCGGCACCTTACCGGTGGGATTCATGCCGAGGTAGAATTCGCTCGCGGTGTTGTTGAACTGCTTGCCGAAATCCTCGCGTGTGTAGTCTGCGCCGAGTTCCTCCAGCAGCAGGACGACCTTCTGCACGTTGCCCGACGTGCTGCGACCCAGTAGCTTCATCACATTCTCCGCTGATGCACCGCGCGATGCGCGGCTCTGGTCAGGACTGGAGCGGCTTGTAGGCGACCGCGTCCATCTCGATCTTGGTGTCGATCACCGCGCGCGCTTCCACGGTCGTGCGGGCGATGTTTCCTTCTGGGAAATACTCTTTGAATACACCATTATAGCGGCCGAAGTTGCGAGCATCCTCCAGGTAGACGGTGATCTTGACCACGTCGCCGAGGTCGGCGCCGGCCTGGTTCAGGATCCGGCGGATCGCTTCGATGGTCTGGCGGGTCTGCTCCTCGATCGGGCCGTTGCCCATGGCGCCGGCCTCGTCCTTCGCCACCTGGCCGGAGACGAAGATGAAATCACCGGCGCGCACGGCCGGGTGGAAAGGCAGGTTCGGATTCTTTTTGCCGATCGGGGTGATCAGCGGGCTGGGCGTGGTCATCGTTGCGGTCCCTAGAAGGCAGTGGTCTCGATGATGTCGACGCCATTCTGCCGGTCGATCAGGTAGATCAGGCCGCGGCTGTCGAGGGTGACGTCATTGGAGGAGGAGCGGGCGAAGCCGGCCGGCGGTTCAGGCTCGTAGTAGCCTACCTCCCGTGGGCGGAACGGATCGGCGAAGTCGATCAGCCGCAGTCCCTGCGCGAACCAGGCGAAGGGCACGACGCTGGTTCCGGTCAGGCGCTCGGACGGCTGGTGGCAGCCGGTCATCTGTTCCTGCGGGCGACCGTCGGAGTCGATACCCTCGACCTGGAAGGTGCCGATCGGGATCGGGTCGTGCTCGTTGCTGATGTCGTAGACCCAGGCGAAGGCGGGCGCGGCTGGGTAAAGCTTGGCCACGTCCTCGTCGGCGACGATCATGACCTCGCGCCCCTTCAGCGGCATCGGCATCTTCAGGCAGGTGTGGGTGGGGTGCGGGAAGGAGGCGGTGGTGTTGCGCGCGGCGACCAGCTGCGGCCGGCTCATGTCCGCGATGTCGAGGATGAAGAAGCCGTGGTGCCAGTAGCTGACATACAGCCGGTCGCCCACCCGCAACGGATGATGGCAGCGCGGCGGCACCCAGTCGTCCCACGGATAGGCCTCGCCGCCGGCTTCCCATTGGCCGGGGATCCACCAGCGTCCAACCTCGTCGGGCCGGGTCGGGTCCTTGAGGTCGAGGATCATCACGATGTTGCCGACATACCCTTCGGCGGTCGGCGAGATGTAGGCGTAGCGGCCGTCGAAGTCGTAGCGGTGGACACCCTTGCCGGCGGTCATCCACTTGCCGATCTGCTTCGGCGCGGCTGGATCCCCGACGTCGTAAATCGCGATGCCGCCGCCGTATTCGGGGTTCTCGCGGCCGAAGCGCTCGTGATTGACGATCATGATGCCGTCCTGGGCGCGCACCTTGTGCGAGTGCCAGCCCGCGGGTACCTCGATGCGCGCAAGCGGCTTCGGGGAGGTCGGGTCGGAGACGTCGTAGATGGAAGTACCGCTGGGGTTGCGCATGTGGCCGACGTAGAGGGTCGTGCCGTCGACCCAGACCTGCCCGCCGCCCGGGCAGTCGATATGGGCGATCAATTTCGTCGCGAGGGACTTGCTCATGGATTCTCCGGTCGGTGCGCCGCCGCTCAGGCCAGCTTGACGACGTCGCCGTCTGGCGTCTGTCCCCACTGCTTGAACAGGCCGAGCTTTTTCAGCGCCGGCTCGTCGCTGGCGACGAACAGCACGATTGGTTCATTGGTCTCATTCACGTGACGGCACCAGCTCCCGCCGGGGACCGCCAGCGTATCGAACCGGCTCCAGTCGTGGCGCGTGCCGTCGATGATGGAATGGCCGGCCGGGCCCTCGAACGGGGACACCAGCAGGCTCGCGGTCTGCTTCAGCGGCCGCGTCGTCTCGCCCGGACGCAGCATCTGGGCGAAGAAGGTCATGGTCTTGAACACCGGCTCGCCGTTGGTCGGATCGATATACTCGACCTTCAGCGCCTCGTAGGGGTCGCCGTCCCGGTCGCGGTGCTCCTCGAGGAACGCGCGCATCGGCTCCCATCGGTAGACGTACATCGGCGAGGCGCCGCCGGTGCCGCGCGCGTGAGAGACAAAACGGGGCATCAGACCGCCCTGGCCGTAGATGCGCCGCGAATAGTCCGGGTCGAAACGCGCCGATTGCTCTGCCTTGGCGACCGCGTCCTCCTTGTAGTCGTGCTCGAAGTAGATCGCATTCAGCACCTCCACCAGCGGCAGGTCGAGCACGGACAGGTTCACCGCCGGCTCGTCGCCCTTGTTGCCATGGTTGTGCCAGGTGTCATGCGGGGTCAGCACCATATCGCCGGGGCCGAACTCGATATCCTCACCCTCGACGCCGGTGAAGTTGCGGGTGCCGGTCAGCCCGAACCGGATCGCGTTCGGCGAATGCCGGTGCGGCGGCATCACCTCGCGCGGGTCGTTCAGCCGGTAGGCGGTATACAGGGTGGTGACGGTTGCACGTCGCGGCGCCAGTCCGGGATTCACCAGGATCAGCGACCGGCGCTCCGAGTCGGACATCTTGACCAACTCGGCCGAGCGCTCGAGCAGAGGGCCGATCAGCGCGTCGTAGCTCCAGACGTAGGGGACCGCCCGGGCGGTCGCCATCAACTGGCGCACCTCGTCGTGCTGCACGTCGGTGGTTGTCGCCCAGAACGGAAACATGTGGCCGCCTGCGACATCGGTGTAGAGCTGGTCGAGTGCCGCCTTGATGTTGCTGTCGTTGCCCATCGCCGTCGCTTTCGATCCTGAGATACCCGGGCCAGTTCCGGGCCTATGGAACCAATTGTTCAATTGGTTCCATCAAGCGGAACCTTTTCTCGGTTCATCCTAGTCACGGTGGGCGGGGCGAGTCAAAAACTGGCTGCGCCCAGGCTCAGTGCGACACCAGGATCTGCGCCAAGGCCCGGTTGACGCGAACGCCGGCCTCCGGCTGGCCCGCTGGCAGCGCGCCGCCGTTGAGATGGTCGACCACCTGCTGCACGAAGGGCTGGTGGACGTGGGGCGGATCCTGCAGGTCGATGGTCCGGGTCCCGGCGGTGCTCTCCAGCGTGATCGGGGAGGGGCCGAGGAAGCCCATCCGGGCCCGGCCCCGGTCGCCGATGATCGTGACCGAGTCCTCGAAGCTGTCCGCCGCGTAGGCACAGGCGAAGCTGGCAAGCACGTCGCCGGGATAGGTCAGGACGGCGCCCACTGCGTCCTCGGCAGCGCTGCGCCCGCTCTGGTTCAGCGCTGCGCCGGACACCCGCCGGGGCGGCCCGAAGACGTGATCGAGCCAGTCCAGCGTGTGGGACTGGGTGTCGACGAAGATGCCGCCGCCGTTGATCGCGGGGTCGACCCGCCACGCGCTACCCGGAACCTGCTCCGGCGACCACAGGTGGCGCACCAGGACCAGGCGGATCGATCCGAGGGTCCCGTCCTGGACCAGCCTGCGCAGCGCCTCGAACCTGGGCAGGGCACGGCGGTAGTACGCGACATAGAGGTTGACACCTGCGTCCCGGCAGCCGGCGACCATCGCCTCGCATTCGGCCACCGACAGCGCCATCGGCTTCTCGACCAGCACATGCTTGCCGGCAGCGGCGGCGCGCAGGGTGTAGTCCTTGTGACTGTCAGGCGGGGTCGCCACGTAGACCGCATCGACGTCCCGATCGCCGATCAGCGCATCGGCGTCGTCATAGGAGCGGGCGACGCCGTGCCGCCGGGCGAAATCGGCCGCCTTGGCGCCGTCGCGGCGCATGACGGCCACCAGTGCGCTGTCGCGGGCCTTGTACAAGCCCGGACCGCTCTTCACCTCGCACACGTCGCCGCACCCGATGATGCCCCACCTGATCGTCGTCAATCCGTGCTCCCGGGCTGATTCTCGTTAGCGGCGTCGTGGCCCGCCAAGCACCGTTGAAGCGCTGCACCAGGCCTGGACGGCATCGCGCCCCCCGCCTACTACTAACCCGATGGCGAGGCACGTTCCAGGTCGCGATCCCGATGGCCGGCCGGAGGCCCTTCCAGAACGGCGCTCGCGATGCGGCCGGGCATGCGTCCCATGCAACCCAGCCGTGGGCATTGTGCCCTTGTCTCACCAGGTCCTGGCTAGAATGATGCCGGCAATCCTGCTGGCCCCGTGCCGCAGTCGACAACAAGAACGGAAATGAACTGGAGGAGTGCCGCCGATGCCCGCCAATCCTAGCTTCGACAAGAGCAAGCTGCCCAGCCGCTACGTTTCGGTCGGCCCGAAGAGTGCGCCGCATCGTGCCTATTATTACGCGATGGGCATGTCGGAGAGGGAGATTGCGCAGCCTTTCGTCGGCGTGGTGACCACCTGGAACGAGGCCGCCCCCTGCAACATCGCCCTGTCGCGCCAAGCGCAGGCGGTGAAGCTGGGGGTGAAGGCCGCCGGCGGCACGCCGCGCGAGTTCACCACCATCACTGTCACCGACGGCATCGCCATGGGGCACGCGGGAATGAAATCGTCGCTTGTCAGCAGGGAGGTCATCGCCGATTCCGTCGAATTGACTGTTCGCGGGCATTGCTACGACGCCATCGTCGGGCTTGCCGGCTGCGACAAGTCGCTGCCGGGGCTGATGATGGCGATGGTGCGGCTGAACGTGCCGTCGGTGTTTATGTATGGCGGATCGATCCTGCCCGGCCGGTTCCGGGGCAGGGACGTCACCATCATCGACGTGTTCGAAGGCGTCGGCGCCAATGCAGCCGGCCGGATGGACGATGCAGCCCTGCACGAACTCGAGTGTCTGGCCTGTCCTTCCGCCGGGTCGTGCGGCGGCCAGTATACCGCCAACACCATGGCTTGCGTCTCGGAGGCGATGGGGCTGGCGCTGCCGAACTCCGCCGGCGCGCCAGCGCCCTATGAGAGCCGCGACCAGTACGCGGAAGCCAGCGGCGAAGCGGTGATGAATCTGATCAAGCTCGGGATCCGGCCGCGCGACATCGTCACCCCCAAGGCGCTGGAGAACGCGGCGGTGATCGTGGCGGCGACCGGCGGGTCGACCAACGGCGGGCTGCACCTGCCGGCAATCGCGCACGAGTGCGGCATCCGCTTCACGATGGAGGACGTCTGCGACATCTTCCGCCGGACTCCCTACATCGCCGACCTGCAGCCAGGCGGCAAATACGTGGCCAAGGACCTGTTCGAGGTCGGCGGCGTCGGCATCGTCATCAAGGCGCTGCTGGACGCCGGCCACATCCACGGCGACTGCATCACGGTCACCGGCAAGACCATCGCCGAGAACTACGGGGACGTCGTGTTCCCCACCAACCAGGACGTGGTCTATCCGGTCGAGCGCGCGATCAGCCGGACCGGCGGCGTGGTCGGGCTGAAGGGCAACCTCGCGCCCGAGGGCGGCATCGTGAAGATTGCGGGCATGAAGACCCTGGCGTTCCGCGGCCCTGCCCGCTGCTTCGACTGCGAGGAGGACGCGCTGGCCGCCGTGCTCGCGCGGGACTATCAGGAAGGCGATGTGCTCGTGATCCGATACGAGGGTCCGAAGGGCGGGCCCGGCATGCGCGAGATGCTGTCGACCACCAGCGCCATCTACGGCCAGGGCAACGGCGAGAAGGTCGCTCTGATCACCGACGGCCGCTTCTCCGGCGGCACACGCGGGTTCTGCGTCGGCCATGTCGGGCCGGAGGCGGCAGTCGGCGGGCCGATCGGGCTGATCCGCGACGGCGACATCATTGTCATCGACGCCGGGGCCGGCACGCTCGCGGTAGAACTCAGTGACGCGGAGCTGGCGGCGCGGCGGAACGCGTGGACGCCGCGGGAAACCGACTACCAGTCCGGCACCCTGTGGAAATACGCGGCCACTGTCGGCCCCGCCCATCTAGGCGCGGTAACCCACCCTGGGGGCCGGGCCGAAACCCACGTCTACGCAGATATCTGATCTGACCGCCAGCCGGTCTCCCCACATGCAGCGAGCGCCGGCCCTTGCGGGGCCGGCGCTCATACGTGCGCGGTCCGGGAGTTCCGGCGATCAGCCGGCCGAATTGCTCACCTCGTTGCGGCCGGTGGGCTCGGGGCTCGGAGCGGGCTCGCTGCCGCCGCCACCGCCACCGCCACCGCCGCCGGGCGCATCCGGTCCCGGGTCGGAGAAATCGTTGCGGGACTGCTCAATGCCGAGCGGTTGACCTGGCCGCTGCCCTGGAAACGGCCCCTCGCCGGGCTCGGTGTCGCTCGTGTCGCGCGGGTCCGGATCGTCCTGCGGATCGTCGGGCGGGGTGTCGCCGGGCGGGGGAGTGTCGCCGGGATAGTCCGGATCGGGGCCCGCGCCCGGCTGGAGGCACGGCAGCGGATCGGCCGAGCAGGCAAGTACGCGGATGGTATTCAGGATCGTGTCGCAGGTGTGCAACTCGGGTTCGCTCAGCATCGCCATCAGGGCGTCGTTGTCCTGGTTCTCGACCGCCTCCCCGAAGGCGTTCCAGTCATGGGGCCGGCAGGTCATGACGCCACTGCTTGCCGCCTGGGCGGTGCCGAATGCGCCGGCAACCGTACTGAGGGCAATGCCGGCGAGCAAGAGGGTCTTGGTGAACATTCAGATCTCCATCGGATTGTCGGATCGCGGGAGAAGGCCGCCGCCTTCTGCTGCATCTGTCGCGGCACCGACCCCTGCGGTTCTGTGCTGACCCGAGGCATTTTTGCGGCGCCGTTGCCCTGGTTCGTTCACAATTGCAGCCGAGCGGAATCGAACAGCGCCGGACCTTGCGGTCCGGCGCTGAGCGCATCACGCGATGGTTGGCTGATCAGCCACGGCCACCCGGCGCAGCGCCGCTCGGCCCGGATGGCGTGCCCCCGCCGCCACCGCCACCGCCACCGCCGCCGCCGCCGGCGGAACTGTTGTCGCTGCGGTCCTGCTCGATACCGAGTTGTTCGCCTGGCCGCTGGCCTGGGAACGGCCCGGGCGGCGGTGACGGCGGGGGGACGTCGTCGACGATGAAGATGATTGTCGGCGGGGTGTAGACCGGGTCCGGGATGATCACGACCGGCGCGCAGGCGCTTGGGTCGACGTCGCAGAGCAGGACCTCGATGGTGCGGATGATCGGGTCGCAGTTGCCAAGCTCCGGAAGGCTGAGCATGGCGAACAGCGCGTCATTGTCCTGGGCCTCGATGGCTTCGCCGAAGGCGTGCCAATCGTGCGGCCGACAGTCCATGACACCGCTGCTGGCGGCCAGCACGCCGGCGGACGAGGCGGCAAATCCGCCGAGCGCTATTCCGGCGAGCAGGAGGGCCTTGGTGAGCATTTCGTGATCTCCATCGAGTCTGTGTGGTGTTCTGGCCGAAGGCTCTGGTCTTCTCCAGCAAGAGACGCGGCTCGCCTGCGCGGGGTTCTGTCGGAACCCGGGGCATTTTCGTGGCAGTACCGGTCGGGGCCTGCCGAGGGGAGGCTCGCAAGTCTTCCCACATGTTGTGGGTTGCGTGCTTGAGGGGGCGAAATGTTGACGCCGGCCGGCGAATCGCATACTTCCCTGGTTCCGGCCAGTGAGTGGCTGATGGCCGGTGGCGAAATCGGTAGACGCACCGCATTGTTCATGCGGCACCGCGCGCAGCGGTTTGGAGGTTCGATCCCTTCCCGGCCAGCCAACTCACAGCATGCAGACTCATCCAGGTGCGAGGCGACAAGCCCGTGGCAGGACCAGGCGTACCTGCGCTAGGTTCGCCGCGCTGGGGCCGCACGCATGGTGCTGCCACGCGATGGGAGGACGGCATGAGCCGATGGTTTCGGGCATATGTCCAGGTTCCGGCCGCGGCCATGGTGGCGCTGGCAAGTGTTGCCATGGCCGAAGAGCCCCCCGCAGAAGACGACCTGCTGCTCCAGCGCATCCTGGTCGAGGGGACGGTGGACGCAGAATGGATCGCACCCGCCGTGCGGGCACAGCTTACGCCGGAGCTGATCGCGCGGGTGGTCGGCCAAGTGCGTGCCGCGGCCGGGGCGCTGGAGGCGGTCACGCCGACCGGCGATCAATGGGAGGTTACCTTCGAGAACGGCACGATGACTGTCGCGATGTCGCGCGACGAGGAAGGGCGGCTCACCGGGATCTGGTTCAACGAGGTGATGCCGCGCGACCTCACGGTCGAGCAGGTCGTGGCGGCGATGGACGAGCTCGAGGGCGAGACGGCGCTTCTGGTGGTGGCCGGAGATACGGTGCTCGGCGAGCGCAACGCCGATGCCGAACTGCTGGTCGGCTCCGCCTTCAAACTGGCGGTGCTGGCGGCGGTGCGCGATGCGGTCGAGGCGGGGACGCTGCAGTGGGACCAGGTCGTCCGGGTCGATGCAACCCAGGCTTCGCTGCCGACGGGTATGCTGCAGTCCTATCCCGACGGACATCCGGTGACGGTCGCCACTGTGGCCGCAATGATGATCTCGGTCAGCGACAACACAGCCACCGATTTGCTGATGGACCTGGTCGGACGCGATCAGGTCGAGGCGATTGCCGGGTTTGCGCCGGTCCTGACTACGGCGGAGTATTTCAAGCTCAAGGCGGATGCCGGGCTATACCGCCGCTACCTTGGCGCCACGCTGCCCGAGCGTCGGCAGATCCTGGATGAGCTTCGCTCGGTGGACCTTCCCCCTGTCGCGGCCGTGGCGAACGGACGCACGGCCCATGGCTGGCGGCTGTCCGTCCGCGCCCTGTGCGACATGATGGCGACCGTCGGCGACCTCGAACTGCTGAGCATCAACCCGGGCGCCGTCCCTGAAATCGACTGGACCCAAGTGGCGTTCAAGGGCGGCAGCGACCAGGGCCTTGTCAACCTCTCCCACCGGTTGACGCCCGCCGAGGGGCCGCCGATCTGCATCAGCGTGACCTGGAACGACGACCGCGTCGTCGACGAGGATGGGGTTGCCCGGCTGGTCGCGCGGTTGAGCCACGCGCTGCGCGATGCAAACTGAAGGCCGGACCGGCAATGGGTATTGTGATTGAACGGGCCCTGCATATCCGCGGGCCGGTCGCAGACGACTACCCCGCCTGGCGCCGGCTGTGGGAGCAGTACCTGACCTCTCTGGATGCCGACGTGCCGGAGTCGGTCACCGACGCGACATGGGCCCGCATCCTGGACCACCGACCGGAGGTGTTCGCCCGGCTGGCAGAGCGCGCCGGCAGGGTGGTCGGATTCGCGGTCTGCATCCTGCACCCTGGCACCTGGACCACCGCTCCGATCTGCTATCTGGAGGATCTGTGCGTCGACGCGGCGCATCGCGGCGGCGGCATCGGCCATGCGCTGATCGAGGACCTGCTGTCCCTGGCCAAAGCGAACGGCTGGGCGCGGCTTTACTGGCACACCGGCACCGGCAATGCCGCCGCGCGCCGGCTCTATGACCGGTTCGTCGCCGCCGACGACCTCGTGCGCTACCGGATCTTCATCGACTGACGCCAGCCCGGCGGCCGCCGCGGGCGACCAGCACGACTCCGCACAGAACGCCGGCCATGCCGGCGACGTGGAACCAGTGCAGCGTCTCGTCGAGGAAGGCGAGGGCGAGGATCGTTGTCATCACCGGGATCAAATGGATGAATGCGCCGGTCTTGCTGGCGCCGATGGTGGCAGTGGCATGGTTCCAGAACACATAGGCCAGGATCGAGGCGAAGATGGCCATGTAGGTGACCACCGCGGCGTTGCTCCAGCTCAGTTCGGGCGGGCCGGTGAAGACGAGTTCGATGAGGAATGCCGGCAACAGGGCAGCGACTCCGACGGTAACGCTGACGCCCAGAAAGGCCAGCCCGCCCAGTCCGGCCGGGCGCAGCCGCAGCAGCACCATGTAGAGAGCGTAGACCAGGACGGCGCCGATCACCCAGAAGTCGCCTGGCGTCGCCTCGAGTCCGAGCAGGGTCGCCGGATCGCCGCGGGCGACAATCCACAGCACCCCGATCAACGAGACCAGGACTCCGGCGGCCTGGGCCGCCGTCAGCCGCTCGCGGAACAGCGCCCAGGCCATGACCACGATCGCCAGCGGCATGGTCGAGTTCAGGACCGCAGCGTTGATCGTGCTTGTGGTGTGGAAGGCGACATAGACCATGGTGTTGTAGCAGGGCACCGCCATCAGTCCGAACAGCGTCAGCCGCGGCCAGTAGGCACGGATTATCGGCCATTCCCGCCGCATTGCCCTCCAGGCGAACGGCATCAGGATCAGCCACGCCAGCAGCCAGCGCCAGAACGCGAGCGCCACCGGGGGGAAAGTCTCGATGACGGTGCGGCCGAGGATGTAGTTGCCCGACCAGAACAGCGCCGTCGCCGACGCCATCAGGTAGGGCAGGCTGCGGCTGAGGGCGGAGGGATGATCCGCGGGCAGGATGGCCGTCATCGCCCGGGCGCGGCGGTGTTCCGCCTCAATTCGACAGCTCGACCCAGACCGGCGTGTGGTCGGAGGCCTTGAGCTTGCCGCGCGGCACGCGGTCGATCTGGCAGTCGACCAGACGGTCCGCTGCCTGCGGCGACAGCAGCAGGTGGTCGATGCGCAGGCCCTGGTCCTTCTGCCAGCGTCCGGCCTGATAGTCCCAGAAGCTGTACTGGTGCGCTTCCGAATGCAGGGCGCGCCACGCCTCGGTGTAGCCGAGGTGGAGGAGGGCGCGGAAGCGCGCGCGCGACTGCGGCTGGGTCAGCGCGTCGTGGGCCATCACTACCGGATCCCAGAGGTCGTCGTCGGTCGGGCAGACGTTGTAGTCGCCGCCCAGTACCACCGGCATCTCGCTATGCCGCAGCGCTGCCGCATGCGCCGTCAGCCGGTCCATCCAGGCGAGCTTGTACCCGAACTTCTCGGTGGCGATCGGGTTGCCGTTGGGCAGGTAGATCGAAGCCACCCGCACGCCGGCGACCGTCGCTTCCAGGTAGCGCGCATGGTCGTCGCCATCGCCTTCCGGCAGGCCTTCGCGCAAGTCCTCGATGGGACCCAGTTCCTTGCGGGTGAGGATGGCGACGCCGTTGTAGGTCTTCTGGCCGTGCACAGCGCAGGCATAGCCGGCAGACTCGATCTCCAGGAACGGAAACCCGTCGGCGGTGCACTTGATCTCCTGCAGCAGTGCGACGTCGGGCGCAGCCGTCTGCAGCCACTCCACCACGTTGGGCAGACGGGCCTTGATCGAATTGACATTGAACGTGGCGATCTTCATCGCCCGGGTTCTATACGCCCGCGTCGGCCCTGGGAAGGGGGGCGCGGACTCAGAGCGCGAACGAGGACCCGCAGCCGCAGGACGAGGAAGCGTTCGGGTTCCGAATCTGGAACGAGGAGCCGATCATCTCGGTGACGTAGTCGACCTCGGCACCGGCCAGCAACTCCAGTGAAATCTCGTCGATGACCACCTTCACCCCGGACTGCGTGAACACCCGGTCGTCGTCATTCACCGCGTCGTCGAGGCTGAAGCCGTATTGGAAGCCCGAGCAGCCGCCTCCGCTGACCGCGATCCGCAGGTTCAGCGCCGGATTGCCCTCATGGGCGACGATCTTGGCGATCTGGCGCGCCGCACGCTCGGTGATCGCCAGGCCGGGCCCTGTCGGCACGACGCTGTTGGTGGAATTCTCGGTTTCCAGGCTCATTGCTGATCCACTGTCCGGCTCCCGGGTGCGCGGCGCGCAGCCCTCTCTTGAGCCCAGAATTGGGGTACGGCTTTGCTATTGTCAAACGACGGCTCCGCACGCATGGTCCGCGCGCGCCTTTCCCGTAGATCCCGGCTGGTCTTGCCAGCCACCAGCAGCGACGATGCCGACAGGCGATGCAGCATGATCCATCCTGACCCGGCTCCGTTCGCGACGGCTGCGGATGCGAGCCGCGGCCGGCTTATCGCCGAGGAAGACCCGGCCGGGCGCAGCCCCTATCAGCGCGACCGTGACCGGATCGTCCACTCCAGCGCCTTTCGCAGGCTCAAACACAAGACCCAGGTTTTCGTCGACGCCGAAGGCGATCATTTCCGCACCCGGCTGACCCATAGCCTCGAAGTGTCGCAGATCGCCCGCTCGATCGCCCGGGCGCTGAGGCTGGACGAGGATCTCACCGAGGCGCTGGCGCTCGCCCACGATCTGGGCCACACGCCCTTCGGCCATGCAGGCGAAACGGCACTTGACCAGGCGATGGCCCGCTTCGGCGGCTTCGACCACAATGCTCAGACATTGCGGATCTTGACCAAGCTGGAACGCCGCTACGCCGCTTTCGACGGACTGAACCTGAGCTGGGAGACGCTCGAGGGGACCGTCAAGCACAACGGGCCGCTGACCGGGCCCAACGCAGTGCGTCGGAGCGACCGGCCGATGCCTGCGGCGATCACCGAATACCAGACGATCCAGGATCTGGAGCTCGACACCTTTCCGGGTCCGGAGGCGCAGGTTGCCGCCTTGAGCGACGATATCGCGTACAACAATCACGACCTGGACGACGGCTTGCGGGCCGGCTTGTTCACCATCGAGGCGCTGGCGGAGGCGCCGACCGCGTTCGCCACCTTCAGGGCGGTGCGCGACCTCTATCCCGGCCTCGATGACTCCCGCTGGATCCATGAATCGGTGCGGCGGCTGATCAGCGCCATGATCGGCGACCTGCTTGCGGAAACCCGGCGGCGCGTCGCCGAGGAGCGACCGGGATCGGCTGCCGAGGTCCGGGCACTGGGCCGTCCGCTGGTGGCGTTTTCGGAGCCGATGATGGTACAGGACAAGGAGCTGAAGGGTTTCCTGCACCGCAACATGTATCGACACTACAAGGTGAACCGCATGGCCAGCAACGCCCGGAGGGTTGTGGCGGAGCTGTTCGTGCGCCTGTTTGAGGAGCCCGAACTGCTGCCACCGGAATGGCAGGCCCGATGCTCGGGGCCGGACGCGGCGAAACGCGCCCGGGTGGTTTCCGACTATATCGCCGGGATGACCGACCGTTACGCTGAGGTCGAGCATCGCCGGCTGACCGAGGTCAGATCGTCGACGCTATGAACTTCTATGCCGATATCCATGCGCGGGTGATCCGCGCCATCGATACCCTGAGCGAAGCCGGAAAGCTGGCCCCCGGGCTGGACGTCTCGCGGATCGTCGCCGAACCGCCGCGCGATCCGTTGCACGGCGACGTGTCGACCAACGCGGCGATGATCCTGGCCAAGCCCGCCGGCCAGAACCCACGCGCGCTTGCCGAGGCCCTGGTCGGGCAGCTTGCCGGAGATCCGGACATGGCGGAGGTATCGGTCGCCGGTCCCGGTTTCATTAATATGCGGCTGCGCCCCGGCTACGTCCGCGACCAGCTTGCCGACGTGCTGCTTGCCGGCGCCGACTACGGCCGCGCGCCGGCGCACGATGGGCCGCCGGTCAACGTGGAATATGTCTCGGCCAATCCCACCGGGCCACTGCACGCGGCCCATGCACGCGGCGCGGTGGTCGGCGACGTGCTGGCAAACCTGCTTGCCTTTGCCGGTCATCAGGTGACCAAGGAGTATTACATCAACGATGCCGGGGCCCAGGTCGACACGCTCGCCCGATCTGCCTTCCTGCGCTATCGGGAGGCATTGGGCGAGGTGATCGATGCCATCCCGGCCGGCCTGTACCCGGGCGACTACCTGGTGCCGGTCGGGCAGTCCCTGGCGGAGGCTCACGGTCCTGCCCTGCGCGAAAGGGGCGAGGCGGAATGGCTGCCTCTGGTACGCGAGCACACCATCGCCGCCATGCTGGAGCTGATCCGCGACGACCTGGCCGCACTCGGGATCACCCAGGAGGTGTTCTCCTCGGAGCGGGGGATGGTCGAGTCCGGGGCTGTCGATGCCGCCTTCGCCGCGCTCGAGGCGCTGGATCTGATCTACATCGGCACGCCGGAGCCGCCCAAGGGCAAGGCGCCCGAGGACTGGGAGCCGCGGCCGCAGACTCTGTTCCGGGCGAGCCAGTATGGTGATGACGTCGACCGGCCGCTGAAGAAGTCGGACGGCAGCTGGACCTACTTCGCCAACGACATCGCCTACCATTACGACAAGTTCCGGCGCGGAACGCCGATCCTGATCGACGTGCTCGGCGCCGACCACGGCGGCTATGTGAAGCGGATGCAGGCTGCGGTAACCGCGATCAGCCAGGGCAAAGCCAGCCTCGACGTCAAGATCTGCCAGTTGGTCCGCCTGCTCGACGGGGGGCAGCCGGTCAGGATGTCGAAGCGCGCCGGCACCTTCATCACGTTGCGGGACGTGATCGAGGCAGTTGGCAAGGATGCCGTCCGCTACATGATGGTCTCGCGCCGCAACGACCAGCCGATGGACTTCG
The DNA here is from genome assembly GCA_050329975.1 of Alphaproteobacteria bacterium. Classification (GTDB taxonomy): domain Bacteria; phylum Pseudomonadota; class Alphaproteobacteria; order CALKHQ01; family CALKHQ01; genus CALKHQ01. The sequence goes on along the minus strand of JBHJOG010000292.1, from coordinate 7,216 downwards.
ACTTTCAGCAGGTTCGCGAGCAGTCGCGCGACAACCCGGTATTTTACGTCCAGTACGCGCATGCGCGAGCCTGCTCGGTGCTGCGGCACGCGGCCGCCGAGTTTCCGCAGATCTCCCAGGCGCCCGCAGACCTGGCCACCGCCGACCTGGCGCCGCTCGACGATCCGGCGGACCTCGCCATGATCCTGCGGCTCGCCAGTTGGCCTCGCGCGGTGGAAACAGCGGCCGGTGCGCATGAGGCACACCGTTTACCCTTTTTTCTCTATGACTTGGCGTCCGAATTTCATACCTTGTGGAACAAGGGCCGCGACGAGTCGCACCTCCGTTTTTTGGTGCAGGGTGACAACCTGAAAACGAGGGCACGGATGGCCATGGTGGCTGGCGTGCGGTCGGTGTTGGCGATCGGAATGGGGCTGATCGGCGTGACACCGGTTGAGGAGATGTAATGGCTGCCCCGGAACTTTATGCCCCGCGCCGCCCGGACGCGGTTCGTGCGCAACCCGGTCCCCGGCTGCCGGCCGATCCGGCCAGAAGCCGAGGGCTGATCTACCGCGCGCTGACCAGCGGGCTCGCCCTCGCTGTCGTCGGCGGCTTTTCCTACTACGCCTGGACTGCCTATAGCGGTGACCGGCTGCCAGACGCCGCCGCCGAGATTGCGACTATCCACGCCTCGGTCGATCCGCTGAAGACGCCGCCGGAGAATCCCGGTGGCATTGCCGCACCGGGCAGCGAGTACGAATTCTTCGCCAGCGTCAATGGCGGCCGTCTGGACGTGCGGCCGGACGAGGAGTTCGTGCTCCCGCCGCCCGAGGCGCCAATAACCGAACCCACGCCGGAGATATTCGACCGTCCGCCGCCGGTGCCGATGGAACTGGCGACGGGTCCCTTCGACGACGTTTCGGACGAGGCCGGGGACGCAGAGGCGGAGCCACTCGCCCCGATCGCCATCGCCGGCGTGAGCGTGCCGCCCGTGCTGGCCGCGCCGATGCTGCCGCTTCCTGTGGTTGAGCAGGGCCAGTTGGATGCGCAGCCGGTGGCGCTCGACAGCGGGTCTTCGACTGTTGCCGCCAATACGCCTCGCTCGCAGACCGCGATCGACACCCTCGTCGCCTCGATGGCGAGCGAATCGGCGGGGGCGCCCGTACCGCAGGATCCTGTCTATGCGGTGGCCGCCGCACCGGCCGCCGTCGCTGAACAGGGGCAATCGTCTGGAGCCACGGTGCAGCTCGCGTCGATGCTGTCGCGCGAGCAGGCGGAACAGGAGTGGTTGCGTCTCAACCGGTTGCTGCCGGACCTGCTCGCCGGGCGCGAACCCATCATCCGGACCAGCACGAGCAACGATCGCACCTACTATCGGGTGATCATCTCTGCCAGTGCCGGCGAGGCGGCCGCTCTCTGCGCCGAGATCAAGAACCGCAGCCTCGACTGCATCGTCCGCAACTGAGTGCGGCCGTGGCCGCGGAGCTCTACATCGGTGACGCGTGACGCCTCCTGAACCGGGCGGCCCCGCCGAGGGTTGGCCGGAGCCGGAACGGCTGGCGGTTGCATTCGGCTGCGCCGGACCGGCGCTGCTGGCGGACGAACGGGCGTTCTTTGCGGACGCGCGACCGTTGGGCTTCATCCTGTTCGCCCGCAACTGCATCGAGCCGACACAGGTGACGGCGCTGGTCGATGACCTGCGCGCCAGTATCGGGGATCCATTCGCTCCTGTCCTGATCGACCAGGAGGGCGGACGGGTCCAGCGCCTGAAACCGCCGCATTGGCGGGATGCCCCGCCGGCGCGCCTGTTCGGGCAGCTCTGGTTGCAGAACCGGGCTGCCGGACGCGAGGCCGCGATGCTGAACGCCCAGCTGATCGGCGACGACCTCGCGGCTCTCGGCGTTACCGTCGACTGCGCCCCTGTATTGGACGTCGCGGTCCCGGAGACCCATCCGGCAATCGGCGACCGCGCCTTCGGCGATGACCCGGACCAGGTTGCGGAGCTTGGCCGGGCGGTGGCCGCCGGACTGGAGGCTGCGGGCGTGACGCCGGTGATCAAGCATTTGCCCGGCCACGGCCGGGCGACCGTCGACAGTCACGCTGCGCTCCCCTCGATCACTGCCGACCGGGCGGAGCTGCGGCGCATCGACTTCGCGCCGTTCAGGGCACTGGCCGACGCACCCTGGGGCATCGTCGGCCACCTGGTGCTGACTGCGGTCGACCCGGAGCGCGCGGCGAGCGTCTCTCCCACCGTGGTCGACGACATTATCCGTCGGGCCATCGGGTTTGGGGGTGTGCTCGCCGCCGACGACATCAGCATGGGCGCGCTGGGCGGCAGTCTTGGCAACCGGACCAACGCCCTGCTCGGGGCCGGCTGCGACCTGGTGCTCCACTGCAACGGCGTCCTTGCCGAGATGGCGGAGGTGGCTGCGGCCGCAGCGCCCTTGACCGCGGCCGCCCGGTTGCGCCTATTGAAGGCTGAGCGTCAACGGCTGACGGCCCGCCGGACCCCGGTGCCGCGCGAGGTCGCGCTGGCGCGGCTGACACAGCTTCTGGGCGAGCCGGGCGACGCGTGAACGCAGGCGGTGGCGGACTACCGGCAATGACCAGACGGGCGACCCCGAAGCCGGCCGGGCCCGGCGCCGCAGGCGCATTGGATGGCGCATTCGACGCCGGGCACCGCGATGGGCTTCTACCGGGGCCGGTGCAGCACGCGCTGTTTGTCGACGTCGACGGCTTCGAGGGACCCTTGGATCTGCTTCTCCTGCTTGCCCGTGAGCAGAAGGTCGATCTCGCCCAGATTTCGATCCTGGCGCTGGCCGATCAGTACATCGCCTATATCGAGGCCGCTCACCAGCTTCGGATCGAGATCGCGGCAGACTACCTGGTCATGGCAGCCTGGCTCGCATACCTGAAGTCGCGCTTGCTGCTGCCCCAGCCCAGAAGCGACGCCGAAGAGCCATCGGCTGGCGAGATGGCGGCGGCTCTGGCGTTTCACCTGCAGCGGCTCGAGGCGATGCAGCGCGCCGGCCAACGGCTGATGGCCCGGCCCCTGCTCGGCCAGGACCGCTTCCCGTGCGGCGCCCCGCAGCCGATGCCGGTGGTGCTGACCGGGGCCTATGCCGATACCCTCTACGACCTGCTGAGTGCATACGGGGCCCTACGTCGCCGTTCGGACCACCACGTGCTGCACATCGCGCCGGCAGAGCTGTTCTCCATGCAGCAGGCATTGGAGCGACTGACGGAAATCCTCGGACGGCTGCCGAAGGGCGTCGGCACCTGGCTCGACCTCGCCCGGTTCCTTCCGGAGGAGCTGCGCGGCGGGCTTTTCGGCCGTTCGGCCGTCGCTGCCACCTTTGCCGCCGGCCTGGAGCTCGCCCGCAGCGGCCATGTGGAACTGCGTCAGGACGAGGCCTTCGGCCCGATATACCTTCGCACCCGCGATGGCGGTCGCCGCGATGAGTGAGAGCGAGCTCCTCCCCGGCTTTCCTGCTGAGGCGGGGACCTCGGGCGAGCTTGTCCATGCGGTTCGGCTCGTGGAGGCGATCCTGTTCGCCTCGGCCGATCCCGTCGACGAGAGCGCGCTCGCCCGACGGCTGCCGACCGGGATCGACGTGAAGGTGGTACTGGCCGAGATCGCCGCACATTACCATGACCGCGGCGTTCAACTTTCGCGGGTTGGCAAGGGGTGGGCGATTCGCACCGCCGCCGACCTCGCCCCCTACCTGCGCATCGAGCGGACGGTGCAGCGGAAGCTCTCTCGTGCTGCGATCGAAACTTTGGCGATCATCGCCTATCATCAGCCGGTGACCCGGGCGGAGATCGAGGAGATCCGCGGTGTCGGCTCATCCAAGGGCACCTTCGAGACGTTGCTGGAAGCCGGTTTCATCCGCCCGCGCGGCCGGCGGCAGACGCCGGGGCGGCCGGTGACCTGGGCCACCACCGAGCGCTTCCTCGATCAGTTTGACCTGGAGGGGGTCGACGCCCTGCCGGGTCTGGAGGAGTTGAGAGCGGCGGGCCTGCTCGACGCCCGGCCGGCGATGCAGGCCTATGGCGCGCATCTCGATGCGGAGAATGCCGAGGACCAGGAGGAAGACCAGCCGGAGCTCGACCTTGACGACGAGGCGGTCCAGGGCGAGTTCGCCGCCATGGCCGAGGAGGCGGACGACAGAGATGACACTTGAGCTTGCCGCCGTCACGCGTCGCTTCGGTGACAGGGTCGCAGCCGATCATGCCAGCCTGAAGGTGGCGGAAGGCGAACTGGTGTGCCTTCTCGGTCCCTCCGGGTGCGGCAAATCTACGCTGCTGCGCATCGCTGCCGGGCTGGAGGTCCCAGATACCGGCACCGTCAGCATCGGGGGCCGGGTCGTCGGCGATGCCAATGGCGGCGTCCCGCCCGAAAGCCGCGACGTCGGCATGGTGTTCCAGGATTTTGCCCTCTTCCCCCACCTGAATGTGGCCGACAACGTAGCCTTCGGGCTGCGTGGCGTCAGCCGGCCCGAGCGGAAGCGCGCGGTGGCCGAGCTTCTGGGCAAGATGGGCATGGCCGACGCCGGCGGCCTCTATCCCCATGTGCTCTCGGGTGGGCAGCAGCAGCGGATCGCCCTGGCTCGCGCGCTGGCGCCCCGGCCGCGGATCATGCTGCTCGACGAGCCGTTCTCCGGCCTCGATCGGGGGCTCAGGGACACCATTCGCGACGAGACGCTGCACATGCTGAAGGCTTCCGGCGCTGCTTGCGTGCTGGTGACCCACGACCCGGAGGAGGCGATGTTCATGGCAGACCGCATCGCACTGATGCGCGAAGGCCGCATCATTCAGGATGGCCCGCCCGATGGCCTCTACTACCACCCGGCAGACGCCTTTGCCGCCGGCTTCCTCGGCGATGCCAATCGGTTGCGGACCCATGTGAGAGCGGGACGGCCGGCGCTGCCGTTCATGCTGCCTGTGCTGGACGGCATGGAGGAAGGTCGGGCCATCGAGGTGATCATCAGGCCGGAGGCGTTCCGCCTGACCCAGCGGCCGGGTCTGGGAGGCCCATTGGCGAAAGTGGTGGCTGCGCGCTTTCTGGGCCGCAACAGCCTGATCCACCTGACGCTGGACGACGGGCCGGTGCGGTACCATCTCCATGCCAGGATACCCGGACGCTATCTGCCCCGAGAAGGAGCGCCGGTCGGCCTCGATATCGACGCGAGCCTGGCCTTCGTATTCCCGGCGGTGCCGGTTTGAGCGTCGTGTCCGAGGGCGGGTGTGCGCCTTTGGCGGCCATTGCGCGGCACGGCCGGTTTCTGCCATAACCATCTGGAAGAGCGGCCCGAGCTCGGCAGGAAGCGCGGCCCGCCAGTGAAGAGAGGATGCCATGGGACTGAGTATCTGGCAGATTTTGATCATCGTAGCCGTCGTCGTGCTGCTGTTCGGCGCCGGCAAGATCCCGCGGTTAGCCAAGGATATCGGCGCCGGCGTGAACGCCTTCAAGAAGGGCCTGAAGGACACCGACTCCGGCAGCAGCAGCGGTGACACGAGCCACCGCACGATCGAGGCTTCGGCGACGCCGACCGCCACCAAGGACGAAGCCGCCAAGACCTGAGACGGGCTGGCTGACACGGCCCGCGGTCGGTCCTCGGTGCGGCCCGGACGCCGGCTCGGCAGCCTGATCCGCGGGTGGCTATGATGGCGCGCGGACCGCAGGTTGGTGGCGGTCGGGCGTTCGGGGTGGGACGATGCTGGACTTCGGTTGGACCGAACTGTTGCTGATCGCCGTCGTCGCGGTGGTGGTCATCGGTCCCAAGGATCTGCCAAAGGCGATGGCCGGGCTGGCCGACTGGATCCGCAAGCTGCGATCCATGGCCAGCGACTTCCAAGGCCAGGTCGACGACATGGTCAAGGGCACCGAGCTGGAGGACGTCAGGAAGGCGGCGCAGGGTCTCAACCGCTACAACGTCAAGCGGCAGCTGACCAACACCATCGACCCGAAGGGCCAGATGAAGAAGGCGCTGGAGGAGACCCGGCAGGCGGTGAATGCCCGGGTCGACGCCCCCACGCCGTCCGCGACCTCGCTCGCCAGCAGTTCGGAAATGACCGAGGCGCCGCCCTATGCAGGCGACGCCGGCCCGGCGCTGCTCACCAACGAGCCGGCGGTGCGCGCCGTCGCCGCCGAAACTCCCGTTCCAGTCGAGGCGACCCCGGCGCCGAAGGCCAAGTCGAAATCGGTGACGACGGCGGCCCAGACGACGACTGCCAAGACAACGGCTGCCAAGACAACGGCGGCCAAGACAACGGCGGCCAAGACGACGGCGGCCAAGGCGCCGGCACGAGCCAACGGCGCAGGCGCCGCAGGGTCGATCAAGCCGGCGCGCCCGCGCAAGAAGGCTGCCGCTGGAGAGACCGGTGGCACCCAGCAAACCGACTGACCCGGCCATACTCCCATGATCGACGACGTCGAAGACCGCAAGATGCCGCTCATGGCGCACCTCGTCGAGTTGCGCCGGCGGCTGATGTGGAGCATTCTCGCCTTCATTATCGCCTTCGGAATCTCCTTCTACTTCGCCCGCGACATCTATGCCTTCCTCGCCCGCCCGCTGATGGACACGCTGGCTGCCCGGGGTCAGGACACGGCCATGATCTATACGGCGCTGTGGGAGGCGTTCTTCACCGAGATCAAGGTCGCGTTCTTCGCCGGCATCTGCCTGGCGTTCCCGTTCATCGCATCGCAGATCTGGCTGTTCATCGCGCCGGGTCTCTACAAGCGCGAGAAGATGGCGTTCCTGCCGTTCCTGCTGGCGACGCCTGTGCTGTTCATCGCCGGAGCCGCGACGGTCTACTATTTCATCTTCCCATTGGCCTGGGATTTCTTCCTCAGCTTCCAGAGCGACGGCAGCGACGGCGGCGTGCGCCAGGAGTTGTTGCCTAAGATCAACGAGTACCTGTCGATCGTCATGAAGATGATTTTCGCCTTCGGCCTGTCCTTCGAGCTGCCGGTGCTCTTGGGCCTGATGGCGAAGGCAGGACTGGTGAGCGCCAAGGGACTCGCCAGCAAGCGAAAATATGCGATCGTGATCATTGTGGCTGTCGCGGCCATTATCACCCCGCCGGACGTGTTCAGCCAAGTCGGGCTTGCGATCCCGCTTTACGGTCTGTTCGAAGTCTCGATCTGGCTGGCGCGGATGATCGAGAAGCAGCGCGAGGCGCGTGAAGCGGCCTTCTACGCCGACATCCGGGGCGAAAGCGGCTCCTCCGGCGG
>JBHJOG010000291.1:0-7078 GCA_050329975.1 Alphaproteobacteria bacterium | reverse complement strand
CGGAGGACCCCATGAAACTCTCCCTCACGTCCTGGTCGCTGCGCGCCCTCTCGCTTACCGAGGCCGTCGGCCTTTCGAAGCTACTCGGCGTCGGCGCGCTGGACATCGGCTACTTCTATGGTCCGGCGCTGGACAAGCAGGCGCTGCTCGCCGACCCGGCGGCGATGGCGGCGAAGGTGCGGGCGCTCGACATCATGGTGCCCTGCTTCTACCACCTGTTCGGGGCGACGCTGCCCGACCGCAACCTCGCCGATCCCGGCGCCCTGAAGCAGAATCTCGTCGACTTCCCGAAGGTGATGGATTTCTGTCGCCAGGCCCATATCCCGACCGTGTTCATCCTCCCCGGCGTGGTCAATGCCGGCCAGTCGCGCGACCAGGCGCTGGCGCAGTCGGTCGACGCGCTGAAGGCGATGCTGCCGATCGCCGACGACGCCGGCGTCACGCTCACCATCGAGCCGCACGTCCACTCCTACCTCGAGAGCCCGGACATCACCCGCCGCCTGCTCGACCGGGTGGAAGGGCTGAAGCTCACCCTCGACTACGCCCACTATGTCTGCCTGGGCTACCGGCAGGACGAGATCGACCCGCTCGCCCCCTATGCCGCCCACGTGCACCTGCGCCAGGCCAAGTCGGGCCACCTGCAGACCAAGTTCGATCAGGGCACCATCAACTTCGGCGCCCAGTTCGGCACGCTCCGCGACGCCGGGTTCGCCGGCTATGCCGCGCTGGAGGTCGTGCACCAGGACTACATGGGCACGCTGTTCGACGACGTGCTGACCGAAACCGTCGCCATCCGCGACAGCTTCCGGTCCTGGACGGGCGCGGGTGGAGGCAACTGATGGCAAGCTACGCCTGGGTGCTCGAGGTCCGTCCCGGCTACGAGGACGAGTACAAGAAGCGCCACGACGAGATCTGGCCCGAGATGCTGCAGGCGCTGCGCGACGCCGGCATCCGCAACTACAGCATCTTCCGCCACGGGCTCACCCTGATCGGCTATTTCGAAACCGACGACCTCGATGCCACCCTGGCCGCCCTGCGCGGCAGCGACGTCAACCGGCGCTGGGGCGAGTACATGGCGCCGATCATGAAGATCGAGATCGACCCGGCGCTGGGCTTCCCCTTTCTGCTGCCCCTGCAATGGCACATGGATTGAGCGATGCCTGACCTCGACGGCAAGCGCGCGCTGGTCACCGGCGGCTCGCGCGGAATCGGGCGGGCGATCGCCGAGGCGCTTGCGGCCGCCGGCGCCAGGGTGGCAGTGGGATCGCGCGACCTGCCGGCCTGCGAGGTGGTTGCCGCCCGCCTCCGCGCCGGGGGGACCAAGGCGATCGCCCACGGGCTCGACGTCGCCGATCCCTCTCAGGCCGAGGCCGCCGTCCTCCAGACCGTCTCCTCGTTCGGCGGCATCGACATCCTGGTCAACAACGCCGGCGTCATCGAGCCGATCGGGATGATCGACGAAGTGCCGCCCGCTGATTGGGCGCGGCTGGTCGCGATCAATCTGGTCGGCGCCTATGCGATGACCCACCACGCCGTCCGGGCGATGAAGGGCCAAATGGGCGGGACTGGCGGCGGCGGGCGGATCGTGAACATCTCCTCCGGTGCGGCGCATGTGGCGCTGGAGGGCTGGAGCGCCTATTGCGCCTCGAAGGCCGGGCTGGCGATGCTGACCCGGTCGACCGAACTGGAGGGGGCGGCGTTCGGAATCCGCTGCTTCGGCTACGCGCCCGGCGTGGTCGACACCCAGATGCAGGTCGTGATCCGGGCCAGCGGGATCAACCGGGTGGCGGCGCTGCCGCGCGAGTCGCTGGCCACGCCCGACGACGCGGCCCGCTTCTGCCTCTACCTCTGCTCAGGTGCCGCCGACGACCTCGCCGGCAGGCCGCTCGACATCCGCGACCCGGACACTCGCCGGCGCGCGGGGCTGAGCTGAATGTTCGCCCTCGACGACCGGCTCGCCCGCGACAGCGTGCCTGTGCTGGAGCGCCTGGTGATCAGCCAGGTCCGGCTGATGAACGACGCCCGCTACCCGTGGCTGCTGTTGGTCCCCGAGCGGGCCGGGGCGGTCGACCTGCACGACCTGAGCCCGGAGGACTGCGCCAGCCTGATCGCCGAGGCGCGGCTCTGTTCGCTGGTCCTTGCCGACCGATTCGACCTTGCGAAGACGAATGTCGCCACCCTCGGCAACATGGTGCCGCAACTCCACGTCCACGTCATCGGCCGCCGAAGGGATGACCCGGCCTGGCCCGGCCCGGTCTGGGGCGTTGGGGTCGCGGTGCCCTATCTGGCGGACGAGCAGGCGGCGCGGGTTGCGATGCTCGGCGCGGCGTTGCGACCGGGTTACTGACTGCGCGATTGCGATTCAGTCATGCAGGGGCGGGGCGGTTGACACACGCCGGAGCCGACGTGTAGTTCATTTTTTGAACACTGATGGCGGCGACGGTCCGGAAATCCGATGTCCCAGGATGACGTGCTGCGGCAGCTGCTGGAGGAGATTCAGCAGGATCCTTCGGTCACCCAGCGCAGGCTGGCGACGAGCCTGGGGCTGTCGATCGGGTCGGTCAACTGGCACCTGAAGCGCTGCGCCGGCAAGGGCTGGATCAAGCTGCGGCAGGCGCCGGTCAAGCGCTACCTCTACTACCTGACGCCGGAGGGCTTCTCCGAGAAGGCGCGGCTGACGGCCGAGTTCATGCGCGGATCGATGAAGATCGTGCGCCTCGGCCGGCAACAATACGAGGCGATCACCCTGCTATGCCAGGCCAACGGATGGTCGAACATTGTCCTGCTCGGTGACAGCGAGCTGGCCGAACTGATGACGCTGGTTGCGAGCCGAAGCGAGTCGGTGCGCGCCCTCTGCGTGCTGGACCACGCGTCGGTCCATGTCCGCTGCGCCGGGCTTCCGGTCGTCGATTCCGTCGACGCCTTGCTGAGCCTGGTGCCCGATGGCCGGGTCGACGCCCTGGTGGCGACCCACTTCGACGTGAGGAAACCGGCCAGGTTCGACCTCGATGGCCTGCGGGCGGCGCTGTCGCTGGACGCCTCGCACCTGCTGATACCGTCGTTCATTCACTAGGCCCGGGAGCGCGCGATGTGGATTGCCGTCAACACCCATCCGAATGCCGAGCCCCAGGCGATTCTCAACCTGGAGCGCCAGGAATACCGCTGCTACTGCCCCACCATCGAGGTCCAGCGGCGCCACGCCCGCAAGGTGGAAACCGTCCGGCGCCCGTTCTTTCCCGGCTACCTGTTCGTCGACGTCGACAGCAGGAAGGGCGTATGGCGGCCGATCATGTCCACCATCGGCGTGCGCGCCGTGGTGCGGTTCGGGGAGAAGCTGGGTGTGGTCCCCCCAGCGCTGGTGGAGACCCTGCAACGGCGCGAGGCCGACGGGGACCTGCGGGCGCACGATATTCGCGACAGGTTCTGCGCCGGCCAGCAGGTGCGGTTCGACGGGACGCCGTTCCACGACCTGGTCGGCCGGATCGTCGCGATCGACGCCAAGGACCGGATCTGGGTGTTGCTTGATTTGTTGCAACGTTCGGTGAAGGTGGTTGCCAAGCCGCAGAACCTCGTAGCAGCTTAGCGCCGGCTCACTGCCGTCATAGCGAGCGAAGCGCGGCAATCCAGGCGACGTCCGATGCCGAGCTCCGGCCCTCCTGGATTGCCGCGTCGCTTCGCTCCTCGCAATGACGACAGTGGGTCCCAGGTGACGATCCCCTTCCTTCCATGGCCGACGGGACCTGTATGCACGCCTACCTTCGCGACCTCGAGGCCGAGAGCATCGGTATCCTGCGCGAGGTGGTCGCCGGCTTTGCCAATCCGGTGCTGATGTATTCGATCGGCAAGGACTCCTCCGTCCTGCTGCACCTCGCTCGCAAGGCGTTCCACCCGGCAGCCGTACCGTTTCCGCTGCTGCACATCGACACTACCTGGAAGTTCCGCGAGATGATCGCCTTCCGCAACCGGGTGGCGGCGGAGCTCGGCGTCAGGCTGATCGTCCACACCAACGACGAGGCCAGGGCAGCCGGCATCTCGCCGGTGACCCATGATTCCGTGAGCTATACCGGGGCGATGAAGACCCAGGCGCTGCGTCAGGCGCTCGACCTCTACAAGTTCGACGCGGCCATCGGCGGGGCCAGGCGGGACGAGGAAACCTCGCGGGCCAAGGAGCGGATCTTCTCCCACCGTGACGCCCAGCACCGCTGGGAGCCGCGCCAGCAGCGGCCCGAGCTGTGGCGGATCGCCAACACGGCACTGGCGCCTGGCGAATGCATGCGGGTGTTCCCGCTGTCGAACTGGGGCGAGCTCGACGTCTGGCGCTACATCCAAGCCGAGGCGATCGCGGTGGTGCCGCTCTATTTCGCCGCGCCGCGGCCGGTGGTCGAGCGCAGCGGCGCGCTGATCATGGTCGACGACGACCGGCTGCCGCTGGCGCCCGGCGAGACGCCGCTGCTGCGGACGGTCCGGTTCCGCACGCTCGGCTGCTATCCGCTGAGCGGGGCGGTGTTGTCGGAGGCGGCGAACCTGGACGCGATCATCGCCGAGATGGAGACAAGCCGGCAGTCGGAACGGCAGGGCCGGCTGATCGACCACGACCAGAGCGGCTCGATGGAGAAGAAGAAGCAGGAGGGTTATTTCTGATGGTCGCTCCCTCGCTGCGTCCATCGCCGGTGCATCCCTCCCTGATCCGCGTCGTCGTCTGCGGCAGCGTCGACGACGGCAAGTCGACCCTGATCGGCCGCCTGCTGTGGGACTGCGACTCGGTGCCGGAGGATCAGGCGGCGAAGCTGAAGACCGACAGCGAGCGCTATGGCCGGGCCGGCGCCGACCTGGACTATTCGCTGCTGCTCGACGGGCTGCAGGCGGAGCGCGAGCAGGCGATCACCATCGACGTCGCCTACCGCTACCTGGCCGTTGGCGACGTCCGGCTGGTGATCGCCGACGTGCCGGGGCACGAGCAGTACACCCGCAACATGGCGACCGGCGCCTCCCAGGCCGAGGTGGCGGTGGTGCTGGTCGACGCCCAGGCCGGCATCGTCCGCCAGACCCGGCGGCACACCAACATCCTGTCGGTGCTGGGCGTGCGGTCGGTGGTGCTGGCGGTGAACAAGATGGACCAGGTCGGCTGCGACGAGGCGGTGTTCGACCGGATCGCCGCCGACTTCCGAGCCTATGCCGGGCGGCTGGGGGTCGGGCGGCCGGGCGTCGAGCGAATCGTGGCGGTACCGGTGATCGCGCCGCGCGGCGCCAACGTGGTGCGCAACGAGGGCGCGATCGGCTGGTACGACGGTCCGTCGGTGCTGGAGGCGGTGCTGGCGGTGGCGACGCCACCGGCGCAGGTCGCCGATGCGGCCGCCGGCCCGTTCCGGATGCCGGTACAGTGGGTCAACCGGCCGAACGCCGCCTTCCGCGGCTATTGCGGCACGGTAGCCGCCGGCCGGGTGCGGCCGGGCGACCTCGTGACCGTGCACCCGGGCGGAGCGGAGACCCGGGTCAGGCGCATCGTCGGTTTCGCCGGCGACCTGCCGGCGGCGGCTGCCGGCGATGCGGCGGTGCTGGAGCTGGCCGACGACATCGACATCGGCCGCGGCGCGATCCTGGCGGCCCCGGGTGATGGACCGGGTGATGGACCGGGGGCCGCGCCGACCAGCGCCGACCAGCTCGCCGCCACCGTGATCTGGATGGACCAGGCGCCGCTGCTGCCCGGGCGCCGCTACCGGATCAAGTTCGGCACGGGCGCCGAGACCATCGCCCAGGTGACCTCGCTCAGGCACCGGATCAACATCGAGACCCTCGACCAGCAGGCGGCGCGCGCGCTGGAGATCAACGACGTCGGCGTCTGCAACCTGATGCTGGACCGGGTGGTCGCCTTCGATACCTATGCCGACAACCGCGCTACCGGCGCCTTCATCCTGATCGACCAGGTCGGCAACCGGACGGTCGGCGCCGGCATGATCGCCTTCGGGCTGCGGCGGGCGCAGAACCTGACCTGGCAGGCGATCGACGTCACCGCCGCCGAGCGGGCGAAGCAGAAGGGCCAGCGGCCGTGTGTGCTGTGGTTCACCGGGCTCTCCGGCGCCGGCAAGTCGACGGTGGCCAACCTGGTCGAGCGCCGGCTGCACGCGATGGGCAAGCACACCTACGTCATGGACGGCGACAACATCCGCCACGGGCTGAACCGCGACCTCGGCTTCACCGAGGCCGACCGGGTGGAGAACGTGCGCCGGGTCGGCGAGGTGGCCAGGCTGTTCGCCGACGCCGGGCTGATCGTCATCGCCGCCCTGATCTCGCCGTTCCGCAGCGAGCGGCGGATGGTGCGCGAGCTGCTGCCGGCGGGCGCCTTCATCGAGGTGTTCGTCGACACGCCGCTGGACGAATGCGAGCGCCGCGACCCCAAGGGCCTGTACGCCAAGGCCCGCGCCGGCACCATCGCCAACTTCACCGGCATCAGCTCGCCCTATGAGCGGCCGGAGCAGGCCGAGATCGTGCTGCCCGGCGGCGAGGCGGCGCCGGACGAACTGGCGGAGCTGGTCGCCCGCTACCTCGCCGAGGGGGGCTATGTGTAGGGGAGGAAGGCGAGGAACTACGAATTACGGTGACAGTGCATTAAATTGACCCATGCGGGCAACTGTGCGAACCTTTCCACATGGCCCGCCTCGCCCGCGTCGTGCTTCCCGGCGTCCCGCACCATGTCACCCAGCGTGGCAACGGCGGGCAACAGACGTTCTTCGCCGACGGCGACTATGCGTTCTATCGCGATCTGCTCGCCGCCGCCTGCCGCAGCGCCGGCGTCGAGGCCTGGGCGTGGTGCCTGATGCCCAACCACGTCCACCTGATCCTGGTGCCGCAGGACGCCGACGGGCTCAGGCGGGCGCTGGCGCGCGCGCATCGCGCCTATGCCGGCGCCATCCACGCCCGCCAGCGGCGGACCGGGCATTTCTGGCAGGGCCGGTTCGGCGCGGTCGCACTCGACGAGGCTTATCTGGCCGCAGCGGTGCGCTACGTGCTGCTCAACCCGGTGCGCGCCCGGCTGGTCGATCACCCGCGGGACTGGCGCTGGTCGAGCATCCATGCCCAC
>JBHJOG010000290.1:0-10607 GCA_050329975.1 Alphaproteobacteria bacterium | reverse complement strand
GCGCGACCGATCCAGCCAAGCATCTGATGCTCCAGGCTGGTCAGTGCAGTGCCGTAGTCGCGCTGGAAGCTTCCGACATGCTCCGCCGGCATTCCCTGCACCGGCGCCACCTGCAGCCTGGCATCGACCAGGTCGATTGCCTGTCCGCCGGCAAATCCACCCTCGGGTGTCTGCCAGATCGAGACCCGGCGGACAACGATCGTCGGGCTGGCGGAATAGGCGTGGACTCCAACGCGCTCCGCCGCAATTCGGGCCTGCTCCTGCTGCAGCAGGGTGTGGATCAGCAGCTTGTTCGGATAGGGGGCATAGGCCCCGTAGAACCCGCTGTCGACAAGGCCCGAACCGGAGGAGAGGTCCGCAAGCTGCTCCAGCAACTCCCGGTTGCGGGTGTAGTTGGCCAGCATCGTATCGAATGCCAGCGCCTCGCTGACCACGCCGGTGGTCACCATGATCTCGCTGATGCCCGCCAGGCCGAGCCGGATCGCGTCGTCGTCCGCGGCGCCCTCCGGGAGGGCCGCGACACCGGCCGCGCGTGCCGCGGGCCCGATTCGATCGACGACGAAACGGCGCGCGCTGCGGCTCTCCGCGCCAGGGCCCGCGACCTCGTAGTCGATCCATTGCGCGGTCAGCACGGGCGGCGCCACCGGCGTCTGATCGGCGGGCGCGATATCGCCAAAAAGCCCACCGATCGCGCCGGACGCGCCGGTAAACGCCCCGGACGTCGCGGCAGCGACCCCGGCGGCCGCGCCGATCCGCCAGTCGTCCGGCACGGTCTGTCCGCGCAGGTTGAAGCCGGTTCCCGACTGCCGCTCGCCCGTCGACAGCGACAGCATGGGCTGGAACTGGGAGGCGGCCAGCATCCGGTTCGGACCCTGGTCGGCGGCGAACTCGCCGAGATCCTCGAAGGCCGCCTGCGCCGCCATGGCCTCCGGAGCGTCCAGCGGCACGTTGCCGATCCATATGCCCGGCAGCCCCTGGTCGACCAGGTCCGCCATGCGGATCTGCCAGCCGGCAACCTGCTCCTCCGCCAGCGCCCCATTCTCCAGCCGCTCGACCGCGACCCGGAAGCGGACGACGTGGTACATCTCGTCGGGCAGGGCGTCGTAGGTCTCGATTGCGGTGGCCAGCGCTGCTCCCGGGCCGGACCCACCGGCCAGCGGGTCGAGGTCGGTCCACGCACCGTTCTCCGCGACCTGCACCCAGACATGGGCGCGGGTGCGTCCGATCAGGTCCGCCCGCTGGCGCAGCGGATCGATCGCGAGATGCAGCCCGTTGTCGGCCAGCAACGCGGCGATCTGCTCGCCATGGTTGGCGACATCGTCGGCCACAGTGGCCAGCAAGGCATCCCGGGCAGCCTGTCGCGGCGCGGCGGCCTCGGCCATCCGCGCCGAATCGACGCCGGCCACCGTCATCAGACGCGCCTGCACCACCGGCTCCGGCTCGGCCAACGCCGTCACCGGCGTCGGCTGCATGCCGTCGACCAGCCGCTCAGCGACCGGCTCGTCGAGCGTACCGACCGCGAAACGGACCTGATACCCGTGCGCCTGCAGCAATGCGGCGAGCAGCAGGCTCTGGTCGGCGGCGTTCCCGGCCTGCGCCACCAACGCGCCGCGCGCGCCGCGCAGTACGCCCTGATAGGCCTCGAATGCTACCGCGTCACGGACATAGGCGTGGATCGCTTCGATCGAACCCGGCAGTTCCGCCGCCCTGGAATCGATATCGATGTCGGCGCGCGGCAGGCCGTCGCGGAAAGCCTGTACCGCGTCCATGCCGTCGTCGATCCGTGCCAGCTTGGAGGCCAACTCGGCGCTCGAATCAGCACTGGCCGCCCCGCTCGCCACGACGATGCGCTGCGCGACCCAACTCTCGCTGAAGTCGCCGGCACTGCCGACCCCGTAGGAGCCGGTCAGGGTCGCACAATCGGCGCCGATGTCGAAGTAGCCCTGGCCGCTCTCGGTCTCCGCTTCGCCGCCCGGCACGTACCACCGCAGGTCGACCCGGCTGCCGGCGACGGTGCCGTCCAGATCGATCGCCCCCGAGGCGATCCGCACGCTGCCGGCCAGCCCGCTGGAGACGCCCTCGTCAGGCACCGCCACGGCTGCGCCGGTGCTGCCGACCAGCCCGGAAGGCCGCGGCGGAACCGGCGCATGCACGAGCTGCATCGGACCGCGCGTGCTGCGCCAGAGACCGGTCAGGTCGCAGGCCAGCCCGACTTCGGCCACAGCCGCTTCCGCGGGCAGCGGCTGGGCGAAGCTTCCGGGGGGAACGACGGTCGTCAGCACGAACGAAGCCGCGACCAGACCGTTCAGCGGGCGACGCCAGATCCGGCGGTAGAACATCGGCAATCCCTCCAGCCGACAGCGCCGGTCACGCCACCGGTTACATCGGCGGCCCGGCTGGACCCGATTTAATCATAGCCGGAGCGGCTTCGGGAGGCAGAAAACTCTCGGCGCGCGGCAATGGCTTTCAGCCGGCGGCGACCGGCGCAGGCGTCCGGTCGAGTCTGGCAAGCTTCGCCCGCACGTCGTCATGCTCGGCCTGCGACAACGGCATCAGCGGTGGACGCACCCGACGCCAGCCGGACTCTCCCGACTGCGCGGCGATCATGTCCTTGACCGAGGGGATCTGGGCGTAGGTGGTAGACAGCGCGCGGATCGCAGCGATCCTCGCCTGGACCGGCTCCAGATCGACTGCCTTGGTCGCATCCATCGCATCGGCGAAGACGGCCGCCAGCTCCCTGGAGATCACGTTTGCGGCGGCGGTGATGCTCCCTGCCCCGCCGGCACGCAACAGCGGCAGCAGCAGCGGGTCCGATCCCGAGAGCACGGAAAACTGCGGGAACCTGGCCACCATCGCCAGCATGTTCGCGATATCGCCAGCGCTGTCCTTGATGCCGACGACCGTGCGGGGAAAAGCAGTGATCAGTCGGGCAATCAGGTCGTGGGTCAGCGGAACCCCCGACATCTGCGGGATGTGATACAGGATCACCCGCAGGCGCGGATCGCTGATACTCTCGATGATGCGGGCATAGGCCGCGAAGAGCCCGTCGTCGCCGACGCCTTTGTAGTAGTAGGGCGGGAGCATCACGACCGTGCTCACGCCCAGGGACAGGGCGTGCCGGGTCAGCGCCACCGTCTCCGGAATCGCCGCGACGCCAGTCCCGGGCAGTAGCTTGTCCGGCGCGATCCCTCCCTCGACCATCGCCTCCAGGATCGCCTTGCGCTCGTCGACCGAGAATGAATTTGCCTCGCCGGTCGTACCCAGGAGGGCGATGCCGTCGCATCCCGCCGCAAGCAGGCGGTGGCAGTGTTCGACCAGCATGCCGGAATCCGGCGTCAGATCGGCATCGAGAGGGGTTGCGGCGGCGCAGAATACGCCGGTGATCGGCAGGGTCATGCGAGCACTTCCACGCGCGCCTTGTGTCTGCGGCCGTCCAGCGCGCTTTGGCGATGGCCGCGTCCAGGTGGGCGTTGTTTGCGTCGCCTCGGCCCGCGATGTCAAACGCTGAGCACCTGCACGAGGACCGACGGACGGGCCAGCGGCGATTCCTAGCACCGTGACCTTGCGCTTGCCCCGCCGCGGTCATACATGCCCGATCGAGGGTGATCCGCGATCCGGGTACCGTCCGAAAGTCATCCTCCTGCTTGGTGACACATTCCATGATCGCCCTTCGCCACACGCGATACTGCGAGCCTGTCCTGCACAGGTGCTCGGCAGACCACACGCCCGGGCGTGCGATACCGCATACTGCAAGGGCTATTGACGGCCCGACGGCCCGGGCTGCCGCCTGATGGGCTCGCTGCGCTACTTCCGTGTCGCCATCGCAGCCACCGTCCTGGGGTTGCTGGCCGGCGCATGGCTGGGCTGGCAGACAACAGGTACGTTCGGCGGTGCCCTGTACTTCTTCGTCATCTGCGCTGTCCTGGCTGTTCTCGAGATCTCGCTGTCGTTCGACAACGCCATCGTCAACGCCAACAAGCTGAAGACGATGGATCCGGTCTGGCAGCGGCGGTTCCTCACATGGGGCATCCTGATCGCCGTATTCGGGATGCGCGTCGTGTTCCCGGTGGCGATCGTGGCCGTCGCCGCCCGGCTCGACCCGATCTCCGCCGTCGAGCTCGCGATCCTGCAGCCGGAGGAGTACGCCCGCATTATCTCCAAGGCCCATCTGGGCATCGCCGCCTTCGGCGGGACTTTCCTGATGATGGTCGGGCTCAGCTATTTCTTCGACCATGACAAGGACATCGACTGGATCCGCGCACTTGAGTCGCGGCTGCGCAGTGCAGCAGCGATCAAGGGCATCGAGGTGGGCTTCGTCCTTTCCCTGATCCTGGTCTTCTCGACCTTGATCGGCGGCGAGGAGGCCGACACCTTCGTCCGCTCTGCGATCTACGGACTCATCACCTTCCTGGCGGTCGAGGTGCTGAGCCACGCGCTGGACGCTTCCCAGCGGCGGGCGGCGGTCGCCAAATCGGGCGCCGGGGCCTTCATCTACCTGGAAGTGCTCGACGCGAGTTTCTCGTTTGACGGCGTTATCGCCGCCTTCGCGCTGTCGCAGAATCTGTTCATCATAGCGATCGGCCTCGGCATCGGCGCGTTCTACGTCCGCTCGATGACGATCATGCTGGTGGAGAAGCGCACGCTCGCCCGCTACCGCTACCTGGAACATGGCGCGTTCTACGCCATCCTGATGCTGTCGGTGCTGATGTACATGCAGACTCTGATGCACATCCCCGAGGTGATCACCGGCCTTGGCGGCGCCACCTTGATCGGCATCGCCCTGTTGTCCTCCATCCGCTACAACCGCTGCTCGGACGTCGCCGGCGAGAAGAAGTGAACGGTCAGGCCGACGACCGGCGGCGCACCAGGACCCGTTGGTCGACGGGGAAGACACGCCAGACGGCGGGGCTCTGCCATGCCTCGCCAACGCTGCGTATCCTTTCCCACCAAGGGAGACTGGCTTCATCGCCCCGCCTCCGCTGCACCGGGCGCCCACCCGTCGTACAGCATCGCGTCCTTCCCCAGCGGCAGCGTCACCGATGTGCCGGTGCGCGCCGAGGTGTAGAGCGCCGTCACCAACTCCAGGGCGCCGCGGGCGTCCGCGACACTGACCGGCAGCGGCGCGCCGGTGGTCAGCGCCGCATGCAGGGCGGCGAAGTAGCCGGTGAAGCGCTGCGGACCCGGCACGAAGTCGGCGAAGGCGGCGTCCACCGCCCGCTGCCGTTCCGGGTCGGCGCAGACGAAGCGCCAGGGCTCGTAGCCGGGATTGTAGGGATCGAGGCCGCTTTCCACGGTAAGCCCGTCGAAGCAGAGTTTGATCTGGGAAATCTCCTCCTGCGCGCCCAGGGTGACCGAGGAGGTGGCGACCGCGCCGCTGGCCAGCTCCAGCACCACGGCGGCGCAGTCGTCGGTCTCGATCGGGTTCACCCGCGTCGCCACCCGGGCGAAGACCCGGGCCACCGGCCCCATCGCCTGGGTCAGCAGGTCATGGGCGTGGATCGCGTGGCCGACCAGGCAGCCGCCGAGCTCGGTCCCCCAGCGGCCGCGCCAGGGCTTGGCGTAATAGTCCGGCCCCCGCAGCCAATGGGTGGCGACGGTGGCGATCAGCGGCCTGCCGACCAATCCCTTGTTTCTTAGATGAAGAAATCGCCGTAAGCCGTTGCCGAAACGATACTGGAACATCGGTGCCAGCCGTGCCGTCCCGTCCGCCTCCGCCGCCGCCAGCGCATCGACCTCGGCCAGGGAGCCCGCCAGCGGCTTTTCGACCACCACATGATGGCCGGCCTGCAAGGCCTTGAGTGCCTGGGAGAAATGGAGGTGAGGCGGCGTGGCGAGGTCGATCAGGTCGAGGTCGAGGTCGAGGAGTGCGTCATAGCTTACTACCGCCGACGGGATCGCATTGGCCGCGCAGACCGTCCGCCCCAGCGCTTCGTCGACGTCGCAGAAGGCGCGGACCTCGTAGAGATCGGGCAGCTCCAGCAGGGCATCGATATGGGCGGCGCCGACGCCACCGCCGACCACGCCGACCTTGAGCCGGCGGCTCATGCCCGATCCGGTCCCAGCCGGCCGCCGCCGATCCGCTGCGCCATCGCCTGGGCGCGGAGCGCGAGCTCGGTCGCTTTGAAGCAGTGCGCCTGCGGCATCGCCGTCTCGGTCCGGTTCAGCACGTCGTCGCGCAGCTGTTCACCGTAGGGGATGTGGATCCGGGAGCAGTCGATGTGGCGGACGCCGTCCCGGTTGGCGAGGAACAGGTGGTCCCCACCCGGGCGCCCGGCCATGTCAGCGTACTTCCTGAGTTCGATGGTCCCGTCCGTCCCCATCAGGAACAGCCGGCCGTCGCCCCACACCGGGAAGCTGGCCTGGGTGAACCAGTCGACGCGGATGAAGCCGGCGGCGTGGCTCGAAACCAGCACCATCTGGCCGAAATCCTCGAACTCCGGGTGCTCCGGATGATCGAAGTTCGCCACCTGCGCGGTCGCCACCTCCGCATCCTCGCTGCCGGTGAAGTACAGGAACTGCTCGACCTGGTGGGAAGCGATGTCGCAAAGAATGCCGCCATAACGCGCCTTCTGCCAGAACCAGTCCGGCCGCACCGTGCCCACCCGGTGCGGGCCGAGGCCGGTGGTGTGCAGCACCCGGCCGATCGCGCCCGCCTTCACCAGTTCCCCTGCCTTCACCGTCGCCCGCTGGGTGTAGTGCTCGGAGTAGAGGATCGAGAAGATCTGCCCGGTCTCCGCCTGCACCCGCCTCAGCTCCGCCAGCTGGTCCAGGCTCGTCGCGCCGGGCTTGTCCAGCATCACGTCCTTCCCGGCCCGCATCGCACGCACCGCCATCGGCGCTCGCTCGTCGAGGACGCCGGCGCCCACCACCAGCTTCACCTCGGGGTCATCCAGGATCGCCCGCTCGTCGCTCGCCCTGGCCGCCTGTGGGAAGGCATCTAAGTAGGCGGCGGCGAGGTCGTCCTCAATGGCGAAGAACGCCTTCAGCCGGCAGCCTGCGTCGATCATCACTCGCGTCTGCTCGTAGACGTGCGGATGGTTGATGCCAACGGTGGCGAAGGCAAATCCCGGATTTTCGGGCATGGGTGGTCCTGCTCCTGGGGCTGCGTTTCAGGCGCCCATCGCGACGCCACGGATGATCGGGCGCAGGCAGGCGAGGCGGACGATGAACGCCGATAGGTCGACAGACCGGATTATCCATCTGTTCAATTGGCCCGCAACCCTTTCACGCGCGGGCGGCCACCGGGCGGGGGCACAAGCGATCCCCCTGCTGCGCCGCCGCTCTTGTCCCGGCACCCAGCGCGGGAGTGGCCGGCGCGACCTGACCCGGGATCGCCTCCCCGGAACTTCTTCGCCAGGGGCCCGTTGCCCCCCGACGGGGTGAGTGGATTCACCCCTCCGGCTCACTGGGTCCGGCTCACCGGGTCCGGCACGCGAAGCGGATGGCGAGGGGAGAGTGGCGACGGGCCATGTCTCAGATTTTCCGGCCCGGTGCGGACACGTGGCTGCGCGCCGCCATGCTGGTGGCCGCACTGGCCGTCGTCGCGCTGATCCTGTTCGGTTTCGGCTTCGGCCGCTCCACCTATGCGACGCTGGTCGGCTGGGTCCGCGACCAGCCGGTTCCGTTCAGCCACCAGCATCATGCCGGCGACCTCGGCATCGACTGCCGCTACTGCCACGCCACCGTCGAGGTCGCCGCCCATGCCGGCTTCCCGTCGACCCACACCTGCATGACCTGCCACTCGCAGCTGTGGACGGAGGAGGAGATGCTGGCGCCGGTCCGCGACAGCCTCGCCGAAGGCCGGCCGCTGGCCTGGAACCGCGTGTCGCACCTGCCGGATTTCGTTTTCTTCAACCATGCGATTCACGTCGACCGTGGGATCGGCTGCGCCACCTGCCATGGCGAGGTGGACCGGATGCCGCTGATGTGGCGCGCCGAGCCGTTCCAGATGCAGTGGTGCCTCGACTGCCATCGCGATCCGGCATCGTTCGCAGAATCCTCGGCCCCCCTCCCCGGCCCCGAGCGGGTCGAGGACGGCATGTCGGCCGCTGCGTTCGGCGCCCGCATGCTCGACGGTCATGCCGGCATGGAGCCGGAGCGGCTGGACGACTGTGGCCTGTGCCACCGGTGACGCGGCGATGAGCCGGCTTCCCGACCACGCGGATCCGGCGCTCGACCGGCGCACCGTGCTGAAGAGCATCGGCGCCATGCTCGCGGTAGCGAGCGCGGCCGGCTGCGACGGCGCGCCGGACGAACACGCCCTTCCCCATGTCAGCGCGCCCGAGTTCCTGGTTCCCGGCGAGCCGCGCTACTACGCGACCGCGGCCCTGTTCGCCGGAGTCGCCCAGCCGGTGATCGGCACCACCCATGACGGCCGGCCGACCAAGCTCGAGGGCAATCCCGACCATCCCGCGAGCGGCGGCGCCACCGACGCGATCACACAGGCGGCGCTGATGGGCTTGTACGACCCGGCGCGGTCGCGGGCGCCGCGCCACCGGGGAAGCCCCGCATCCTGGCCTGCGTTCGAAACGGCGATGGTCGAACTGGCCGCACGGCTTGACGGGACTCAGGGCGAGGGTTTCCGCCTGCTCACCGGCGCGCTCACCTCTCCCACACTGCTCGGCCAGATCGGCGGCATGCTGCGCCGATGGCCATTGGCGCGCTGGCACGCCTGGGAGCCGGCCGGCGACGAGAACGCGCTCGCCGCCACCGCCCTCGCCTTCGGCCGACGCCTCGCCGCCCGGCACGACCTGTCGGCGGCGGATGTCGTCGTCAGTCTCGACGACGACCTGCTGGGTGCGGGTCCGCGGCAGACCCTGAACGCCGGCCAGTGGGCGCAGCGTCGCCGCGCCTTCCAGGAGGGCCGGTCGCCCGGCCGCCTGTTCGTCGCAGAACCGACCCCCACCCTGACCGGCACGATGGCCGATCGTCGCCTGGCCGCGCCGGCCAGCGGGATGCCTGCCCTGCTGCAGGCGCTCGCATCGGGTCTGGGCCTGGAAAGCATCCCCGCGCCGACCCTCCCCGAACCTGAGACCGCCTGGGTCGCCGCCGCGGCGGCCGCCCTGGCGCGGGCCGGAGCGCGCGGCCTTCTCCGGGTCGGCAGCCAGCACGACCCTGCAGTGCAGGCCCTGGGCGTCCTGGTCAACGAGCGGCTCGGCAATCGCGGCACCACCCAATGGTACACCGAGCCCGACACCGGAGAGCTCGAGCCGCTGACCCTGGCCGAGCTGGTGGGCGACGCCGAGGCAGGTGCCCTCTCCGCGCTCCTGGTGCTCGGCGGCAACCCGGTGCACACCGCCGCCGGCGACCTGCCGGTGGCGGAGGCTTTCGACGCCGTGCCGCTGCGGGTCCATGCCGGGCTGTACGACGACGAAACCGCCGGACTCTGCCACTGGCATGCGCCGGTCCCGCACGACCTCGAATCCTGGAGCGATGCCCGCGCAGCCGACGGTTCGGTCGTGCTGCTCCAGCCCCTGGTCCGGCCGTTTCTGTCGGTACGCTCCCCGCATGTCCTGTTGGACACGGTCCAGGGCAGGCTGGACCGCAGCGACCGCGAAATCGTCCAGGACAGCTGGCGCGGGCGCTGGGGCAACGGGTTCGAGGAGAACTGGACGCGGTCGCTGCACCGCGGCATCGTCGCCGGCAGCATTCCCCCTCCGGCTAACCTGGACGATGGCGCGATCGCCACGCCACAGCGGGTGCCCGAACCCGCCGGGGACGCTGGCGGCATCGAGCTGGTCATCCGCTCCGACCCCTGTATCTGGGACGGCCGCTTCGCCGCCAATCCGTGGCTGCAGGAGCTGCCCCGGCCCCTGACCAAGCTGACCTGGGACGCCCCGGTGCTGCTCAGTCCCGCCCTGGCCGCGGACCTCGGCGTCGCCGACGAAGACCTGGTCAGTGTCACCATCGACGGCGGGACGGTGGTCGGCCCGGCGCTGGCGATGCCCGGCCAGGCCGCACGGACGGCGGTTCTGTTCCGCGGCTACGGGCGCAGCCGCGGCGCGGGTCCCGCCACCGGGATCGGATATGACGCAACCGTACTCGACCGCACCGATCGCCCGTCGCACCGAGGCAACGCAGCCCTCGCGGCCACCGGCGACGCCGTCACCCTTGCCATCACCCAGCGCCACGACAGCATGGAGGAGCAGCCCCTGGTCCGCACCGTCGCCGCGGCGGATGCCGATGCCCGCGGCGAGGACGGCGCAGCGGGCCCACCCCCCAGCTTCCATCCCCCGCGTACCGCGGGCAGCCCGTCCTGGGGCATGTCGATCGACCTCGACCTCTGCATCGGCTGCAACGCCTGCGTCGCCGCCTGTGTCGCCGAGAACAACATTCCGGTGGTCGGCGCCGAACAGGTGGCGATGGGCCGGGAGATGCACTGGCTTCGCGTCGACCGCTACCGGGACGAAGACGGCGCAACCCATTTCCAGCCGGTGCCCTGCATGCACTGCGAGCAGGCGCCCTGCGAGATGGGTTGCCCGGTCAACGCGACGGTCCACAGCGGCGACGGCCTCAACCTGCAGGTCTACAACCGCTGTATCGGCACCCGCACCTGCTCGTCCTACTGCCCGTACAAGGTGCGGCGCTTCAACTGGTTCGACCTCACC
>JBHJOG010000289.1:0-55895 GCA_050329975.1 Alphaproteobacteria bacterium | reverse complement strand
GTCTCCGGCATCGAATCGGTGCCGTGAAGCTGCTTCATCAGCCGGTTGACGAAGCGCCAGCCGATGGTGGTGTCGTGGATCTCGGCACTGCGCGAGAAGGCAGTCTCGGCCTTGGCCATGACGAAGGGCGCCCGCGACATGCTCTCGACCCCGCCGGCGAGCATCAATTCGGCCTCGCCGGCGCGGATGGCGCGGGCGGCGATGCCGACGGCGTCCATGCCGGAGCCGCACAGCCGGTTGACCGTGCTGCCGGCAACGGTCTCCGGCAGGCCGGCCAGCAGCAGAGCCATCCGCGCCACGTTTCGATTGTCCTCGCCGGCCTGGTTGGCGCAGCCGAGGATGACGTCGTCGACCGCCGCCCAGTCCGTCCCCGGGTTGCGTTCGACCAGCGTCCGCAGCACATGCGCCGCCAGGTCGTCGGGGCGAACCCCGCTCAGCGCGCCGCCATAGCGCCCGATCGGCGTGCGGATCGCATCGCAGATGAAGGCCTCGGTCATGCCTGTCGCTCCCTCTGGCCATTGGCGTGCACGATCAGGCGGCGCCTGACCGGGAACAGCTCGATGCCGGCGCGCTCGGCCAGCAGGCCCCACAGGCCCTGGGGCGCGACCAGCATCACCGCCACCGCCAGCAAGCCCAGCACGATCAGGTAGATCGCGCCCAGATCGGCGAGGAAGGCGCGCAGCACGAAGAAGACGATCGTTCCGACGATCGGCCCCTCGATGCGGCCGACCCCGCCGATGACGACGATGAAGATCACATAGGCGGTCCAGTCGACCACGTTGAACGCGGCCTCCGGCGAAATCCGCAGCTTGGAGAGGAAGATCAGCGCCCCGGCCATGCCGGTGACGAAGGCAGCCGCGATGTAGACCAGCCAGCGCGTGCGCGCGTTGTCGACGCCGACGCTTTCGGCCGCCGGCTCGGAGTCGCGGATCGCGGTCAGCGCGAGCCCGTGGCGCGAGCGCAGCAGACCGTAGACCATGCCGGTGGCGCCGACCGCCAGCGCCAGTGCGCTCCAGTAGATCAGGGCGTCGCGGCCGCCCGCGTCCTCCGCCACCCGCCGGACCACGTCGGTCGGCAGGCTCATGCCCGAGCCGCCGCCCAGCGCCGACACCTGGGCGAAGCCGAGCATGTACACCTCCGCCACCACCCAGGTGCCGATGGCGAAATAGGCGGCGCGCAGGCGGAACACGACTGCCGCCGTCGGGATCGCGAACAGCGCCGCCGCCAGCCCGGCGAGCGGGATGCACAGCAACGGGTTCAGCCCCAGGAAAACCCCGCCGACGAACAGCGCGTAACCGCCGAGGCCGACAAAGGCCTGCTGGCCGACCGAGACCAGCCCGGCATAGCCGGCGAGCAGGTTCCACATCTGCGCCAGCGCCAGCAGCGTGCCGATCTCCACCGCCAGCCGCAAGTCGCCTCGCCCGAGCCACCAAGGCCCGGCAATCAGCCCGGCCAGCAGCAGCAGCATGCCGACAAGGGCCGCCCGGCTGGTCCGGGTCGAGGTGGCGACGGTGAAGCGCTCGCTCATCTCAGTCACGGGTCCGCGGGAACAGGCCCTGCGGCCGGACCACCAGGACGGCGAGGAAGGCGAGATGGCCGGCGAGAATCTGGGCGCCCGGGTGGATCTGGGCGCCGATCGCCTGGGCGACGCCGAGGATGATGCCGCCGACGAGCGTCCCCCACAGGCTGCCCAGCCCGCCGATGATCACCGCCTCGAAGGCGAACAGCAGGCGCGCCGGTCCGATGGTCGGGGTGAAGTTGGTGCGGATCGCCATCAGGATGCCGGCGATGGCGCAGACGGCCAGCGCCAGGGCCATCGCCAGCGCGAAGACATGCCGATGGTCGATCCCCATCAGGCGGACCACCGCCGGATTGTCCGAGGTAGCGCGGAAGATGCGTCCCATCCGGGTGCGATAGAAGAACAGCTGCAACCCGCCGATCACCGCCACCGCCACGCCCAGCACCATCAGCGGGAACCAGCCGACCGACAGGCCGCCGCCGATCGCCACGCTGTCGGTCCCGAGCGCCCCCACCTGCAGCTTGCGGGTGTCGGCGGAGAACACCTGCAGCAGCCCGTTCTGGATCACGATCGACAGCCCGAAGGTGACCAGCAGCGGCGGCAGGATGTCGCCGCTGCCCAGCGTGAAGTTCAGCAGCCCGCGTTGCAGCAGGTAGCCGAGCAAAGCCATCGCCGGCACCACCACCGCGAGCGAAACCAGCGGATGCAGCCCCATCCCCTCGACCACCGCCAGGCCGAGGAAGGCGGCGAGGATGATCAGGTCGCCATGCGCCAGGTTGACCAGTCGCATCACCCCGAAGATCAGCGACAGGCCGGTGGCGAACAGCGCGAACAGCCCGCCGAGCAGCACTCCCTGGACGATGGCGTTGACCCACTCCATCCGTCACATCCCGAAATAGGCCTGGGTGATGCGGTCGAGGGTGAGATCCGCCGGGCGGCCGGTGAGCGAGATCCGGCCCTCCTGGAAGCAGTAGACCCGGTCGGCGACCGCCATCGCCTGCTGGATGTCCTGCTCGACCACCAGTACGGCGGTGCCGCCGGCCCTGACCGCTGGCAGGGCAGCGTAGATGTCGCGGATCACGATCGGGGCGAGCCCGAGGCTGATCTCGTCGCAGAGCAGCAGCCGCGGGTTGGCCATCAGCGCGCGCCCGATCGCCACCATCTGCTGCTGGCCGCCGGAGAGCGCGGTGCCGGGGCTGGCGCGGCGCTCGCGCAGCACCGGGAACAGGCCGTAGACCGTCTGCAGCGTCCACGGCCCCGTTCGCCCGACGCAGGCGCCCATCAGCAGGTTCTCCTCCACCGACAGCGACGGGAACAGCTGGCGGCCCTCCGGGACCAGGGCGATGCCGCGGCGGACGATGCGGTGCGGCGCCTCGCCCCCGATCGCCGCCTCGGCGAACCGAACCGCCTCCGGCGCGGCGGCAAGCTGCCCGGTGACCGCCTTCAGAAAGGTCGATTTCCCGGCGCCGTTGGCGCCGATCACCGCCACCGTCTCGCCGTCGCCGACCTCCAGGTCGATGCCGAACAGCGCCTGGAAATCGCCGTAGCCGGCGGTCAGCGCCCGGGTCTCCAGCAGGGGGCCGCTCATTCGGCCGAGATGCCCATGTAGACCTCGCGCACCTTCGGGTCGGCCATCACCTGCTTCGGCGCGCCCTCCGCGAGCAACTGGCCGAAGTTGATGACCACCAGCCTGTCGACCACCGACAGCAGGGCATGCACCACGTGCTCGATCCAGATGATCGAGACGCCCTCCCCGCGGATGGCGGCGATGGTGACGACCAGCTCGTGGCATTCGGCCTCGGTCAGCCCGCCGGCGATCTCGTCGAGCAGCAGCGCCCGCGGACGGGTCGCGAGCGCGCGCGCGAGTTCCAGCCGCTTGCGCTCCAGCAGGGTGAGCCGCCCGGCCGGCAGGTTGGCCTTGGCAAGCAGGCCCGTCCGCTCCAGCACCGATCCGCAGTGGCCGTGCAGCGCGCGCTCCGGCTCGCCGGTGCCGAAGGCGGCGGCGACCAGCAGGTTCTCGAACACCGTCATTTTGGCGAAGGGATGCGGGATTTGATAGCTGCGCCCGATCCCCATCCGGCAGCGCCGGTGCGGCGACAGCCCGGTGATATCGCGGCCGTCGAACCAGATCCGGCCGGAATCGGGCCGAAGCCCGCCGGTGATCAGGTTGAACATCGTCGACTTGCCCGCCCCGTTCGGCCCGAGCACGCCCAGCGCCTCCCCCTCCGCAAGCCCGATGTCGAGCCCGTCGGCGACGGTGAGCGCGCCGAACCGCTTGGTCACGCCCTCGAGGCGGATCAGCACGACAGGCCCACGGCCCCACAAGAGACCGTCATGCCCGGGCCTGTCCCGGGCATCTCCCTCCGCGCGCGCAACGGCGAGAGATGGCCGGGACGAGCCCGGCCATGACGGGTCCAGAGGGGACGGGCTTCTTCACGATCAGGCGATCGCCTCCATCTCCCCGCCCAGCGGGATTTCCGGCGCGGATTCGTTGGCGGTGATGACGATGTCGTAGGGATATTTCCCGTCGCCGAGGCGCCATTGGCCGCCGACCAGCGGGGTCTTGGCGACGTTCGGCACCGGGCCGGCGGTCCAGTCCAGCATGCCGACGATGGTGTCTCCCCGCAGACCGGCGATCGCCGCGACCAGCGCGTCGGAATCCCCCGGGCCGCCGGCTGCCTTCAGCGCGGCGACCGCCACCTCGAACAGGGCATGGACGAAGCCGATCGGCTGGGTCCACTGCTTGCCGGTTTCCTCCTCGAAGGCGGTGGCGAGTTCCAGCGCGCTCTGGCCGGTCAGCGACGAGGTGAAGGGATGGTTCGGCGTCCACCACACCTCCGACGACAGGTTGTGGCCCTGGTCGCCCAGCGCCTCCACCGCCACCGGGAACAGAATCGCCTTGCCCACCGACGCCACCTTCGGCGTGAAGCCCTGCTGCTTGGCCTGGGTCCAGAAGGTGGTGAAGTCGGGCGGGATCATCACTCCGGTGATGACTTCGCACTGGGCGTCCTTGAACGCAGAGATGTAGGCGCTGAAGTCGTCGGTCAGGTTCTGGTATCGGCCCGGGTCCGTCAACGTGTAGCCCTGCGCGGTCAGCGCCGGCGGGAAGCCGACCTGCGGGTCGCCCCAGGCGTTGCCGTCGCCGTCGTTGGGGAACAGCCCGCCGACCTGTTTGTTGGTCTCCACCTGGTTCCACATGCTAGTGAAGACGGCGATCACATCCTCCAGCCCCCAGAAGAAATGGTAGGTGTACTGGAACGGCACTTCGGGGTTGCCGCCGCGGGTGAAGAACCACGGCTGCCAGGGCGCCACAGACGAGATGCACGGCACCCCGTTGATCTCGCACTGGTCCGACACCGGGTTGGTAGTCTCCGGGGTGGAGGCGACCAGCATCAGGTCGACCTCGTCGTCGAGGATCAACTCGGCGGCGACCTCGGCTGCACGGTTCGGGTTGGACTGGCTGTCCTTGTCGATGATCTCGACCGCATAGGTCGCGTCGCCGATCTCGAGCCCGTCGGCGAACAGGGCACGCATCTGTCCGAGGACGAAGCTGTCGGCCTCGCCGAACGGGGCGAGCGGCCCGGTCTGCGGGCTGACATAGCCGATCCGCACGACCCCGTTCTGCGCGCGCGCCGGCCGCGGCAGCTGCGCCGCGAGCGCCGCCCCGCCGGTCGCGGCGGCCGTGGACTGGATGAAGCGGCGCCGGCTGAGGCTGGTCTTGGTCATGGCTGGTCCCTCCCACTCTTCTGATTGATCATGTCACCGGCGGCTCCCCCGCCCAGGCGCGGGCGATCAGCGCGCGGATCGCGGTGCGTTCGATCGGGCGCGGGTTGGCGTAGGGGCTCTGCACCGCACGGTCGGCTGCGGCGTCGATGCCGCTTTCCGGCATGCCGAGCTCGCGCAGCGACCGCGGCGCGTCGATGCTCTGTGCCAACGCATGCAGTCCAGCCGGTGCGTCCGCTCCGCCGAGCGCTCGAGCCACCCGCGCCATCGCGTCCTGCGCTGCCGGCGCGTTGTACGCCGCGGCGTGCGGCAGCACGATAGCATGGGTCTCGGCGTGCGGCAGGTCGAACGTGCCGCCGAGCGTGTGGCACAGCTTGTGGTGCAGCGCCATCGCCGCCCCGCCGAGCGCGATCCCGCACAGCCAGGCGCCATAGAGCGCGTCGGACCGCGCGTCCCGGTCGTCCGGAACGGCCGTCAACTTCGGCAGCACCGCACTCAGCGCCCGGATGCCCTCTTCGGCGATCAGCGATATCACCGGGTTGCGGTCCACGGCGTAAAGCGCCTCGACCGCGTGCGCTATCGCGTTCATCCCGCTGGTTCCGGTAAGGCCGCGCGGCAGCGACAGAGTGAGGTCGACGTCGTAGATCACCACTTCCGGCTGCACGTCGGGGCTGCGGATGGTGGTCTTCACGCCGTCCTCGGTCTGGCCGAGAATGTCGGTCATCTCCGAGCCGGCGTAGGTGGTGGGCACCACGATCTGGTCAAGCCCGGTCCGGAGCGCGATCGCCTTGCCCAGCCCCGTCGTCGAGCCGCCGCCGATTGCCACCGTGCAGTCTGCGCCACAGGCGGCAGCCGCCGCCAGCGCATCCTCGGTCACCTCGACGGGGGTGTGCATGGTCGCCTGAGCGTAGATGCCGGCGGCCCGGTGGGCCAGCAGGTCGCGCACCCGCTCCGCCTGGTCGACCTGCTGCGGCGTGGCCAGGACCAGGGCACGACGGCGCTCCAGCCGGTCCAGTTCCTCCGGCAGCCGGGCCAGCGTGCCGCTGCCGAAGACGACGCGGGCCGGCACTCCGCCAAAAACGAAGGACTCCATACTCATACCGATTCCGAATGCGCGCGCGCGGTACGCTCGTGCAGCGCACGCAGAGCAGCAAGCTCGGCCTCAGTCGGCATGGCGGAGGCGACGGGTGCGGCGGCGAACTTCACCGGCCAGCCGGTGGCAGCCACGATCCGCTCTCGGGTCACGCCCGGATGGATCGCGGTCACGATGAGCTCGCGGGTGTGCGGGTCCGGCTCCATGACGCACAGGTCGGTGACCACCAGGGTCGGCCCCTTGGTGTGCGCGCCGGCGTCGGCGCGGCTGGTGCCGCCGGTACCGTGGCCCATCGAGGTCATGAAGTCGATCCGCTCGACGAAGGCGCGGTCGGACTGGCGCATGATGATGAAGATCTCGCCGCTCTCGGTCGCGATCTCCGGCGCCCCGCCGCCGCCGGGCAGGCGCACCGTCGGGCTGTGGTAGTCGCCGATGACCGTGGTGTTGAGGTTGGCGAAGCGGTCGATCTGGGCGGCGCCGAGGAAGCCGATGTCGATGCGCCCGCCCTGCAGCCAGTAGCGGAACATCTCCGGCACGGCGACGGTGGTCAGCGCCGTCTCGCAGAGTTCGCCGTCGCCGATCGACAGCGGGAGAACCTCCGGCTTGGTCTCGATGGTGCCGGATTCGTAGATCAGCACCACGTTCGGCGCATGGGTCAGCCGGGCGAGGTTGGCGGCCGCGCTCGGCAGCCCGATGCCGACGAAGCACACCTGTCCGTCGCTCAGCGCCCGGGCGGCGGCGACGGTCATCATCTCTTCGCTGGTGTAATCGGCCGGCATCGTCGTCACGACGCCCTCCGGAGCGGCTCGCGGCGGTTCAGGACGTTGTCGGTCATCCAGGCGATGAAGGTGTCGCGGTCGCGGGCGATGCCGTCCCAGGCCTTGTAGAAGGCGTTGTGGCGCTTGTAGTAGCCGTGGGCGTAGGAGGGATAGGCGCCGCCCTGCACCTGCGCGATCGCGCTCACCGTCCAGCTCGGCAGCACCACCGCGTTCGGGCCGCCGCCGAGCTCGTCGACGATCTCCTCGACGGTCACGATCGAACGCCTGGCGGCCAGCACCGCCTCCTTCTGCACGCCGACGATGCCTTCCATCAGCACGTTGCCGCGGCGATCGGCCTTCTGGGCGTGGACGATGGCGACATCGAGCTTCAGCGCCGGCACTGCCGCCAGCCGCTGGCCGGTGAACGGGCAGTCGACGAAGCGGATATCCGGATTGACCTTCGGCAGGTCGGCCCCGACATAGCCGCGGAAGAAGGCACAGGGCATGCCCGCCGCCGCCGCCTCGTAGGCGTTGGCCATTGCCGCATGGCTGTGCTCGGTCAGCGCGAGCGGCCGTGGCCAGCCGTTCTCCACCGCGTCGCGCAGCCGGTGCAGCGACCCCACGCCCGGATTGCCGCCCCAGGAGAAGATCAGTCGTGCGGCGCAGCCCATGCCGATCATCTGATCGTAGATCAGGTCCGGCGTCATCCGGACCAGTGTGAGGTCGCGGCGCTGCTGGCGGATGATCTCGTGGCCGGCGGCGAACGGGATCAGGTGGGTGAAGCCCTCCAGCGCCACTGTGTCCCCGTCGCGCACGACCTCGGCGACCGCCTGCTCCAGGCTGGTGATCTCGGCCATCCTCCTCACCTCTTGTAGAAGGGCGGGATCTGGGCGTCGACATTGACCCAGACCGACTTGGCTTGCGTGTACTCCCGCATCGCCTCGAAGCCCATCTCGCGGCCGTAGCCGCTCTCGCCGAAGCCGCCGAACGGCGAACCTGGGTGGACTCGCTTGTAGCAGTTGATCCACACCATGCCCGCGTGGATGCCGCGGGCGAAGCGGTGGGCTCGCTGCAGGTCGCGGGTCCACAGCCCGGCGCCCAGTCCGTAGCGGGTGTTGTTGGCGAGCGCCAGCGCCTCGGCGTCGTCCGTGAAGGTGAAGACCGAGGCGAACGGACCGAACACCTCCTCGTGCGCCACCCGGTCCTGCGGCTGGGCGCGGACCACCGTCGGCTCGACGAAGCAGCCGGCGGCGAGGGCGGGGTCGTCCGGCGCCTTGCCGCCGGTCAGGATCTCGCCGCCCTGCTGCCTGGCGATCTCCGCAAAGGCAAGCACCCGCTGCTGGTGCAGTGCCGAGGTCAGCGGCCCCATCTCGGTGGTCGGGTCGCGCGGATCGCCGAGCTTGATCGACTTCGCCAGCGCGACGAATTTCTCCAGGAAGGCGTCGGCGATCGCTTCATGCAGGATCAGCCGCGAGCCCGCGATGCACGCCTGCCCCTGGTTGTGGAAGATGGCCCAGGCCGAGCCGCCGACCGCGGCCGGCAGGTTGGCGTCCTCGAACACGATGTTCGGGCCCTTGCCGCCGAGCTCGAGCTGCAGCTTCTTCAGGTTGCCGGCCGACGCCTCGACGATCCGGCGCCCGGTGGCGGTCGAGCCGGTGAAGGCGACCTTGCCGATATCCGGGTGCTCGGCGATCCGTTGGCCGGCCTGGTCGCCATAGCCGGGGACGATGTTGACCACGCCGGGCGGAATGCCGACCTCCAGCATCAGTTCGCCGATCCGCAGCGTCGACAGCGGGGTCAGCTCCGATGGCTTGATCACCACCGTGTTCCCGGCGGCCAGCGCCGGTCCCATCTTCCAGCTGGTGAACATCAGCGGGAAGTTCCATGGCACGATCTGGCCAACGACCCCGATCGGCTCCCGCTCGACCCAGTTCAGAAAGCCGGCGTCGACCGGAATCACCGAGCCTTCCAGCTTGTCGGCCATGCCGCCGAAATAGCGGAAGCAGAGCACGGTGCGCGGCACGTCGAGAGCGAGGCAGTCGCGGATGGGATGGCCGGTATCCATCGACTCCAGTTTGGCGAGCTCGCCGCCCTCCTCCTCGATCCGGTCGGCGAGTTTCAGCAGCAGCCGGCCGCGCTCGTGGGCGGCGAGCTTCGCCCAGGCCGGGAAGGCGTCCTTGGCCGCCGCCACCGCGGCGTCCACGTCGGCCGCACGCGCCTCGGCGATCTCGCAGATCGTGCTGTTGTCGAACGGGTTCAGCACCGGGATGGTGGTCCCGGCCTGGCCGTCGACCCATTCGCCGCCGATCAGCAGCCTGGTCTGCAGCGCCCGCGGCGCGCCTGTGCCTTCCATGGTGTCCTCGGCTCCCCCAATGAGCACGTCATGCCCGGGCCTGTCCCGGGCATCTCGTGCCATCCGCGCCCCCGCCCGGGGAGATGGCCCGGACAAGCCCGGCCATGACGCGCGTTGTGGTGTGGAAGTCGGTCCCGGCTCAGAACCTGACCGGCACCACCGCCGCTTCGCCCTTGCTGATCAGTTCGGGGATCTTCGGGCTGGCGTTCTCCCAGACCAGCAGCATCGAGCGCTTGGCGGAATAGCCCTGGTGGCGGATGTCGGCGGGCATGCAGGCGACGTCGCCGGCGCGCATGGTCACCTTCGCCCGCGGGCGGCCGGTCTCCTTGTTCTTCACGTCCCAAATGATCTCGTCGGAGAGCTGCATGAACCACTCGACCCGGTCGTTGCCGTGCTCCACCGGCAGGATGAACTCCTCGGTCGTCGGGCAGTACAGGCTGTCCTTCACCACCGAGCAGACGCTGGGATTCCAGGTGACGTCGGAGCGCGACAGGTAGGCGAACAGGTTGAAAGCAGCCACCTCGTCCTCGAAGCCCGGTTCGACCTCGACCTCCGGCTCGTCCTGGGGAACGTCGGCGAACATCCGGTTGACCGGATAGCCGCTCGCGTCCGAGCGGCGCGGAGCGTCCCCGGGCAGTCCGACCATGCGGCTCGCCACCACCCGTTTGCGGGTCACGGCCGGGTCGTTGCCGCCGTTCTTGCGGCCCCAGGGATGCTCGGTCTCCTGGGGTGCTGCGAACGGGTCGTAGCCGTCGTTGGTCCAGTCGCCGATCATCTCCTTGAAGATCCGCATCAGGTCCTCGGACTCGAAGCGCTCCTGCCAGTCGGTGCCGCCTTCCCGATAGGCGTCGTTGTAGCGGCCGGCGAACATGTCCACCTGGCCGTAGAGGTTGGTGGTGCCGAACACGCCGTCGAAATTGACCGTGCCGTAGAAGAAGCCCCAGGCAACGTCGCGCATCAGGGCGCGCAGGAACACGTCGGCCGGCATCACGTGTCGTCCCTTCGGCCACTTGATGTGGGCGAAATACTCGTCGCGGCGGAATTCGAACGACCCGGCCTTGAACGAGCGGTAGCCGGTCTCGTTGTCGGCGGGACGGACGTCGAAGCTCTTCTGAATGTCGATGATCTCGGTCATGACGGCACTCCCTCGCAGTCAGTCGTCATCAGTGGGGGCCGGCCAAAGGCCGGTTCCGAGGGCTCCTCGCAATGACGAGAAGGATGGTTCATTTCTGGCAGATCTCGGCCCATTTCTCGACGCTCTCCGGGCCGATCAGGGTCTGGATCGTGATCACGCCGGGCGCATCGGCGGCGAAGCGGTAGACGCTGCCGGCCGGCAGCAGCCCCATATGACCACGGCCGAGTTTGAGCCGACCCATTTTGCGGCCCGCCGGCGGTTCCTCGAGCCGGCGCGCGCCCTCCGATCCGGACTCGACCTGCGGCTGGTCCGGTTTCATCAGGTGGACCTCCACCGTGCCATCCATGCACAACGCGAACTCGTCATGGGCGCAGGCGTACCAGGGAGACTGGCCTTCGGCGCGCACCGCCTCGATCGCATATTCCAGGTTCTTGCCGACGACCACCCGCTCATAGGGCGCGGATGTCGCGGCGACCTCAAACACGTTGGAGAAGACATAGTTGCGCGGGTCATCGTCGATCACCTCGACCCCGCCCTTGCGGAAGTCGGCCAGCGAGCCGAAGACGGTGGTGTATTCGTGATGGGCCGCCACGCCGGGAGCCCCGGCCGCAGCCGCGCGCGTGGATGTCATTCGCACCTCCCATGCCCCGATGCCGCAAGGGGCGGCATGCGCCCGTTCGACGCGATGTTGTTGGCCCGAGGCTATGAGCGCCGACACGGTTGCGTCAACGGCATAGTTCGTATATCAAACACTTGTTCACATGCCGCACACTTGTCGCTGCCAGGAGCGGCCGTCATGGCCCTGACCGTCACCAGACCGGAAGGTTCCAGCGACTTCGTCACCTCGCTCGCGCGCGGGCTGGCCGTGATCCAGGCGTTCAGCGCCGAGTCCAGCCGAATGACGCTGACCGAGGTCGCCGAGCGCACCGGCCTGACCCGGGCGGCGGCCCGGCGCTTCCTGTTGACCCTGCATACGCTCGGCTTCGTCACCTATGACGGCAAGTATTTCGCGCTGACCCCGCGTGTGCTCTGCCTCGGCTACGCCTATCTGTCGTCGCTGGATTTCTGGGAGGCGACCCGGCCCTATCTCGAGGAGGTCACGCAGGCGCTGAACGAATCCTGCTCCGCGGCGGTGCTCGACGCGACGGACGTGGTCTATGTCGCCCGCTCGGCGGCGCGGCACCGGCTGATGTCGGTGACGCTGCGGGTCGGCACCCGGCTGCCGGCGCACGCCACATCGATGGGCCAGGTGCTGCTCGGCGGGCTCAACGACCGGGAATGGCAGGCCTATTGTCGCGAGGCGGTGCTGACCCGCTATACCTCTCGCACGCTGGTCCGGCCGGACGCCCTGCTCGCCCGCGTGCGCGCGGTGCGCGAGCACGGCTATGCCATGGCTGACCAGGAACTGGAGGAGGGGTTGCGCTCGCTGGCCGTCCCGGTCTACGACGCCGGCGGGGCGCTGCGCGCGGCGATCAACCTCAGCACCCATGCCGCCCGCATCTCGAAGGCGGCCATACTCCGCGACTACCTGCCGCCGCTGAAGGCGGCCGCCGCCAAGATCAGCGCCGCGATGACGTGACCGCGGCGCGCCCGCCAGCAGGCACGCAAGCCGGGAGCCGCACCCATGGACCGCATCTTCCTTTCCAACATGGCGTTCTTCGCCCACCACGGCGTGGCGCCGCAGGAACGGCGGCTGGGCCAGCGGTTCTTCGTCGACGTCGACTGCTTCCTCGACCTTCGGCCCGCAGGCGAGGCGGACGACTACGGCCGGACGGTCTGCTACGCCGCCGTCTATGAGACCGTGCGTACGGTGATGACCGGCGGGCCCGCCAACCTGCTCGAGACGTTGGCGGAGCGCATCGCCCAAGCGGTGCTGGACCAGTTCCCGGCGACCAATGCCGTCCGCGTCACCATCCGGAAGCCGAGCGCCCCGGTCGAGGGGGTGCTCGACCATGCCGGCGTCGAGATCATGCGCCGGCGCGGCGACCAGCTCGCCGGGCCGGTCGGGTTTCGGGCGGGGTCCGGCAATTGACCGCCGCCGTTCGCTCCCGCTACCGTCTTGGCCCGACCACAGGGAGTGGCCCATGCCCGGAACCAGCAGCAACAAGCCCGACGACCGGAGCCTGGGGCGCTTCGACTACGTGATCGTCGGGGCCGGCTCGGCCGGCTGCGTGCTGGCCAACCGGCTGAGCGCCGACCCGAAGACCAGCGTCCTGCTGCTCGAAGCGGGCGGGCGCGACGACTATCTCTGGATAAAGATTCCGGTCGGCTACCTCTACTGCATGGGCAACCCGCGCACCGACTGGCGGTTCAAGACCGCGGCCGAGCCGGGGCTGAACGGCCGCAGCCTGAACTATCCGCGCGGACGGGTGCTCGGCGGCTGCTCCTCGATCAACGGCATGATCTACATGCGCGGCCAGGCCCGCGATTACGACGGCTGGCGCCAGCTGGGTAACACGGGCTGGGCCTGGGACGACGTGCTGCCCTATTTCCGCAAGTCCGAGGACTATGCCTGGGGCGAGTCCGAGTACCATGGCGCCGGCGGCGAGTGGCGGGTGGAGCAGCAGCGGCTGTCATGGCCGATCCTCGATGCGTTCCGAGAAGCCTGCGCCCAGACCGGCATCCCGAAGACCGAGGACTTCAACACCGGCGACAATTTCGGCGCCGGTTACTTCCAGGTGAACCAGCGCAACGGCTGGCGCTGGAACACCGCCACCGCGTTCCTCAAGCCGGTGCGCCGCCGCCCGAACCTGACCGTGCTCACTCATGCCCAGGCGCGCCGCCTGTTGTTCGACGGCCGTCGCTGCGTCGGGGTCGAGCTCTCGCAGGACGGCGCTGTCAGGGTCGCAGAGGCGGCCGCCGAGCTGATCCTCGCCGCCGGCGCCGTCGGCTCGCCCCAGCTTCTGCAACTGTCCGGCGTCGGGCCCGGGGCGCTCTGCGCCGAGCATGGGATCCCGCTCGTCCACGACGCCCCCGGCGTGGGCGAGAACCTGCAGGACCACCTGCAGATCCGCACTGTCTTCAAGGTGACCGGCACCCGGACCCTGAACGACCGCGCCCGGACCAGGGTGGGCAAGGCCGGCATCGGGCTGGAATATGCCCTGTTCCGTCGCGGACCGATGAGCATGGCGCCGAGCCAGCTCGGCGTGTTCGCGAAGACCGACGACGCCTACGAGACGCCGAACGTGGAGTACCACGTGCAGCCGCTGTCGCTCGACAGCTTCACCGAGCCGCTGCACGCCTTTTCGGCCTTCACCGCCAGTGTCTGCAACCTGCGGCCGGAGAGCCGCGGGCGGGTCAGGATCGCGAGCGCCGACCCCGAGGCCCATCCCGACATCCGCCCGAACTATCTAGCCGAGGAGGCCGATCGCCGGGTGGCCGCGGAATCGATCCGGCTGACCCGCCGCATCGTCGCCGCACCGGCGCTGGCGCCGTTCCGCCCCGAGGAGTTCCGGCCGGGACCCCACATCGAGAGCGACGAAGACCTGGCGCGCGCCGCCGGCGACATCGCGACCACGATCTTCCATCCGGTCGGCACCGCCCGGATGGGCACCGACCCGGAAGCGGTGGTCGACCCACGGCTGCGGGTCAATGGGGTGGAGGGGCTGCGGGTGGTCGACGCGTCGGTGATGCCGACCATCACCTCCGGCAACACCAACTCGCCCACCATCATGATCGCGGAGAAGGCGAGCGATATGATCATCGAGGACCGGCGCAGCCGCTGATCCCGGGAAGCGGCGTCAGGGCGTAGGGTTTGCCACGCCGCTGCGTTCCACATCATGACGCGGCCGAGAGCCGCGGAAGGAACAGCCCTGACGAAGGACAGCCATATGACCACCACCCCATCGCCCGCCACGCCGACGCGACGGCGGGTGCTGGCGGGACTTGCCGGCGTCGCCGGCCTGCCGCTTGCCGGCCCCCTGTTCGCCCGGGCAGCCGAGCCACCGGTGCTGATCGCGCAGGCGGTGTGCACGGTGATCCCCCAGGCCACCGAGGGGCCGTTCTACTTCGATCCGGCGCTGGAACGGGCCGACATCCGCGAGGACCGCGCCGGGGTGCCGCTGGCGCTGGCGATGCAGGTCGTCGGCGTGGACTGCCGGCCGCTGCCCGGGGTGCGGGTCGACGTCTGGCATTGCGACGCCACCGGCGCCTATTCGGGTTATCGCGGCCAGGGCGACGGCCGGACCTCGACCGAGGGCGCGACGTTCCTGCGCGGGACGCAGTTCGCCGACGGCGGCGGGGTGGCCCGCTTCCAGACCATCTATCCCGGCTGGTACCGCGGGCGGACGACGCACATTCATTTCAAGGTGTTCCTCGCCGACGACACGCTGGTCACCGCCCAGGCCTATTTCCCCGACGCGCTCAGCGACCGGATCTACGCCGAGGCAGCGCCCTACGACCGGCGGGCGGCCGGTCGCGATACATGGAACGCCAACGACGGGGTGCTGGCGCGCAGCGGCGCCGGCGACGAGAGCGTGTATGCGCTCGCCGAAGCATCGGGCGGCTACGAGGCGTCCCTGGTCGTCGGAGTCGCCGGATAGTCAGGCGAGGCGCGCAGCCACCGCCTCGACTTCGAGCCGGAACTCGGGCCGGGCGAAGCCGGTGACGAGCAGCAGCGTGCTCGCCGGCGGCGGGCTCGCGACATGGCGGTCGCGGACCGTCATATAAGCCCCGAGGTCGGCGCGGTCGACGACATAGGCGTTGAGGCGCACCAGGTCTGCCATCGAGAAATCCGATGCGGCCAGGATGCGCTCGATCGCCTGGAAGATCAGCTCGGCCTGGGCGGCCGCGTCGGGAGGCACGGTGCCGTCGGCCGCTATGCCGAGTTGGCCGGAGACGAACAGGGTCCGCGCCCCCGCCGGTACTTCCACGGCGTGGCTGTAATTGGCGAAAGGTGGGTGAATTCCAGTCACGGTCGCTACGGCGCGCATGCGTCCTCGTGCTCGCTTGCAGGCTGAGACTCTAGGGCGAACTGCCCCGCCGCGCCAGCCGGCTAGAGGGTGACCGCGCCCAGCAGCAGCAGGACATAGACGAGCAGGCCGCTGACAATGTCCCGCCCTTGGGTGCGATAGCTTCTGGGATCGTAGACGGCATCGAAGGGCATCGCGCGACCTCGGATCATGGGGTTTGCGGCCGTCCGGGGCTCGCGCGAGACCGGCGGTGCTTTGGGCCACGGACGTTCATCCCGGCCTGGATCGCAAATGGGATTGGGTTAACGGATTGTCCAACTCGCTTTTCGGCCGCCCTGTGCGGCCAGTCACAGCCGGAGACGGCCGCCCTATGGCAGGGCGAGCCGGACCTTCACCGGCTGGTGGTCGGAGCCTGCGGCCTCCTCGTCGACCTCGACCGTGTGCACCCGGGGCGCCAGGTCCTCGGTGACGAAGCAGAAATCGATGCGGATGCCCTTGCGGGCAAGCGGGTCGCTGTAGAGGGTCGCCCCTCGGGCAGGGTCGCAGCCGGCCTGCATCCAGGCATCGACAAACCGGGCAGGCGGCTCCGGGTCGTCCTCGACCGGCGGAGGATCGGCGAGCAGGCGGGCATATTCCGCCGAGTGCGGCTGCATGTTGAAATCGCCCATCAGGACCGCCGAGCGGGGCGGCCTCACCGGCGTCACCTGCTCGGCCCCCCAGGCCGCCGGCGGCTCGCCGCTGTGGACCGCGCCGTCAGCGCGCGCCCGCGTGTGGATCTGGAGGATCGACTCGACCTGACGCAGGCGCTGGGTCTCGGACAGGTGGCAGAGATGGGTGGACAGCACCCGGATCGGCCCGTGGGAGGTGGCGATCGTCGCCTCCAGCACGCCGCGCTGGATCGCGAAGCGCAGCGGGTCGGTGTATTTCGGCAGCAGGTGATTGCGCGACGACAGGATCGGGAAGCGCGACAGCACCATGTTGCCGAACTGGCGGCGGCGGTTGTCGACCTGGCCTGGCGCGGGCGCTTCGTCGCTCTTCAGCACGTCGATCGTCGGGCCGAACATCCAGTAGTAATCGGGCATCGCGTCGGCGATCAGCCGAGCCTGGTCCATGTCCTGGGAGCGCGTCCAGAACCGCTCCACCTCCTGCAGCGCGATCACGTCGGCGCCGCGAATGGTGTCGACGATGCGCTGGCAGTCGAACCGGCCGTCGCGGCCGAGGCAATACTGGATGTTGTAGGTCAGAAGCTGCATCAGCGGGTCCCGGACCGGCCTCGCAGCGCGAGCGCCCGGTCCGGCCAGTCCGTAGTGACGTCGTCGACGACGCCGTCGGCAAGCCA
The DNA here is from genome assembly GCA_050329975.1 of Alphaproteobacteria bacterium. Classification (GTDB taxonomy): domain Bacteria; phylum Pseudomonadota; class Alphaproteobacteria; order CALKHQ01; family CALKHQ01; genus CALKHQ01. The sequence goes on along the minus strand of JBHJOG010000289.1, from coordinate 39,065 downwards.
GGCGCGGAGCTCCTCCGGGCGGTTGACTGTCCACACCCCCGCGCGCAGCCCTGCCGCCCGCGCTCGCGCGATCAGTGGCGCGCGGAGGGCGACCTGTCCTGCCGGGTCGTCGGGCGGCCGGTTGTCGATCCCGATCGCCGCTGCGCCCGCCGCGGCCGCATCGTCGAGGATCCGCATCATCGCCCCGTCCTCGCCCTGGTCCTCCCAAGAGGCGAGCTGACAGAACCGCACCTTGGGCTCAAGCCGACGCAGCACGGCGATGGCCGGCGCATCGAAGCTCATGAACAGGGTGCGCAGCGTCATGCCGTACCGGTCGGTCGCCTCGACACAGCGCCGAACCATGTCGGACGCGTCGGCGCCCGGTGCCACCTTGATCTCCAGCTTCAGCTCGACCGAGGCCGGCGTCAGCACGTCCAGCACCTCGTCCAGGGTCGGCGGGGGCTCCGCGGCGGTGTCCTTCAGCCGGCACTGGCGCACGGCGGCAAAGCTGTGATCGAGCAGGCGCCCTGTGCCGCTCGAGGTGCGCTCCAAAGTCGGATCGTGGAACACCACAAGGGCGCCGTCGCGGCAGGCCTGGACGTCGAGTTCGACCGCGTCGAGCCCGGCCAGGCCGATCGCATTGCGGAAGGCAGCCAGGCTGTTCTCCGCCCATAGGCCGGCGCCGCCGCGATGTGCCGTGATCCGTGTCATTCGAGTCCTTCGTCCCGCAGCCCGCCCTCACCTGCCACATCGCAGGCGCCGCGCCAATCCGTCTCCACCTGATATACTATGCATTCATGCCGATTCACCCGCGCCCAGCGCCTTCGTCGCCATCGGGTCCGCTGCCGGACCGGCGCCCGTCGGCAAGGCGCGGGATGGTGATCGCGATTCTCTGCTGCGCGCTCGCCTTCGTACTGGCCGCGGCGGCCGGGCTGCTCTCCTGGCTGGACGGGGACAGGCCGGTGCATGGCCTTGTCCTGCTCGGGGTCGGCGCCACACTCGCCCTCGCTGGCTTCTGGGTTCTGTTCGGGCTGGTCGACGACCATTTCAGTGGGCTGGAACGGCTGCGCGGCCGACTGGTGATGATGCGGGCGGAAGCCGGCAGCGGGGCGCGGGTCGACCCGTCGGTGGAGCCGTGGCGCCAGGATGCCGAAGGCGGCCGGCTGGCCGATGCTGCGTTCGGCCTGGTGCAGCTTTGGCGCCAAACTGCGCAGGCTCCCGACGCTCGGCTGACCGCCCTCGTCGCCGCGGTGCCGGAACCGATGGTCGCGGTGACGGAGACCGGCGTCGTCAGCCTGATCAATGCCGGCTGCCTGGCGATCCTGGGCGGCGACCGGGCCCGACCGGGGACCAGCATCTACGCCGCGCTCGACGACCGCGACCTCGACGCCGCCCGCCGGGTGGCCCGCGCCCAGAGCCAGCCGGCCCGGGCCGCGCTGCGTCATGCCGAGGGCCACCTGGTCACCGCCCGGGTCGTCGACCTCGGTCCCGGCCACGGCGCCCTGCTGATGTTCGCGGCCGACGCCCCGTCCGCCGGCGCGGCCGGGCCACTGCTCCACGACCTCAGCCTGCACGAGGCCCCGCCGACACCGCGGCCGGTCAGCGACGAGACGCCGCTCGACGCCCTGTCGGCCTGGGTGCTGGACCTGGAGACGACCGGCCTGGACCCGCGCACCTGCCGCATCGTCTCCATCGGCGCGATCCGCCAGCACGGGGGCCGGCTCTATCGCGGGACGACGATCGACCAGCTGGTCAATCCCGGAGCACCGATCCCGGCCGCTTCCACGGCCATTCACGGCATCACCGACCCGATGGTCGAGACGGCGCCGGGATTCGGCGACATCCTGCCCCAGATCGAGCGGCTGCTGGCCGGCTGCGCCATGGTTGGCCACAACATCGGTTTCGACCTGGCCGTCCTCGCCAGCGAGGCGGCGCGCTGCGGGCGCAGCTGGCCCACGATGCCGGCGTTGGATACCGTCCTGCTCGTCGCGGCCCTGGAGCCGCAACGCACGGATCTCAACCTGGAAGCGATCGCCACCGACTGGGGCGTGCCGGCTGCGGCCCGACACACGGCATTGGGCGATTGCCTGATCGCAGGCGAGGTCTATGCCCGGCTGCTGCCCCGGCTGGCCGAGCGCGGCATCACGAGCTACGGCGCGGCGCGCGCGTTCTCCCGCACCGCGACCCGCGCGTACGCCCTCCAGCGCTCCGCGGGCTGGGCCCTGCCATGAGCCCGGTCGACAGCTTCGCCTACCGCCATCGCGTCGCGGACGTCATGGCTGCGCCGGTGGCTACCATCGGCCGCGCGGAAACCTTGCGGCAGACGTCGGTCCGGCTTGCCGAGCGGCGGATCAGCGCGCTTGTCGTCACCGGCCCCGACGGCGCGCCGTGCGGCATCGTCACCGAGCGGGACCTGGTCCGCTGCGCCGCGTCCGGCGCCGATTTCGATACGACGTCGGTTGCCAGCGCGATGACGCCGGATGTCATCACCATCGGGCCCGAGGCCTTCGTCTACGTCGCCGTCGGCCGGATGCAGCGGCTGGGGATCCGGCACCTGCTGGTGCTGGACGGCGGCGCCATGGTGGGCATGGCCAGCATGCGCGACCTGCTCAGGCTGCAGAGCGCGGCCGCCCCGGCGATCGGGGACGCGATCAGCGCCGCCGACTCGGCGGAACAGGTCGCCACCGCGCTCGGCGAGCTGCCGGGGCTGGCGGCGACGCTGCTTGCGGAAGGCTGCACCGGTCACGAGGTCGCAGCCGTCATCTCGGGCGTGTTCCGCGACGCCACCGCGCGCGCCGCCCGCCACGCGGAAACAGCGATGGCCGACCGCGGCCTCGGGCCCGCGCCGGCCGCCTTCGCCTACTTGATTCTGGGATCGGGGGGACGCGGGGAGAGCCTGCTCAAGCCCGACCAGGATAACGCCATCGTTCATGCGGGCGGTGACGGCGACGACCCGTGGTTCGCCGAATTCGGCCGCCTCGCTTCCGACTTTCTGGATGCAGCCGGGGTCCCCTATTGCCTGGGGCACGTCATGGCCTCCGAGCCGCAATGGCGGCGCAGCGCTGACGGCTGGCGCCGCGAGATCGGCCGGTGGATCACACGCAGCGAGGGCGAAAGCCTGCTGAACGTCGACATCTTCTTCGACTTCCAGCCGGTGCATGGCGATTTCGACCTGGCCACATCCCTGCGCAGGTCGGCCCTGGAAATCGCGGCGGCCGCGCCGCTGTTCCTCCGTCTGCTCGCCCACCAGCTCGATGAACTGGCGTCGCCATTCGGCCTGTTCGGCCGGCTGCGCACCGACCCGCGCAACGGACGACTCGACGCCAAGCTGGGCGGCGTACTGCCGGCTGCCGGGGCCGCTCGGCTGATGGCCCTCGCCGCCGGCTCGACGCAGACGTCCACGCCGGCGCGCCTGCAGGCAGTCGTCGAGGCGAGCCTGATCGAGCGGGATGCGGCCGACGAGCTGATGCGCGCCCATGGCCATATATTGGCCCGGATCCTGCGCCAGCAGGTGGCCGACAAGGCCGCGGGCCTGCCGCCCGGCAACCACGTCCTGCTGCGCAGCCTCTCGAGTTCCGACCGTCGTCGGCTGGTCGAAGCGCTGAAGTCGATCGACCGGGCCAGGTTGCTGGTGCGCGACGCGCTGACAGCCCCGGTCGGCCCCGGCGCACTCCGCCGGCCCGGCTGAACCGGTCAATCCTGCTCGTCGTGCCGCCGGCCGATCCGCAGGTCGCGGTTGATGTACACGTTCATCACCAGCCCGATCCCGACCATGACCGTCATCATCGCGGTGCCGCCATAGGAGATCAGCGGCAGCGGGATGCCGACGACCGGCAGCAGCCCCATCACCATGGCGATGTTGATGAACACATAGAGGAACAGGGTCGAGGCGATTCCGAGCGCCAGGATCCGGCCGAACTGGTTGTGGGCCCGCATCGCGATCGCGACGCAGAAGGCAATGACCATCATGTACAATGCGATCAGCGTGAGACCGCCGACTAGGCCGAACTCCTCGGCCAGCATGGTGAAGACGAAGTCGGTCTGCTTCTCGGGCAGGAAGCTCAGATGACTCTGCGTACCCTGCATGAACCCGCGGCCGAACAGGCCCCCGGAACCCAGTGCAATCTGCGACTGCAGGATGTGGTAGCCGCTGCCGAGCGGGTCGAGCTCCGGCTCGAGGAAGGTCAGGACGCGCTGGCGCTGATACTCGTGGAGCAGGGTCCAGGCCACCGGCGCGGTGGCGGCGAACGCGGCAACGGCGATGCCGAACATCCAGAGGCGCACACCGGCCACGAAGAAGACCATGGCCGCACCCAGGCCGAGCATGCCCGCGGTGCCGAGGTCGGGCTGCTTCAGGACCAGTGCGATCGGCACGGCCGCCAGCAGCAGCGGCGGGACCATCATCGTCAGCTTGCCGAGGTCGAGGTGGGTGCAGCCGTGAAAATAGCGGGCGAGCGCAAGCACCAGAGCGATCTTCATCAGCTCCGAAGGCTGGATGCGGATCAGCCCCAGATCGATCCAGCGCTGGGCGCCCATCCCGATGCTGCCCATCGCCTCGACGCCGATCAGCAGCGCAAGCGTAATGAAATAGATCAGATAGGCCAGCTTGAGTACCAGCCGCAGGTCGATCACCGCCACGGCCAGCATGATCAGCACGCATACGGCATAGCGCATGGCTTGGCGCGAGGCCCAAGGATCGAAGCCCTCGCCAGCCGAATAGAGCATCGCGATTCCGGTGAGGGCGAGTCCGGTCACCAAGGCCAGCAGCAGCCAGTTGATGCCGAGCAGACGCTGGGTCAGCGTCTGGTAGTCGTTGGCCGGAGCAGAGGACAGCAGCGCCATTGCCGGATCCCTAGCGAAGGATCGGCCCGGCGTCAGCCAGGTCGGAGGCGCCGAACCGGCGCTGGACGTCGATCAGCGCCGCGCGGGCGATCGGCGCCGCCTTCGACGAGCCGCCGCCGCCATGCTCGACGACCACGCTGCAGACGAAGCGTGGCGCATGCACCGGCGCGAATGCGACGAACAGCGCATGATCGCGGTGCTGCCAGGGCCTCTCCTCGTTGCTGAGCACCCCGGTGGCCCGCTCCGCGGTCGAGATCCGCCGGACCTGCGACGTTCCTGACTTGCCGCCCATGGCAAAGCGTTCGTCCTCGATTCGGTTGGCGTAGGCGGTGCCGGTCGGCGAATTGACCACCATGCTCATGGCTTGGCGCAACCATTCGAGCCAGATATCCGGCACATCCATCCTCGGCGCCACGACGACCGGCTCGCCTTCCCGCGGCCTGGTCAGCCGCGGCGTTACCGCGAAGCCGCCATTGACCAGGCGTGCCGTCATTACCGCCAGCTGCAGCGGAGTGCAGTTGACGTAGCCCTGGCCGATGCCGGCATTGATGGTGTCGCCCGGCATCCAGGGATTCCCGAGCGTGGACTCCTTCCAGCCTTTGGTGGGAATAAGCCCCGCCCGCTCGCCGACCAGATCAATTCCGGTGATCTCCCCCAGACCGTAGCGATGCGCATAGGCGCTGAGCCGGTCGATCCCGAGCTCGACCGCCGTCTGGTAGAAATAGACGTCGCAGGACTGCTCGATCGCCCGGGTCAGATCCATCTTCCCATGCCCGAAGCGCTTCCAGCAGTGAAAGCGGTTCGGTCCGTAGTCCAGGAAGCCGGGGCAATAGACCTCGGTCTGGGAGTCGATGATGCCCGCATCGAGCGCCGCCAGCGCCACCACCATCTTGAAGGTCGACCCGGGCGAGTAGGTGCCGGCGATCGACTTGTCGCGCAGGGGGGCGCGCGGGTTGTTGACCAAGTCGTTCCAGGCGGTCGTCGAGATTCCGCCGATGAAGGCATTAGGGTCATAACCCGGAGTCGAGACCATGGCGAGCACATCGCCGCTGTGCACATCCATGACGATCGCCGAGCCGCTCTCCTCGCCGAAGAGTGCCGCTGTATTCGCCTGCAACACCGTGTCTACGGTGAGCCGGAGGTCGCGTCCCGGCTGGCCTTCCTCGCGCGACAGCTCACGGATCACCCGTCCGAGCGCATTGACCTCGACTTGGCTGACGCCGGCACGACCGCGCAGATCCTCGTCGTAGCGGCGCTCCAGGCCGTTGCGACCCATACGGAAGTCGGGCAGCTCCAGCAACGGGTCGCCGTTCAGGTCCTCTTCGCGCGGCGGCGCGACATAGCCGGTGAGATGGCCGAGGGCCAGGCCGGCGGGATAGATCCGGCGATAGCCGAAGTCGATGGAAACCCCCGGCAGATCCGGCGCATTCAGCTCGATGCTGGCGACCTGGGTCCAGTTCAGGTTCTCCGCCACCACCACCGGCAGGAACGAGCGCCTACGGCCGACATCGTCCAGGATGCGCTCGATCTGGTCCGGCGTCAGGGGCACGATCGCCGCCAGACGGTGCAGCAGGTCAGCGACTTCGCCTGCCTGCTCGGGCACGATCTGCACCCGGTAGTTGAGCTCGTTGATCGCGACCGGCTCGCCGATCCGGTCGAAGATCTCCCCGCGCGGAGGCGGGATCAGCCGCATGTTCACCCGGTTGTCCTCGGCCAGCAGCGCATAGGTGTCGGCCTGCAGCACCTGCAGGTCGTACATCCGGGCGCCGAGCAGGCCGAACAGGCCAACCTGGGTGCCGCCGAGGACCAGAGCTCGGCGGGTGAAGCCGCGCAGCCGCTCTTCATCGCGGCGGAAGCCGGCCATCACCCGCTCCGCGCCGCCGCGCGGCTTGCGGCGCAGCCTAAACATGGGCCAGCAGTCCCTTCTGCAACCGCATCAGGACCCAGGCGGCCAGTGGGAATGCTCCAATCGTCAGCATCAGTTCGAGCATCGCCATCGTCGGGTCGATCAAGCGTACGTGCCACAACATCATGATCAGGTAACGAAGCAGCGCAGCGGCGGCGGCCACGGCTGAGAACAGCAGCCACAGCTTCGGAAACGAACGGCCGGTGGCATGGCGGGCGACGATGCCGGAACTGCCGCGCACAAGCACGTAGAGCAGCGCGCTGCTACCCGGTGGCAGGCCGAGCAGCAGGTCCTGCAGCAATCCGGCGAAGAACACCCCCTGCACCGGCATCAGGTCCGGCCGGTAGACCGACCAGTGGAACACCGCAATCAGCACCCAGGCCGGCGCCGCTTCGCGGAACAGCGGCAGCGGCGCCGGCAGGGTGGACAGCAGCACCAGCAGCAGCACCAGGGCAAGCGGAATCGCCTGGCGGGCGGCGACGTCGATTCGATGCAGCAGCCGGATCATTGCCCTGACCGCCTCACAGCCCGTCGGTCCCGGCCACGGCATCTCCTGCGGTCGGCAGAAGCGCATTGGCTGGACCGGGCAAGGCGGCCGGAGCCTGCAGCTCCGCCGGAGCGTCCTCGGCACCGGCCATCGCCCCGCCCTCGCCTTCGCGGAACTGCTCCAGCATGTCCGGCAGCGCGAAGTCCGCCACCCGTACGAATTCAAGCCGGTTCCAGTTGACATAGGGTTGTACGCGTACGCCGCCGTCAGTGACGGCCACCACCTCGCCAACGGCCAGGCCGGGCGGGAAGCCGCCGGCGTCGCCGGAGGTGACGACACGATCACCGGGCGCGACCACGTCGCTGCTCGGCAGGTATTCCAGCAGCGGGCGGTCGGTATTGTCGCCGACCAGGATCGCGCGGACCCTGGTTCGCTCCAGGCGAACCGGAATCCGCGAATTGAGGTCGGTGATCAGCAGCACCCGCGAGATCTGCTGCCCGCTCTCGATCACCCGGCCCACCAGCCCCTCGCCGGTCATGACAGCGTGGCCCTTGGCGACGCCGTCATCGCTGCCGGCGGCCAGCAGCAGGCTGCGCACGTAGACCCCGCTCGCATCCCCGATCACCCTGGCCGCGATCTGGTGGGCGGCCGGAACGTCGACGAAGTTGGTGAGCGAGCGCAGCGCCTGGTTCTGCGACTGCAATGTGCGGGCAGCCCGCTCCCACTCCAGCAGCCGGCTGTTCTCCTGGCGCAGACGCAGGTTCTCCTCGCGCAGTACGGCAAGCTCGGTCAGCGAATCCATCAGGTCGGAAACGGTCTGGGCCGGTTCCGAGGCGACATCGACGATTGGCGCGAGCAGATCCGATACCGCGACCCGGGCCCGTTCCATGAAGCGCGAATCGGCCTTGCCCAGCAGCATGATTCCGAAGGCGAGCATGACGAACGTCACGACCGCGAAGCGCTGAAGCCAGACCTTGAGCGGAATGGCGTACCTGGCTAGGGAATTGGCCGGAGTGCGAGCCATGAGTGACCTTCGCCGTGTTCCCGGGCGCCGACTTCATCCCTGCCACCGTCCCGGGCACCTGAACGTCCGCGCGTCCGACCTTAGCGCAACTGGCGCTCCGGTCCCAAGCTGCTCGTCAATTGATCAGGACGTGGCGGAGAGTCTTCAGTTCCTCCAACGCTCGGCCGGTGCCCAGCGCCACGCAGGAGAGCGCGTCATCCGCGATCGAGACCGGCAGGCCGGTCGCATGACGCAGCACGAAATCGAGATTGCCGAGCAGAGCGCCGCCCCCAGTCAGCACGATCCCCTTGTCGACGATGTCGGCTGCCAGTTCGGGCGCGGTGTGCTCGAGCGCGACTTTCACCGCCTCGACGATCGCGCTGACCGGCTCGGCCAGGCTTTCGGCAATCTGGCGCTCGCTGATCACCAGTTCCTTGGGCACGCCGTTCATCAGGTCGCGGCCCTTGATCTCCATCACCGACCCCTCGCCGTCTTCGGGCGGACAGGCCGAGCCGATCTGTTTCTTGATCCGCTCGGCGCTGCCTTCGCCGATCAGCAGGTTGTGGGTGCGCCGGATGTAGCCGATGATCGCCTCGTCCATCTTGTCGCCGCCGACGCGGACCGAGCGCGAGTAAACGATTCCGCCCAGCGAGAGCACCGCGACCTCGGTGGTGCCGCCGCCGATGTCGACCACCATCGAGCCGGTCGGCTCGGTAACAGGCAGGCCCGCCCCGATCGCGGCGGCCATCGGTTCCTCGATCAGGAACACCCGGCGGGCGCCGGCGCTCTCGGCCGATTCCTGGATCGCACGCCGCTCCACCGCCGTCGATCCCGAGGGTACACAGATGATGACCTGAGGGCTGGCGAAGCTGCGCCGGTTGTGCACCTTGCGGATGAAGTGCTTGATCATCTCCTCGGCGACCTCGAAATCGGCGATGACGCCGTCGCGCAGGGGCCGGATGGCCTGGATGTTGCCCGGGGTGCGGCCGAGCATCTGCTTCGCCTCGTCGCCGACGGCCAGCACCTGCTGGCGGCCGCGCACATTGGCGATCGCCACCACCGACGGCTCGTTGAGCACGATGCCGCGGCCCTTGACGTAGACCAGCGTGTTCGCGGTACCCAGATCGATGGCCATGTCGGCGGACATCATTCCGAGGAGTTTCGACAGCATTGCCGGGCTCACGCTCCACGCTTGCAGCGGAATTGGCGCGGGATCGCGCCGGACGACAACGCCAGACGACGATCGCTCGTCGCGTTCGCCTGATGGCTGGCAGCGGCGCTGTCGGGCTGTCGCAATAGCGTTGAGTGCGGGCAATAGCACTCCGCAGGCTACGCCAGCAACTTGAATCTATTGGCCCAGTCGCCGCCGGCGGGCCAACCGGCCATCACAGCCGGTGGCAGCCCTACGGGCGCTAGTTCTTGGTCTTGTCTACCAACTGGTTCTGCTTCAGCCACGGCATCATGGAGCGCAGCCGGGTGCCGACCTCCTCGATCGGATGCTCGGCGGCGCGCCGCCGCGTCGCCTTGAAGCTGGTCTGGTCGACCTTGTTTTCCAGCATCCATTCCCGGGTGAACTGGCCGGTCTGGATCTCGTTCAGGATCTTCTTCATCTCGGCGCGGGTCTCTTCGGTGATGATCCGAGGGCCGCGGGTATAGTCGCCATATTCGGCGGTGTTGGAGATCGAGTAGCGCATGTTGGCGATGCCGCCCTCATAGATCAGGTCGACGATCAGCTTCACCTCGTGCAGCGTCTCGAAATAGGCCATCTCCGGTGCATAGCCCGCATCGACCAGCGTTTCGTAGCCGGCCTGGATCAGTGCGGTGAGCCCGCCGCACAGCACCACCTGCTCGCCGAACAGGTCGGTCTCGACCTCCTCCTTGAAGCTGGTCTCGATGATGCCGGCCCGTCCGCCGCCGACGCCGCAGCCGTAGGACAGCCCGAGGTCATGGGTGGCGCCCGTCGCGTCCTGGGCGATCGCCAGCAGGCAGGGCACGCCGCCGCCGCGCACATATTCCGAACGCACCGTATGGCCCGGGCCCTTCGGCGCGATCATGAACACGTCCAGGTCCTTGCGCGGCTCGATCAAATTGAAGTGGATGTTGAGCCCGTGGGCGAATGCGATCGCCGCATTCTCGCGCAGGTTATCGGCCAGGCTCTCCCGGTAGATCTGGCCCTGCAGCTCGTCGGGCGCCAGCACCATCACCACGTCGGCCCATTTGGCCGCTGCGTCGGGGCTCATCACCGGGAAGTTGGCGGCCTCCGCCTTCTTCGCGGTCGGCGAACCGGGACGAAGAGCGATCGACACCTCCTTCACGCCACTGTCGCGCAGGTTCATGGCATGGGCATGCCCCTGGCTGCCGTAACCGACGATGGCGACCTTCTTCGACTTGATCAGATTGAGATCGGCATCCCGATCGTAATAAACGCGCATGTGCGACCCTTGTTGTTCTTCAGTGTGGCGAATTGTCTGAGAGTTACGCCGGTTCTAGCGAAATTCGGGCGGGTGAGGCAAGGCGAGAATGGGCACATCAGCCCGGGCCGGCCTCGCCTTCCTCGCCGAGCACCTGTTCGCCGCGGGCTATCGCGACCACGCCGGAGCGCACCACCTCGACCTTGCCGAGCGCGCCCATCAGCTGCACGAAGCTGTCCACCTTGTCCGGGCTGCCGGTCATGACGAAGACGAAGGACGAGAGCGTGGTGTCGGCGACGGTCGCGCTGAAGATGTCGGCAATGCGCAGCGCCTCGCGCCGGTTAGCCCCCTCGTTCGCCACCTTGACCAGGGCCAGTTCCTTGGCGACGAAGGCGCCCTCGTCGGTCAGGTCGCGCACGGCCTGGACCGGGACCAGCCGCCGCAACTGCGCCTTGATCTGCTCGATGATCATCCGGGTGCCGGTGGTGACCAGCGTGATCCGCGACACCCCCGCCGCGTGCTGCACCTCGGCCACCGTCAGGCTGTCGATATTGTAGCCGCGGCCGGAGAACAGACCGATCACCCGCGCCAGCACGCCCGGCTCGTTGTCGACGATGACGGCGAAGGTATGGCGTTCGATCGGCTCGCTCACGGGACGGACTCCAGGACTGGGATTCGGCTAGCATTCGGCCCGTGCGGGACCGCCGGGGCCGGGCAGGAGATCGAAAGGCGCGGCCAGGCGCCGCGGCGGGACGGCTAGACGAGGACCATGCCCTCCTCGGATACGGTCTGCTCGCCGCTGTCGCCGTTGGGCCCCAGCAGCATCTCGTTGTGCGCCGCCCCGGAGGGGATCATCGGAAAGCAGTTCTCGGTCTTGTCGACCACCATGTCGACGATCACCGGCCGGTCGACGGCCAGCATCTCCTGGATCACCCCGTCGACCTCGTCCGGCCGGGTCGCCCGCAGGCCCACGGCCCCGAACGCCTCGGCCAGCTTGACGAAATCGGGCAGCGAACTGGAATAGCTTTCCGAGTAGCGTCCGCCATGCAGCAGCTCCTGCCACTGGCGGACCATGCCCATATACTCGTTGTTGAGGATGAACACCTTCACCGGCAGCTTGTACTGGGCCAGCGTGCTCATCTCCTGGATGTTCATCAGGATCGAGGCCTCGCCCGCGATGTCGATGACCAGCGCGTCCGGATGCGCGATCTGCACCCCCATCGCCGACGGCAGGCCGTAGCCCATGGTGCCGAGCCCGCCCGAGGTCATCCAGTGGAACGGCTGTTCGAACTTGAAGAACTGCGCCGCCCACATCTGGTGCTGGCCGACCTCGGTGGTGATGAAGGTCTCCCGACCCTTGCAGTGCTCGTAGAGCCGCTGGATCGCGTATTGCGGCTTGATCACGGTCGCGTTCTGGTCGAAGCGGAAGCAGTCGACCGCCCGCCAGCGCTCGATCTTCGCCCACCAGTCGGCGAGCGCCTTGCCGTCTGCCTGCGCGCCGCGGTCCTTCCACATCGCGACCAGTTGGCCGATCACCGAGCCGACGTCGCCGACGACCGCGACGTCGACCGCCACGTTCTTGTTGATCGACGACGGGTCGATGTCGATGTGGATCTTCTTGCTGTGCGGCGCGAAGGCGCTGAGCTTGCCGGTCACCCGGTCGTCGAAGCGGGAGCCGACCGCGACCATCACGTCGCATTCGTGCATCGCCAGGTTCGCCTCGTAGGAGCCGTGCATGCCGAGCATGCCCAGCGACTGCGGGTCCGACGCCGGGAAGGCGCCCAGCCCCATCAGCGTCATCGTCACCGGATAGCCCGTCAGCTTGGCGAGCTCGGTCAGCGCCCTGCAGGCCTCGGGCCCGGAATTGACCGTGCCGCCGCCGACATAGAAGATCGGCCGCTTGGCGTTGGCGATCAGCGCGAACGCCGCCTCGATCGAGGCGCGGTCCCCGCCCAGCTGCGGCCGGTAGCTGTGGTGGCGGACGTTCTCAGGCCCGAGGTAGCCGCCCTCGGCGAACTGGATGTCCTTCGGCAGGTCGACGACCACCGGACCGGGACGGCCGCTGCGCGCGACGTAGAACGCCTCATGGATGGTCTGCGCCAGCCGGTTGACGTCCTTGACCAGATAGTTGTGCTTGGTGCACGGCCGGGTGATGCCGGTTGTGTCGCACTCCTGGAACGCGTCGTTGCCGATCAGATGGGTCGGCACCTGCCCGGTCAGGCAGACGATCGGCACGCTGTCCATCAGCGCATCCGTCAAGCCGGTGACCGCGTTGGTTGCACCCGGCCCGGAGGTGACCAGGACCACGCCGACCTTGCCGGTCGAGCGGGCATAGCCTTCCGCCGCATGAACGGCTGCCTGCTCGTGACGCACGAGGATGTGGCGGACCGAGTTCTGCTTGAACAGCGCGTCGTAGATCGGCAGCACCGCGCCGCCCGGATAGCCGAAGACCACGTCCACGCCCTGGTCGGCGAGCGCGCGCAGCACCATCTCGGCGCCGCTCATGATCTGTCTCTGCTGCCCGTCCTCCGCCGCGCCCGGCTTCAGTGTCCTCGTGTCCGTGGTCATCGCACCGTCCCCTCAGGACGGCTCCGGCCGACCCGATCTCAGTCAAGATTTGAGCGCCGGCCGAACCCGACGGCCGGCGCCGCACCCGCGGCTTCGCGGGCCGGCGGACACTATGCGGTCAACTGCGGTGGGTCAACACAAAATGACGAATTTTCGAAAAGATATCGGCCCTCATACTTTCTGATAATTGCGTGTAGACCACCTCTTGCGCAATCATCTGGTTCCGGAACCAGGTGGACTGGCGCTTGGCATAGTTGCGTGTCGCCTGCTGCGCCGCTGCCAGCGCAGCTTGCAGCTCCATGCGCCCAGCGAGCACGGCCGAAAGCTCGGCGACGCCGATCGCCTTCATCACCGGCCGGTTCGCCGACAGGCCGCGCGCCAGCAGGGCCTGCACCTCGTCCAGCGCGCCTTGCTCGACCATCGCGACGAAGCGCGCGTCGCAGGCGGCATAGAGCTCGGGCCTGGGGGGCATCAGCAGGACCGTGTGGAAGGTCAGGCCCGGCGACGGCGTCGCGACCTGTGCCTGCCACGACGCCAGCGACCGGCCGGTCGCCTCCAGGACGCTGACCGCGCGGACCAGGCGCTGGCCGTCGCTCGGCCGCAGGCGGCCCGCCATCTCCGGGTCGCGGGCCGCGAGTTCGGCATGCAGCGCCGGTGCGCCGATCCGCTCCAGCCGCGCCTGCGCGACGGCGACCGCAGCCGCGGGTACCTCCGGGATCTCGGAGAGTCCCTGCATCAGGGCGGCAATGTACAGCCCGGTGCCGCCAACGACGATCGGCAGCCTGCCCTCGGAATGGGCGCTCGCGATCTCGACCTCGGCCATCGCCCTCCAGCGGCCGGCCGAGCAGCTGTCGTCGCCATCGAGCACACCGAACAGCCGATGCGGCACGCGCGCCGTCTCCGCTGCGGACGGCCGCGCCGTCAGGATGCGCAGGTCGCGGTAGACCTGCATGCTGTCAGCGTTGATGACGACCCCGTCCATCGCCCCGGCGATCGCCATTGCCAGCGCCGACTTGCCGCCGGCGGTCGGGCCGGCCACCACCACCACCGGCCGGGGCCGATCCGCCGCGCCCGATGCGCCCGGTTGCGCCCCGTCGGGGCGGCTGTTAGGTGACAGTCCCATCTCCAACGGTTGAACCCGATCCATGCCAGCCTCGACCCATGTCCTCAGCCTGATCGCCGCCGCCGATGCTCCCGACCTGGCGCACGAGGCGATCGGCGTCGCCCGCGCGGCCTTCCCCGAGGCCGGGGGCCCGGCCTGGCTGTCACCCCGCCACGCCTGCGAACTGCCGCTCACCCTCTACGACGGTGCAGAGCCCCGGGAAAGCCTGGACCGGCTGCGGACGGAGCTGGGCCGAGCGCGGATAGACGCCAACCTGGTACCGGTCGGCAACCGGCGCAAGCGGCTGCTGGTCGCCGACATGGATTCGACCATGGTCGAGCAGGAGACGCTGGACGAGTTGGCCGACGTCGTGGGCCGGAAGCCGGAGGTCGCGGCGATCACCGAACGGGCGATGGCCGGCGAGCTCGATTTCCCCTCGGCGCTGCGCGCCCGGATCGCGCTGATCGCCGAGGCCGACCAAGGGGCCGACCAGGGCTTGCTGGAGCAGGTCGCCCGCCGCATCCGCTACGTCCAGGGCGGCGCGACGCTGCTGGCGACCATGCGGGCGCACGGCGCGTTTTCGGCGCTGGTCTCCGGCGGATTCGCCGAACTGGTCGGCATGGCGGCCGACGTGCTCGGCTTCGACGCCTGGCGGGCCAACCGCTTCCTCTACCGGGACGGCCGGATCGTCGGCGTCGACGAGCCGATCCTGGGCCAGGAGGCCAAGCTGGCCGCCCTCGCCGAGTTCTCCGGCGCACGGGGGCTCCGGCTCGAGGACGCGCTGTGCGTCGGAGACGGCGCCAACGACATCCCGATGCTGCAGGCCGCCGGCCTGGGTGTCGCCTTCCGGGCGAAGCCGTTGGTCCGCGCCCAGGTCCCGGTCCAGGTGAGCCACGCCGACCTGACCGCCCTGCTCTACCTGCAGGGCTACAGCGACCTCGACATCGCCCGCGCGGCCGACGACGCGATCACTGCACCCGGGTGAGCGGCATCACCGGCTCCAGGCAGAACTGGTTGCCGTTCCGCCGCCTGACGCAGGCCGCCCCCTCGGACCCGTCCCAGCCGGCGCCGAAGGCCTCGTTGCCGCCGGCATCGGTGGCGGAGATGCTGCCGCCGCCGCCGGCGCCCTCGGAGATGTACGAGACGGCGGTCCCGCCGCTGTTGCGAACCACGATCAATCCGGTCCCGCCCAGATCGGTCGTGTTCATCGAGGCCACGACGGACCCGCCATGGTGCACGTCGACGCTTGCCTGGCCGCCACCGTTGCCGCCGGCGGTCACTGCCGCGCTTCCGTCGGGGTAACCGGTATACATGGTACCGTCGCCGCCGGTCCCGATGCCGACGCCGGCGATCAGCGTGCCACCGGTGAAGAATCGGGCAGCGGCTCCCTTGCCGGGCGGCACGCCCAGGTTGATGACGGCCTCGCCGCCTTCGAAGACCCGAACGCCGTTGCCGTGCATCGGAGACGGACCGGCAAAGAAGCCGTCGATGCCGTCCTGGCTGGCATAGAGTGTCGCGACACCGTCCAGCAGGTGCATGCCCGCGACCCGGCCGTCGCCGGAGAAGATGCTGACGCGGGGCTGGCTCTCGGCATAGCCGAGCACGATGCCGTCGCCGATCGTCATCACCGGCAACCCGCCGTCCGTTGTGACCGACACCAGTTCCCGCCCGCCCTCGGCGACGATACGGAACGGCGCCTGGACCACGTTGCGTGGGCGCGCCAGTTCATCCTCGGCGCCGGTCATCCGGGTGTCCAGCGCGTCCAGCCGCGAGAGGACGTTGCGATTGAGCACGTCTACGGTCGTCTCGAGCGCGTCCAGCCGCGCATAGACGTCGAGGTCGATGACGTCGCCGCCCTGCGCTACCGCCGGCTGCGGCGCGGTGGCCACACCGAGCCCGTATCCGCCAGCCGCCGCGAACGCCACGAAACCCGCTACAACAACCGACTGACTTCCTTTCATCGCCCCCTCCGTACCGATGGCCGCACCAATGCTAGCGCGGCGCCTGCCGCGCCGCCACTGCGCGCTTTGGGTCTGAGATCAGGAGCCCTCGGCCAGCTGGTCGGCACCGCCTTGCGGTTGCGCGGGACGGCCGGGCTCGATGGTATAATAGTCAGCCTTGTCGGCGACAAAGATGTCGCCCAGGGTGGCCAGCCCGGTCGGCTGGTCGAGCGTGCCGGCAGCGACGCTGATGCCGTCCTTCCCGTCCTTGCGCTGCCAGAACAGGCTGGAGCCGCAGGTCGCGCAGAAGCCGCGGCGAGCAAAATCCGACGACTCGTACCAGCGTAGAGTACCGTCTGCGACCAGGGTGAAGGCAGCCGGCGGCAGCGTCGTGTAGGCGCCGTGATGGCCGTGGAAGCGCAGGCACTGGCCGCAGTGGCAGTTCACCACCGGCCGCAGCGGTCCCGTCAGCCGATAGCGGACGCCGCCGCAGAGGCATCCGCCGGTCCGTACCGGCCTGTCGTTCGACTCGTCCATGTGCCCTCCTCCGCTCAATCCAGCCTGGCGCCCTCCCGGTAACGCGCCAGCACCAGCCGGCGACGCTCGGACCCTTCGTCGAGCGGCGCGACTGCCTCTGCCATCTCCAGGACCTGCTGCCGTTCTTCCACATTGCAGCAGGCAGCCAGCTTCTCAGCCAGCCGGCCGGACCAACTCGCGCAGTCGGTGACGTCGCGCACAAGGAACTCTGCCTCGCCCAGCAGCTGGTCGGCCGCGGTCCGCTCCACCTGGAACACGCGCGCCATCTCGGCCGTCAGCGCGACGCGGTCTTCCTGCGTGATGTCCCGGTCGCATCGGATCGACAGCACCAGTACGACAGCCGCAATCAGCATCGGATCGTCAACCGCATCGAGCGGCCGCGGCGCCGAATCCTGGCGCCAGCCGCGGCGACGGAAGGCACCGGCCACATCCTTCGTGGTCAGGACGACCGACCTGGCGGCCTGCAGGTAGCGGTGGATCTTCCAGATCACCAGCCCCACGCCCAGCACGAAGGCTACGATCAACCCGAGAATGTGCATCGTGCTAGACTGCCTCCCCTGCCGAACCAGATCACGATGCGAGTCGTGCTGCCTGCCTGCTGTTCCCACAACGACAAAGCGAAGCTCGATGACCGCATCAGAACCGCACGCCGCCGGCCGGCGCAAGGCGGAAACGCGCCCGCCGGGCGTAGGATCCCGCCTCACCGTCGCGGCTGCGACGGAGCCTGCGGTGGCTGCAGTTGGCTGAGGGACGCGTCCAGCAATCGACCCTGCGGGGCATCGCCTGGCTGTCCTTCGGCGTGACCTGTTTTGCCGTGATCGACGCCATCGCCAAGGCGCTCAGCGACACGGTCGGCCCGATCCAGATCACCTGGGCGCGCTATGCGTTCTTCCTGCTGCCGCTGCTGGTCCTGACCCCGGTTCGGCTGTGGGCCGGAACAGTCCGCGGGCCGCGGCTCGGGCTCAATCTGCTGCGGGCGACGATTCCCACGGTTGCCGGCCTGTGCGCGGTGCTCGGACTGGCAATCACGCCGCTCGACCTGTTCACGGCCGTCAGTTTCGCCGCCCCGCTGGTCGTCACTGCGCTTTCCGGGCCGATGCTGGGCGAGCATCCGGGCCTCCGGCGCTGGGCGGCGGTGGTCGTCGGCTTCGGCGGCATCCTGATCATCGCCCGGCCCTGGGACGACGCCATCGGCCTCGGCGTCGCCTTCGCGCTGGTGCTGGCGGTGCTGTTCGCTCTCTACCAGCTACTCACCCGCATGCTCACCGAAGGCGGGGAGCCGCGGGCAATGCTGCTGCAGGTGGCGCTGATCGGCTTCATCCTGACCTCGCTGGCGCTGCCGTTCGGCTGGCGCGACGTCGGCCTGGACGACTGGGTACTGATGGTTGTCTCCGGCGTCGTCCATGCCGCCGCCCATTTCAGCATCCTGCGCGCCTTCTCGCTGGCGCCCGCCTCGACGCTCGCGCCGTTCATCTACGTGCAGATCGTCGGTGCGATCATGCTCGGCTACTTCTGGTTCGGCTACGTGCCGGACTGGACCACGATTGCCGGCACCGCCGTGGTCATGGCCTGCGGTCTCTACATCGTTCACCGGGAACGGCTGCAACAAGCCAGGGCATCCTTGTAAGCAGCCGCTTGAATTCTAGCTAGGCGGGCGCCGTCGGGGCCGGGAGACGGTCGCGGCCGTAAACCATCGGCGTGAAGCCCGGCTGCGCCTCGATGCGCTCGATCCAGTCGCGGATCGCAGGATAGGGGGCAAGGTCGAACCCGCCCTCGTCCGCGACGTGGGTATAGGCGTAGAGCGCGATGTCTGCGACGGTGAACCGGTCCGCAGCCAGGAACGGACGCTCGGCGAGCCGGACCTCCATGACACCGAGCGCCTCTATCCCTGCCCGGCGCTTAGCCGGCTCCATGGCCCGGCGCTGTGCGTCGAAGCCGGCGAGGCAGGTCCAGAACCGCAGCGTCGCGATATTCGGCTCGTGATTGTACTGCTCGAAGAACAGCCACTGGTGGATGCGCGCCCGTTGCAGGCGGTCTCCGGGCAGATAGGGGCTGCCATCGGCGAAGTAGAGCAGGATCGCATTCGACTCCGAGAGCACCTCGCCCCCGTCGAGCACCACGATCGGGATTCGCCCGACCGGGCTCAGAGCGAGGAAGTCCGGCGTCCGGCTCTCACCGCGCATGATGTCGACGGCGACCCATTCATAGGGAAGGCCGACAAGGTCCAGGATCAGCTGGACCTTGTAGCAGTTGCCCGAGAACCGGTCGCCGTAGACACGCAACATCGCAGTCTCCCCTGGCGCCGCCGGCCTATCGGCGCCACAGCGGCTTTCTCGTCTCGCGCTCCACGTCGGCGCGGGTGACGCCGATATCGCGCAGCATATGGTCGTCCATCGAGCGCAGCGCCTGACGCTGGCGGTGAACCTCGAGTCCCTGTTCCAGCCACTGAACCACCTGCAACAGGCGGTCGGCAAGGGAGACTCGCCGAGCCGGACGGCGGCTGGCATAGCCGATGGCTGAGTCGTGGCACTGATTAGACATGGGCTGGTATCCCTTCAACCGTCGGCACCGCTATACCAGGGGTGACCGACCAAGCTGCGAAGCCGTTTCTCCCGGAGCATTCCGGCGTTCTGGCCTCGCCTGGGGTTGAATATCCGATCCCCAGCGTCAATTGACAAACCACGATTCCTCTGGCTATAGATTAGATAAACTAATGAATGGATCCACGATGCAACTGCCGCCGCTAGCAACGATGCGGGCGTTCGAAGCCTCCGCCCGCCACCTCAGCTTCACCCGCGCCGCCGAAGAGCTGAACCTGACTCAGGGCGCGATCAGCCAGCAGATCAAGCAGCTCGAGCTGCACCTGGGTTTCGCGCTTTTCGTCCGCCGGACCCGCAAGCTGGAGCTGACCGCGGAGGGCCGCCAGCTCGCCCATGTGGTGCGCGAGGCGTTAACCGGCATCGGCAGCGCGATCGAGCGCCTGCGCGCCGACCAGGACCATGGGCCGCTGACGGTAAGCATGATTCCCTCGCTCGCCTCGCAATGGCTGATGCCGCGGCTGCCCAAGTTCCACGCGCTGTACCCGGACATCGACCTCAGGCTGCACACCGACGATCGGCTGGCGAATCTGCGCACCGACGGAGTCGACATCGCCGTGCGGCTGGGCTGGGGCAACTATCCGGGGATGGACACGCGGCTGCTGATGCGCGAGCGCATCTTCCCGGTCTGCAGCCCGCAATTGATGAACGGGCCGAACGCGATCCGCCGCCTGGAGGATCTCGCGACGGCGATCCTGCTCCACGACGACGACTGGCGCAACGACGAGACGGCCAACGGCTGGCCGTTCTTCCTGAAGACATTCGGGGTGAAACGGGCCGACGTCAGCTCTGGTCCCGGCTACAACCAGTCCTCGCTGATGGTGCAGGCAGCGATCCATGGTCAGGGAGTGGCGCTGGCGCGCAGCACGCTGGCAGAGATCGAGCTCGACACCGGGCGCCTGGTGCGTCCCCTCGACATCTGGCTCGACAGCCCCTGGTCCCTCTACACCGTGACCCTGCCGGAGCGGGCGGACCGGCCCAAGATCGCTGCCTTCCGCGACTGGATCGCGGCCGAAAGCCGCGTCGCTGCCAAGCGCTACGGCACCCTCCAACCATAGTTGAGCTCGACGGCACCGGCTCAGTCGAACAGCGCGTCGATGTCCTTCTGTCCGATCATCCCGCCGGTTTCCGGCTTCGCGTCCAGCTCTTCGGCCCGGGAGCCGTTGATGATGGCGCTGGCCCGCTCGATCTTCGCCCGCAGCGCGTGCGCCAGCAGGAGAATGCGGTCCCTGGCGGCCCCCGGGTGTTCGCCGGCGAGCATGGTGCGGACGCGCGGCAGCACCTCGGTGATGATCCGGTTGATCTCGTCGACCGTGGCGTCGAACGGCTGGCGGAACGCAACCGGGGCGTGGTCGTAAGCGGCCACCGCTAGCTCGCCGTAGGAAAAGCCGCTGTCCCGGAAGTGTTGGACATAGCTCTTCGGCTGCCACTGCTCGATTTCCGCGACCATGTCCGGCATGTCGACGGACAGTTCGAGCAGCATGACGATCTCGTTGAAGTGATTCAGATAGTCGGTCGACAGCAGCGATGTGCCGTTGATCGTGGTGCCCTCGACCAGCCGGCGATAGGTCCGCGTATGCGTCGGCGCGTGTCCCGTCAACCTTCCCTCGTATTCCCGACCCTCGCTCTCCAGGTCGCCGCCACACCCGACCGCTATCGGGCGCGCTATTCGATGCGGATCGCTTCGAAGCGCAGCTCCCCGCCCCTGTCCAGCAGGACCAGTACCGAGCGGCGGCCGACCTCCTCGGCTTCGCGCACCCGCATCGCCACATCACCGGGCGAGTTCACCGGCTCCTGCATCACCTCGACGATCACGTCTCCGGGGACGATGCCCTTCAGGTCCGAGGGACTGCCGGGCTCCACCGACACCACGACCACGCCCTCGGCGTCGGTGCCGAGGTTGAACTCGTTCCGCCGCTCGTCGGTGATGGTGCCGAGCGTCAGACCAAGCTCCGCGACCACCGCCTCGTCCTGCGCCTGGTCCGGCTGGGCCGGCGGCGCCAGCGCTGCGGTCTCAGCGGTTTCGTCCAGTTCGCCAACCACCACCATGAGTTCGACTTCCTGGCCATGGCGCCAGACGACGACAGGCACCTCGGCCCCGATCGCAGTGTCGGCAACGATCCGCGGCAGGCGGCGGCTTTCGCGGACCGGCCGGCCGTTGAACGACAGGACCACATCGCCGGCCTCGATGCCGGCCGCAGCGGCCGGTCCGTCCGCTGTCGTGCTGGCGATCAGCGCGCCGCGAGCCCGGTCGAGGTCGAGGCTCTCGGCGATCTCCGGGGTCACGTGCTGGATCCGGACGCCGAGCCAGCCACGCCGTGTCCGTCCATGCTCCTGCAACTGCGCGACCACGGCGCGCGCGATCGATGCCGGGATGGCGAAGCCGATCCCGACGCTGCCGCCGGTGGGCGAGATGATGGCCGTGTTGACGCCGATGACCTCGCCGTCGAGGTTGAACATCGGCCCTCCCGAATTGCCGCGGTTGATGGCGGCATCGGTCTGGATGTACTCGTCATAGGGTCCGGAATCGAGGTCGCGGGCCTGGGCCGAGATGATGCCGGCGCTGACCGAGCCGCCGAGCCCGAACGGGTTACCGATCGCGATGATCCAGTCGCCGACCCGGGACCCGTCCGAATCGCCCCAGGGTGCGAAGGGCAGCGGCGTCGGCGACTCCACCTTCAGCAGCGCCAGGTCGGTCTTCTGGTCCGTCCCCAGCACCTCGGCCGGCAGGTTGGTGTCGTCGTGGAGGATGACCCGGATCTCGTCCGCACCCTCGATCACGTGCAGGTTGGTCACCACATAGCCGGCCGGGTCGACGATGAACCCGGAGCCGAGAGCCGTCGCCTCGCGCGGCTGCAGGTCCGGGTCCTGCTCCTCGACGAAATCGTCGAAGAAATCCTGGAATGGCGAGCCTTCCGGGAACTGCGGGACCGCCGGCGGGCGGCGGGTGTCGCTGCGCTGGGTGGTCGAGATGTTGACCACCACCGGCAGCAGCCGGTCGACGAGATCGGCGAAACTGAGCGGCGCCCCCTCCGGCGCCTGCGCCTGCGCCGGCGGTGCTACCGGTGGCCCGGCGACGCAGATCGCGAACGCGAGGACCAGGGTCCCAACCAGCCTGCCGGCGCCGACCCAGCCCGCGGCCCGGCTCGAGCTGCGTGCATTGGACACTGGCATCGGCTCACCCCCCAAAGAAGAAGATCACGGGTTCGGTTCGGTTTCCGCGTCATCCCCGGCGTCGATCGGGTCCGCCGGCTCGGGCTCCTGGAGATCGACCTCAGGCTGGTCGGCCTCAGGCTGGTCGGCCTCAGGCTGGCCGGTCTCCAGCGGAAGGGGCTCCGGAAGATCTGGCCCCGAGCCGTCGGCCGGCGCAAGCGGATCGCTGGGATCCATCGGCGGCGCCAGGTCGTCGATTGCCGGCGGCTCGATGTCCAGGGAGCCGTCCCCGTTGCCGATTTCGGCGAACGGCGAGCTGGCGAGATCGAAGTCCTGTCCGTTCAGCAGGTTCAGGAAGTGGCTGTCGGCACCCATGTAGATCGTCGTGGTCTCGCCGGCGAGCGCATCGGGATACCGGGTGAGGCGGTAGTAGAATCGGAAGAACTCTTCATCGCCGGCATAGGCGGTCGCCAGGGTGGACAGGCCGTAGTTGTCAGCCTCGCCCCGGATGCGCTGGGCCTCCCGCTGTGCACCGGCCACCAGCTCGGCCTGCTGCAGGTCGGCGTCCGCCCGCATCTCGGTCGCCGCCTGCTCGCCCTCGGATCGGATCAGCCGCGCCTCCTGCTCGCGCTCGGTCTGCATCCGCTCGAGCACCCGGGCGGTGTTCTGTTCCGGCAGTTCGGCGCGCAGGATGCGGACGTCGACCAGATCGATGCCCAGGCGCTCCACCTGGTCGCTCATGCCTTCCTGGATGTTGGTCATCAGCTGGCCGCGCTGCTCGGACAAGACCGTCTCCTGGCTGACCTCCGCCAGCACGCTACGTAGCGTGCTGGAATTCGCCGCCCGCAGCCGTTCGATCACCCCGCGCTCGTCGCGGACACGTTGATAGAACAGGAGAGGGTCGACGATCCGGTAGATCAGCGAGGTGCTGACCTGCAGCCGCTTGGTGTCGCCGAGAATGACCTCTTCGGTCGGCGGATCGTAGGTCAGCAGCCGATCCTCGAAATACTGCACGTTCTGCACGAACGGCCACTTGAACTCGAGCCCCGGCTCCTGGATCACGCGCAGCGGGTTGCCGAACTGCAGGACCAGGGCCTGCTCGGTCTCCCTGACCACGAACAGGGTGAAGTTCGCAATGATCGCGAGCACGATCAGCCCGCCGCCGATGACAACAAGAGAAAGTCTGCGCATCAGTTGCCACCCCCGTTGGCGCCGGTTTGCGGGCGCAGTGCGCCCTGCATCGCCTCCAGCGGCAGATAGGGCAGCACGCCCTGGGTCGCCGAACCGAGGTCGATGATGACCTTCGGCAGGTCGGCGAACACCGCCGACACCGTCTCGATATAGAGTCGCTCGGCAACGATGCTCTGGGCGCTGTCATAGGCCTCCAGCACCTGGAGGAAGCGCGCCGCGTCGCCGTCGGCCTGGGCACGCACGCGCTCGCTGTATGCGCGAGCCTCCTGGGTCACGCTGTACGCCTCGGCGCGGGCCCGCGGGATCACCTGGTTGGCGTAGGCCCGGGCGGTGTTGATCATCGCCTCCGCCTCGGATTCCGCGTTCTGCACGTCGCGGAACGCGTCGATAACCTCGGTGGGCGGGTCGACCCCCTGCAGCTGCACGTTCACCACCGAGATGCCTGTCCCGTAGAAGTTCAGCCGCTCCTGCAGCAGGGTCGCCACCCGCAGCTCGATCTCGCGCCGGACGTTCGCCGCATCGGCATCCGCACCGAGCGCGGCGCCGGTGCTGACGATCAGCTCGGTGATCCGGCGCTGGCCGATCACCTCGCGCATCACGCTCTCGCCGATGAAGCGGACGGTGCTCTCGGGGTCGCGGACGTTGAACACGAAGTTCGGCGCCTCGACCACGTTCCAGACGATCGCGAAGCCCAGGTCGACCAGGTTCTCGTCGCCGGTCAGCATCCGGCTTTCGGCGAAATTGTACAGCGGCGCGCCCTCGCGGCCTTCGCCGGCCGCACGGACGCCGATAAGCGTCAGCCGCTCCAGGTTGACGTTGACGATCTCGTGATCCTCGATCGGTCCCGGCAGCCGGTAGTTGAGCCCCGGATCGGTGATGCCGATGAACTGGCCGAACCGCAGCACCACGCCCTGCTCGCCCGGCTGCACCCGGTAGAAGCCGGTCGCCAGCCAGATCACGATCGCGCCGATGATGATCAGCACGATCCCGCGCCCGCCGAAGAATCCCCCGGGCAGGAAGCGCTTCATCCGGTCCTGGCTCTGCCGGATCAGGTCGTCGAATCCGGGTGGCGTCGGGCCACGTCCGCCGCCACCGCCGCCGCCACCGCCCGCACCCCAGGGACCGCCACCGCCACCGCCGCCGCTACCATTGCCCGAACCGGCGTCGCCGCCCCAGGGGCCGCCTCCGCCGCTTTGGTTCTTCCAAGGCATTAATTCCGCTCCCATGGCTGTGCCCGTGCCCGCTTGCCCGGCTCGACGCCGCGTGCAGTTGTTCATATACATCGCCGCACTGCGAAGTATACGCCGCGCCGGCCGGCCGCGGCCCGACCCATCCATGGGTCGGGACGATGACGCATTGGCAACGGTCAATAGTGGAGGGCGACGACAATGGCAAGCATCGACGACGCACGGATTCGCGAGGCTCTGCGGCAGGTGGCGGCGCCGGGCGGGGACCGCGACATCGTCGCAGCCGGGATGGTCGCGGGTATCGCCATCGACGGCGGCAAGGTCTCGGTCTCCCTCGAGGTCGATCCCGCCCAGGGGCCGGCGCTGGAGCCGATGCGCCAGGAAGCCGAGCGGGTTCTCGGCGCAATCGCCGGCGTGCAACACGCCACGGCAGTGCTGACGGCGCAGCGGGCGTCCGGCCCGGACCGGCCAGCCGGGCGCCAGCCGTCGCGCGCGGCCAGCGCCGCACCGCCGGGCGTGCGCAAGATCATCGCGATCGCCAGCGGCAAAGGCGGCGTCGGCAAATCCACCACCGCGGTCAATATCGCCGTGTCGCTCGCCCGCGACGGCCATCGGGTCGGGCTTCTCGACGCCGACGTTTACGGTCCGTCAATCCCCCGCATGCTAGGCATAGCTCAGCGGCCGGAATCGACCGATGGCAAGACCTTGCGGCCCATTAACAAATATAACCTGAATATAATGTCGATCGGCTTTCTTGTGGACGAGTCGACCCCTATGATCTGGCGCGGGCCAATGGTAATGAGCGCTTTGGAACAGATGTTGCGCGACGTTGAGTGGGGCGAACTGGACGTCATGGTGGTCGACATGCCGCCCGGGACCGGTGACGCGCAACTGACGATGGCCCAGCGCACGCCGCTGGCCGGCGCCGTGATCGTATCGACCCCGCAGGACATCGCGCTGGTCGATGCCCGCAAGGGCCTGAACATGTTCCGCAAGACCGAAGTTCCCGTTCTCGGCATCGTGGAGAACATGAGCACCTATCTCTGCCCGAGCTGCGGGCATGAGGCGCACATTTTCGGCCACGGCGGCGCCGAGGCCGAAGCGGCCCGCCTCGACGTGCCGTTCCTCGGCGCAGTACCGCTGCATCTCGACATCCGAGAGAAATCCGACGCCGGCGTGCCCGTCGCGCTTGGACCCGACGAAGACCCCCATGTCGTCGCCTATCGCACCATCGCACGGAAGATCTGGTCGCAGCTCTTCCAGGAGGACATCCATGCTCGCCAAGCGCCACGTATCGTCATTCAGTGACACCGCAGACCCGGCCGGCTCGACTGCCGGCGGTCCGTCCCTGACCCGCCGTGGGCTGCTGGGGCTGGCCGGCACGGCAGCGATCGTCGCCGCGGCACCGGCGGCGCTGGCCGACGGTGCGCGCTTCGATGTCGAAACGATCCGGCTGATCGAGCTGGTAAACTCGGTTCGCTCCCGCTACGGCCTGTCGCCTCTGTCCGCCGAGGAGCGGTTGATGAATGCGGCGCAGGCCCATGCCGACGATCTTGCCTGGCAGGCGATGCGCGCCCAGCTCGCCACCTACGGCCACGGCCCGCACCGCGGCAGCGACGGGTCGCTGCCCGCCGACCGGGTCCGTCGCTTCGGCTACAACTTCCGCATCGTGGGCGAGAACGTGGCCGCCGGCCGCGCCGTTCCCGAGTTCACCGTCGCCGACTGGATCGAGAGCGACGGCCACTTTCGGACCATGACCGACAGCCGCGTCCGACAGGCCGGCGCAGGCTATGCCTTCAACCCGCGCGACCAGCAGTTCCAGTACTATTGGGTGCTCGTGGTCGCCGGCTGATTCGCCCCGTCGCCCCGCCCGTGGTCACACGCCTCTGACGCCCCGTCGCGTGCCCCGCGCACGCTTGCGTCCGCGCCCCAGGTCTGTCAGCCTCTTCGCCAAGATTCTGACCGACAATCAAGGGAGTGACGCATGAAGAGCCGCGCGGCGGTGGCCTATAAAGCCGGCGCACCACTCGAGATAACCGAGGTCGACGTCGCCGGTCCGCGCGAGGGCGAAGTGCTGGTCGAGATCAGGGCCACCGGCATCTGCCATACAGACGCTTTCACCCTCTCCGGCGAAGATCCCGAAGGCCTGTTCCCGGCGATCCTTGGCCACGAGGGCGCGGGCGTGGTGGTCGAACTGGGCGCAGGCGTCAAGTCGCTGAAAAAGGGCGACCACGTCATCCCGCTCTACACCCCCGAATGCCGCGAGTGCGACTACTGCACCAGCGGCAAGACCAACCTGTGCCAAAAGATCCGCGTGACCCAGGGCAAAGGCTTGATGCCCGACGGCTCCAGCCGGTTCGCGATCGGCAGCGACCCGGTGTTCCACTACATGGGCACCTCGACCTTCTCCAACTACACGGTGGTGCCGGAAATCGCGCTGGCCAAGGTCCGCGAGGACGCGCCGTTCGACAAGATCTGCTACATCGGCTGCGGGGTAACCACCGGCATCGGCGCGGTCATCAATACCGCCAAGGTGAAGCCCGGCGACAACGTGGTCGTGTTCGGGCTCGGCGGCATCGGCCTCAACGTGATCCAGGGCGCGCGGCTCGCCGGCGCCGACATGATCGTCGGCGTCGACCTCAACGCGACCAAGGCGCCGCTGGCCGAGAAGTTCGGCATGACCCACTTCGTCAACCCGGCCGAGGTAGAGGGCGACCTGGTGCCCTATCTGGTCGACCTGACCAAAGGCGGCGCCGATTTCAGCTTCGAGTGCATCGGCAACGTCAAGGTGATGCGCCAGGCGCTGGAGTGCTGCCACAAGGGCTGGGGCGAGAGCATCATCATCGGCGTCGCCGGCGCGGGCCAGGAGATATCCACCCGACCGTTCCAGCTGGTCACCGGCCGGGTCTGGCGCGGCACCGCCTTCGGCGGCGCCAAGGGCCGCACCGACGTGCCGAAGATCGTCGACTGGTACATGGACGGCAAGATCAACATCGATGACCTGATCACACACACCATGCCGCTCGCCGAGATCAACACGGCCTTCGACCTGATGCATGAGGGAAAGTCGATCCGCAGCGTCGTCACCTTCTGAATCCGGATGCGAGCGGCGTTCCACGCCGCCGAGGACCACAGGGAGCCAACGCCATGACACCGATCCACACCCGGCCGCTTGCCGTCGCCGTCCTGCTCTGCGGCACTGCCGCAGCCGCTCCCGCCGCACTTGCCCAGGAGGTGGTGCTCACCATGCACCACCTGCTCGGCCCGACCTCGGCCGCGCAGACCACCTACCTGCAGCCCTGGGCGGACCGGGTGTTCGAGCAGTCCGAGGGAAGGATCCTGGTCGAGATCTATCCCTCGATGTCGCTCGGCGGCGCCCCGCCGGACCTCTACAACCAGGTCCGCGACGGCACCGTCGACCTGGTCTGGACTGTCACCGGCTATACGCCCGGCGTGTTCGTGCGCAGCGAGGTGTTCGAGCTGCCCTTCGTCCACTTCGGCAGCGCCGAGGTGACCAACCAGGCGATCCAGGACATCTACGACGAGTACCTCGCCGAGGATTTCGCCGACGTGCACCCGATCCTGGTCCACGTCCACGCCGGCCAGGCGATCCACACCGTCGACCGGGCGGTGCGCGGGCTCGCCGACCTCGCCGGCCTGAAGCTGCGCACCCCGTCGCGCACCGGCGCCTGGATGATCGAGGCCTGGGGGGCAGAGCCGGTCGGCATGCCGGTGCCCGAGCTGCCCCAGGCACTGGCCCGGGGTACGGTCGACGGTGCGCTGATCCCGTTCGAGGTCGCGGTCCCGCTCAACGTGCACGAGCTCACCAACTATTCGATCGAAGGCCCCGATAGCCTGCGCTTCGGTACCGCGGTCTTCCTGTTCGCGATGAACACGGAGAGCTACGAATCGCTGCCCGACGA
Organism: Alphaproteobacteria bacterium; assembly: GCA_050329975.1. Lineage (GTDB taxonomy): Bacteria > Pseudomonadota > Alphaproteobacteria > CALKHQ01 > CALKHQ01 > CALKHQ01. The sequence continues at coordinate 10,239 of JBHJOG010000289.1, read as the reverse complement.
CCTGAAGGCGGTGATCGACGCCAACTCCGGCGCCGCGATCGCCGCCGAGGTCGGCGCGGTGTGGGACGAGAACGAGGTGCCGACCCGCGAGGCGACCGAAGCCAGCGGCTCGGAGATGATCGTCCTCGACGAGGCCGCCGCCGCCGAGATCGAGGCGGCGCTGACCCCGGTCCAGCAGCGATGGGTCGAGGAGGTCTCGGCCGGCGGCATCGACGGCGCCGCCCTGCTGCAGGCCGCCAAGGACGCGGTGGCCGCCCACAGCGAGTGACGCTCGACCGCCTCGCCGCCGGGCTCGCCCGCGGTTTCGCCTATCTGGCCGGCGCGATCCTTCTCGCGCTGATGGGGCTGACGGTCGTGAAGGTGGTGATGGACGGCGCCGGCGGCCTGTTCGGCGGCGGCCAGGGCACCACCCTCGTCTCCGGCTACGAGGAACTGGTCCGCAACTTCATCGCCGTCGCCGCCTTTTCCATGCTGCCCTGGTGCCAGCACGCCCGCGGCCATGTGGCGGTCGATTTCTTCGTCGAGCGTGCGCCCCGCTGGCTGCACGTCCTGATCGAGGCGGCCAGCCTGCTGCTGTTCGCCGGCTTCGCCGGGCTGGTGCTCGGTTTCATGGCGCTCTACCTGCCCGAGCTGCGGGCGGGCAACTTCACCACCGGCCAGATCCTCGGCTGGCCGGCTTGGCCGTTCTACCTGCCGGCGCTGGCGGCCCTGGCGAGCTGGCTGCTGGTGCTCGCCGCCCAGGCGCTGGCCCTCGTCCGCCATGGGCCGGCCGGTCCCGGCCATGGCTGACCTCTTCCCGCTGTCGCGCGAAGCGATCGGCGCAATCGGGCTCGGCCTGCTCTTCGTCCTGATCCTGCTGCGGATCCCGGTCGGCCTTGCCATGGCGACGGTCGGGCTCGGCGGGCTTGCCGCGCTCAGCCGCGAGGCCGACATCGCCCAGCCGGCGGTGGTCCGCTTCAGCGCCGAGCTCAGCCGGTTCAAGTACGAGATGTGGAGCCTGTTCGAGGGCTACGACCTGTCGGTGATCCCGCTGTTCGTGCTGATGGGCTACCTCGCCGCCCGGGGCGGGCTCAGCCGCGACCTGTTCAACGGGTTCAATGCCCTGTTCGGCCGCCGGCGCGGCGGGGTCGCGATCGCGGCGATCGGCGCCTGCGCCGGTTTCGGCGCGGTCTCCGGCTCCTCGCTCGCAACCGCCTCGACCATGGGCCAGGTGGCGCTGCCCGAGCTGCGCCGGCTCTCCTACGACCCTGCGCTGGCCACCGGCGTGCTGGCCGCGGGCGGCACGCTGGGTATCCTGATCCCCCCGTCGGTCGTGCTGGTGCTCTACGCGATCGTTGTCGAGGCGTCGGTGCTCGACATGTTCCGCGCGGCGCTGCTGCCCGGCCTGCTGGCGGTCGCCCTGTTCATCGCCACCGTCATGGTGCTGGTCCGGCTGCGGCCGGAGATCGCGCCGCTCGGGCCGGCGATGGCGCCGAAGGCGTGGCGGGGCGCGATCCTGCGCCTGCTGCCGGTCGCCGCCATCTTCGGGCTCCTGATCGGAGGGCTGGCCTTCGGGCTGTTCCTGCCAACCCCTGCGGCCGGGGTCGGCGCCTTCGCCGTCCTGGTCTACGGGCTGGCCGTGCGCTGGCACACCGGCGACGGGCTCACCTGGACCGGGCTGCGCGCCGCGGTGTTGGAGACCGCCGTCACCGCCGGGATGATCTACTTCATCCTGTTCGGCGCCCGGATGGTCGGCATCTTCTTCGCCCGCTCCAACCTGCCCCAGGCGCTCGCCGACCTCATCGTCGGCAGCGCGTTCGACCCCTATCTGGTGCTGGTCGCGATCCTGGTCCTGTTCGTCGTGCTCGGCTGCGTGATGGAGAGCCTGTCGATGGTGCTGGTCGCGGTGCCGTTCCTGTGGCCGGTAATCCAGGCGCTGAACGGTGGCGCCGCCGTGCTTCCCGCCGACGCGGCGTTCGGACTGAGCAACGCCGACCTGCAGATCTGGTTCGGCATCCTGGCGCTGGTCGTGGTCGAGCTTGGGCTGATCACGCCCCCGGTGGGGCTCAACGTCTTCATCATCCATGCCCTGGCCCGGGATGTGCCGATGAGCCGCACCTTCCGCGGCGTGATGCCCTTTTTCTCGGTTGAGATCGTCCGCATCGCCTTGCTGGTGGCGGTCCCCTCGGTCGCGCTGCTGCTCGGCCGTCTCTGACCGGGACCCCGGACCCCATCCGTGCTAGACGGGTCTGCAGCCACGTCCAGCATCCGGGGAGGACCCATGGAAACCATTTCCGAACAGGCCTGCCACGGCGGCATCCAGGGCTTCTACCGCCACGACAGCACCAGCACCGGCACGCCGATGCGCTTCGCGGTGTACCAGCCGCCGCAGGCGCGCAGCCGGCCGGTGCCGGTCGTCTACTACCTGGCCGGCCTGACCTGCACCGAGGAAACCGCGACGATCAAGGCGCACGCCCAGCGCTTCGCGGCCGAGCACGGGCTTGCGCTCGTCTTCCCCGACACCAGCCCACGGGGTGCCGGTGTGGCGGGCGAGGACGACGACTGGGACCTCGGTACCGGCGCCGGCTTCTACATTGATGCGACCGTCGAGCCCTGGTCGGCCCACTACCGGATGGCCTCCTACATCGTGAACGAGCTGCCGGCGCTGGTCGCCGCACGGTTCCCGGTGGAGCCGCATCGCAGCGGCATCATGGGCCATTCGATGGGCGGCCACGGGGCGCTGACCCTGGCGCTGAAGCACCCGCAGCGCTTTCGCAGCCTCTCCGCCTTCGCGCCGATCTGCCATCCCGTCGACGTGCCCTGGGGCGTCAAGGCCTTCGGCGCCTATCTCGGCGCCGACCGCGCCGCCTGGGCCGAGCACGATGCGACGGAACTGGTCAAACGCCGGCCGACGGATCACAGGATCCTGATCGACCAGGGCGATGCGGACCAGTTCCTGGCCGAGCAGCTGCGCCCCGACGTCTTTGCCGCCGCCTGTGCAGCCGCCGGTCAGCACTGTCAGCTCCGGACGCAGCCAGGCTACGACCACAGCTATTACTTCATCCAGACGTTCATCGCCGACCACCTCGGGCATCACGCTGCCATCCTGCAAGGTCTCGACTGACAGAACGGGAATCACCAGGAGACATTGCCGAATAATTCGCCTAGGATTGGCGTTAACGTCAAATAACGCAATCTGGTTTTACCGGTTTAGGCATACCATTATATGATGCCGAACGCCGAGGTTGAGCCGCGGCGCGACCTCGGAATCAACCTGCCTGCGTGCCTGGGGAGCATCGCCGTGCGACACCACCGACCTGGAGCGAGACGCCAGGGTCCTGCCGCGGTCCGCGCCGCGCCCGAGCGCTAGAGACCGCACCGATGCGGTTCCGGATCATCGCCGGCGACGGCAAAGCCCTGCTTGGCGAGGGCGTCTGGCATGGCCGGCTGGGGCGGGTCTATGCCCACTGGCAGTCGCTGGTCGAGGACGACGCTCTGCCCGCCTACGACCGGCTGCAGCTCTCCGCGTTGGCGCCCGACCTTCGCTTCCTCGCCACCCTGCGGGTCGAAGGCGCCGACTTCCGGTTCACCAGCGTCGGCGAGGAGATCGCCGAGCGCTACGGCCGGAACCTGCCCGGCAGCTTCCTCGCCGACCAGTTCGTCGGACCTGCCCAGCTTGACGTCCTTGCCGCCCATCGCGCCTGTGCCGAGGAGCGGCTGCCGGTCATCAGCGAGGTCACCCTGAACGAGGTCGACCTATCGATCCGGGTCCCCTACCAGCGCCTGCTGCTGCCCTTCGCCGGCGACAACGGACCTGTCGACCACATCCTGTGGGCGATGGCCTTTCCGGGCTGAACCTGCGGCTCAGAGGTTGAACGGAAAGATCAGCGGCACCAGCAGCACAGTGGTCGCCATCGTCACCAGGGTGAACGGGACCCCGATCCGCACGAAGTCGAAGAAGCGGTAGTTGCCCGGCCCGACGACCAGGGTGTTCACCGGTGAGGAGACGGGCGTCATGAAGGCGGCCGAGGCCGCAAGCGCCACCGTCATCGCAAACGGATAGGGCGAGGCGCCAAGCTCCGCGGCGACCGCCATCGCCACCGGCGCCATCAGGACGGCGGTCGCGGTGTTGGAAACGAACAGGCTGAGCAGCGCAGTCAGCCCGAATATGGCCGCAAGGGTCGTGCGCGGGCCGGCATCGGCGACGATCGCCAGCAGGGCCTCCGCGGCCAGGTCGACGCCGCCGGTGTTCTGCAGCGCGAGCGAGAACGGCAGCATGCCGACGATCAGGATCAGGCTCTGCCAGTGGATCGAGCGATAGGCGCTGTTCATGTCGACGCATCCGAACAGCCCGAGCAGCAGACAGCCGAACAGCACCGCCTGCACGTTGGGCACGACGCCGGCCACCATCAGGACGACGACCAGCGCCAGGATCCCGATCGCGAACGGCGCGCGCGTGGGCGCCGGAACCACGTCGTCGAGCTCGGCCGGCTCGGTCAGCACGATCAGGTCGCGCCGGTCGGCCTGCAGCCTGCGGATCGCCCGCCACGCCCCGACCACGAGCAGCGTGTCGCCGAGCTTCATCGGCTCGGCGAGGATGCTCCCCTGCTGGGCAGCGGTCCCGCGCTTGAGGCCGATCACGGCGAGGTCGTACTGGGTCCGGAAATGCACATCGACCACGGTCTTGCCGATCAGCCGCGAGGTGGCGGGGACCATCAGCTCGGCCATGCCGATCTCCTGCGACTGATCGGAGAAGTACTGCCCGGTCAGCGGCAGCCAGTGCAGTGCCGCGTCCCGGCAGAGCGCGGCGACGTCGGTCGCCGGATCGCGGATATCGAGGAACAGGACGTCGCCTGCCTCCAGCACGGTGACCGCGGTCGGCTTGACCAGTGCGGCCGAGAACCGGCTCCGGCGCTCGATCGCGACGATGTTGATGCCGGAGGTCGCGCGCAGGTCGAGCGCGTCGAGCCGCCGGCCTGCCCACGGCGAGCCGGGCAGCAGCCGCAGCCGATGCTCGCGGTCGGCCAACCCGTATTCCTCGATCCAGTCCGCCAGCCGCGGCCGTGACGGGCCGTCGGCCTTTGCCGGGGCCGCCGCCAGCCAGCGCCGGGCGAACAGCATGTAGAGGATCGCCAGCACCAGGATCGGCACGCCGAACGGCGTGAAGTCGAAGAAGCCGAACCCGTCATGCCCCTGGCGGACCAGTTCGGCATGCACCACCAGATTCGGAGCGGTCGCGACCAGGGTCATCATCCCGCTGATCAGCGCGGCCACGCTGAGCGGCATCATCAGCCGCCCGGGCGCGATGCCGCCGGTCCGCGCGATCCGCAGCACGACCGGAATGAAGATCGCCACCACCCCGGTCGAGCTCATGAACGAGCCGATGCCGGCGACGATCGCCATCAGCAGCACGACCAGCCGGGCCTCGTTGCGGCCGGCGCGCCGGATCAGCAGGTCGCCCAGCCGCTGCGCGACCCCGGTGCGCACCAGCGCCTCGCCGATGACGAACAGAGCGGCGATCAGCACGATGTTCGGGTCGCTCAGCCCGACCAGTGCCTCGGGCATGCTGATCACGCCGGTCAGCGGCAGCGCCGTCATCATGATCAGCGCCACCACGTCCATCCGCGGCCGGTTGACCGCGAACATGACGATGGTAGCCGCGAGCAGGCCGAGGACGATCGCGAGGTCGGTGCTCATCCGGCAGTTTGGTCCCGGCTGCCGGCGCGCCTACCCGCCGACCGTCAGGCGCGCGCTGACCGGGCAGCCGCTGGCGATGGTGCGGGCGACGACGCAGTAGCGCTCGGTCAGCTTGACCAGCGTCGCCTGCTGCTCCTCGCTCAGGCTGCCGTTGACCGCGAAGGCGAGCCGGATCGCCGAGAAGCCGACCGGCGCCGCCTTGTCGACGCCGAGCGTGCCGCGGAAGTCCAGGTCGCCCTCGGCGCTGACCCGGCCGCCGCGCACGTCCAGCCCCATCGCGGTCGCCACTGCCGTCAGGGTCACCCCGGCGCAGGCGCACAGCGCCTGCAGCAGCATGTCGCCCGAGCAGGCCTGGCTGCCGTCGCCGCCTCCGGTCGCGGGGTGCAGTCCGGCCTCCACCGGCCCGGTATGGCCGTCGATGGTGCAGGCCAGCTTCGCCGGCTCCAGGGCGCCCGACGCCTTCAGCGTCCAGCGCGCCGCCTCCGGCTTCTCCTTGTATTCAGCCTTCAAAGGCGCCTGCGCATCGCGCAGGGCCTGCTGCCGGTCGCCCATCCGTTCACCCTCCCGCTAGCGTGCAATCTCCACCCACCGCCCGGTCTCGCCCGCCTTGAAGACCGCGTCGATCACCTTCATGTTCTTCATCGCGTCCTCCAGCGGGAACTCGCCGGAATCGTTGCGCTGGAACAGGTGGGTCACCGCGGTCCCCTGCAGCGTGTACTGGTCGCAAATCGGGAACTCCTCGACCTTGCGACCGCCGTCGCCCAGGACCTTGCCGTCGTCGACGAAGATCCGGCACGGCCTGTCCGGCGGCGCGTTGAAAGGGATTTCCACCTCGACCCGCCCCTTCTCGCCGACGATGTGCATCCGCTGGTAGGGCGTGAGCTGGGTCGAACAGATGAAGGCGGCCTGGCCCGACGGATAGTCGAGCAGCACCGAGGCCAGCCGGTCGATGCCGAAATCCGGGTCCTTCTCGACGATCGCCGCCACCCGGGTCGGCTCCTCGCCGAAGACGTAGCGCGAGGTGACGATCGGATAGCAGCCGATGTCGTAGATGCCGCCGCCGCCGTTCTCCGGGATGTTGCGGATGTTGGCAGGGTCGCGCAGGAAATAGGTGAACAGCCCCTGCACCGCCCGCACCCGCCCCAGCGCGCCGGACTTGGCCAGCTCGCGCGTCCGCTGCCACTGCGGGTGGTGCCGGACCATGAACGCCTCGACGCACTGCTTGCCGGTTCGGTCGCGGGCCGCGATCAGCGCCTCCAGTTCGGGTGCGTTCATCGAGATCGGCTTCTCGCACAGCACGTGCTTGCCCGCCTCCAGCGCCTGGATCGACACCGGCACGTGCAGGTCGTTGGGCAGCGGGTTGTAGACCGCCTCGATCTCGGAGTCGGCGAGCAGCTCCTCGTAGGAGCCGTAGGCCCTGGGAATCCCCAGCTTTTCCGCCGCCGCCTTCGCCTTTTCGAGCGAGCGCGAGCCGATCGCGACGATCTCGCAGTCCGGGCTCTGCTGCATCCCCGGAATCACCTTCGCCGTTCCGATCAGCGCCGTGCTGATGATGCCCCATTTCATTTTTGTCATGGCTCAATTCCTCCCGGATTCTTCAGTTTCGATCGGCCGCGATATGCCGTTGCGCCTGCCCTAGCACAGCCGGGCGCCGGGCGCCCAAAAATCGCCGAGCGCGATATCGATCAGGAATGCGGGGCAGCGTGCCATCCGGGCCGCCGAGAATTGCGGCAACGACTTGCCTGAGGTTCAGTCCCGGCTATGCTGCAGGAAGATAACGCCATCGTACAGATCTTCACACAGCTCATTGGAGTCACCTGTGCTTCACCGCCGCTCTGTCTTGCTTCTCTCCGCTGCTGCCACCGCCAGTGCCTTTCTCGCCTCACCAGCGCTGTCTCAGGAGGCATGGCCGTTCGTGTCGCTCGAGGTGATGCGCTACGACAGCCTGATCAGCACCGGTGACGACCACGGCATCGCCTGTTGCGCGCCGTATCTGATGCGGGCTCAGCCAGGATTCGCCCTGGTGCATGTTTCAGCCGTGATCGACGTGCCCTGGTCGGAAGACCTGGACCGGGTTTCGGCCACATCCGGCAAGCTGACCATGACGGTGCCCGGCGGGGAACCGGTCGGACCGATCGGCGATTTCGACCGCCGCGGCCTGTTTGAAGTGGCCGGCGGCGGGGTATCCGCGTCGAGGCCGCGCGACTGGCCGGAATCCGACGAGCACCTGGTCATGGAGCAGGTCTGGATGCTGCCGGAAGACGCGACAACGGCGACCCTGGCGATCGACGAAGCCTTTGCCGCCGAGATCGACCTGCCACAGGTGGTAAGCGATCCGATTTCGCCCGGGGATACCGCCGCGTTCGTCATCACCGGCTTCAGCCGCGTCGACAGCCTCGAGTTCGAGCAATCGGCCAACCGCCAGAAGATTCCCGGTTCGCTGGTTCCGAGCGCCGGCCAGATCGTCAAGGTCGACTTTGACATCACGCCGCTGATGCACTCGAACATTGGCGGCAACGACGGTTACCTGCTGTACACGCGCTATCTGCAGCTCGTCGGCCCCAGTGGACTGCCGACGGCGCCCCTCGGGCAGTATCTGAGCGACAGCATGACCACAAACACCACCAACTCCTTCTCGGGCAACAGCTATCTGGGCAGCACCTACGACAAGACCTTCTACTATCTGACCGACGGCTCAGCCGGCACCTACACCCTGTATTTCCTCGGCGATCCGGTGGCCGAAGCGGTGCTGGAATAGGCTTGCCCCCCGGCGACCCAGCGCTGCCATACAGGTTCGCCCACGAGACGCTCCGCCTCCTCGCAAGAGTTAGGATTCCCCATGCCCTATCGCATCTCCGGTTCCGTGGCCGTCGCCGTCTTCGCCTGCAGCCTGGCTGCGACCAGCCAAGCGCAGGAACCTTGGCCGTTCCTGTCGCTCGAACTCAGCCGCTATGACAGCCTGGTCGATGCCAGGGAAGATTCAGGCCTGCCGTGCTGCGCGCCGGTGACGATTTCGGCGCCCGGCCATGTGCTGATCCACCTCTCCGCGGTCATCGACGTGCCGTGGTCGGACGACCTGGACAGCGTTTCGCTGGGGGGTGCGGATCTGACGATAACCGTCGACGGCGCCGACCCCTATGGTCCGGCCGGCGGCTATCTCTATCGCGGCGTGTTCGAGGCCGAGCCCCGCTACGTCTCGGCCCGGCGCCCGCGCAACTGGCCGGATGAAGACGCCGACATGCTCATCGAGGCGGTCTGGGCGGTGCCCGCCGGTGCCACCGCGGCCACCGTTACCTTCGGCGAGCACTTCGCCATCGACATCGATATCCCGCAGGAAACGGGCGCGCCCATGAGCCCGTCGGATACCGCCAGCTTCGCCGTGACAGGGATCAGCGATGTCGACAGCATCGACCTTTCCCTCTACGGCTCCGGCCCCGCCGTCGCAGGCAGCATGTCGGGGAATGGCGGGCAGATCGTGCAGCTCGACCTCGAGATCTCGCCGCAGATGAACACCCGACTCGACGGCAGCAGCGGCTTCGTCTACTATCCCCGCTACCTGCTGCTTGTCGGCCCGGACGGACAGCCGGCGTTCGGCCTCGGCCGCAAGAGCGGCGGTTCGCTCAGCAACAGCGCCGTCACGCTGGCGGCTGACAGCTTCCCTGCCGGCCCCTTCGCAGAATCGCTCTACTTCCTCACCGATGGCGCACCTGGGGCGTACACGCTGTACTTCCTGACCGACGCGGTCGGCGAAATTGCTCTGGAATGATGCACTGCGATGACCTCGCCGTCGACAGTGGCCCGGCCTTCCTCGCCTCCGATACCGGTGATAGTCTTCGGCTCAAGCGCGCCGTCAGCGTTGCGCAGGCCCTGGGGAGGAGTTCCGATGGCTACCAAAGATCTCGCCGCGCAATTCCGGCGCGACGGCTTCGTCGTCGTCGACCCCTTCTTCTCCGCGCACTAGGTAGCCGCCCTGCAGGGCGGCTTCCAGGAACTGCCCGCCGCCGACCCCCGGCGAAACCGCCCGCTTCACCATCACCGGGATCACGCCGCTGGACCGTCTCGACTCCGTCAACAGCGTCCTCCGTCAGGCTGTGGTCGGCAGCATCACCCCCAAAGGCCGGGCAGATCGTCCAGGTCGATTTCGACGTGATCCCCCTGATGGATGGACACCACTCTGGGCAGCCGCCCGGGTTTCCTGCTCTGGACCCGCGACATCCAGCTCGTCGGGCCGAACGGCCTACCGGCAATCCCGCTCGGCCAGTTCCTGGGCGAGGGCATCACCACCAACACGACCAACTCCATTACCGGCGACTTCATCGACACCGCCTTCGACAAGACTTTCTACTACCTGACCGACGGCAGTCCGGGCGACTACACCCTGTACTACCTCTCCGACCCGGTGGCGGAAGGCCGGCTGGATTAGCCGCCGGCCCCGGGCGACCTGCCGCCACACCGCGGAGCCCCGCCTCGCCGGCTCGACGCCTGAAGCCACGGCGTCTATCGACTTGACCAAGACTTGCGAATACGGTATTGTAAGGCGTTAATATTTTAGCGATTTGTACG
>JBHJOG010000288.1:0-13125 GCA_050329975.1 Alphaproteobacteria bacterium | reverse complement strand
AGGTCGGGCACCACGATCGCGATGCCGGCGACGCCGTCGGCGACCATGGTGTCGAAGGCGGTGATGGTCAGGTCGGCGTCGAACTGCACGTCCTGGTGCATCAGCTCGGCGCCGAGCTCCATCGCCCGCTCGCGGGCGCCGTTCACCTCGGACACGAACCAGGGGTGGTCGCCCATCTTGTTGATGTAGCCGAACTTCAGTTCGTCGTCCTGCGCCGCCGCGCCGCCGGCGAGACCGGCCGTCGCCAGCAGCGAGGCCGCCGCCAGCAGGCCCATGCGCTTGGTGGTTGCGTTCATCGTCGTCTCCTCCTTTCGATCGCTTGTTGCTCTCGACTGTTGCCGGGGGCGTTCCGCCCCTCGTTGCGGCCTCGTCTAGCCGTGGAACTGCACCGACCCGCCTCCGTCGACCATCAGGCTTGCCGCCGTGATAAAGCCGGCCTCGTCGGAGGCCAGGAACAGCACGGCGTTCGCCACCTCCTCAGGCTGGCCGACCCGCATCATCGGGTGATAGCTCTCCGCCCGCCGCCGCTCGGCCGCCGGGTCGGGGAAGGTGTCCCAGTAGGCGACCGCGATCGGAGTCTCGATATAGCCGGGGCAGACGCAGTTCACCCGGATGCCGCGCGCCGCATATTCCACGCCCAGCGCCCGGGTGATCCCGAGCACGCCGTGCTTGGCGACCGGGTAGGGAAATGTCTTCGGGATGATCTGGAAGCTGTGGACCGAGGCGACGTTGACGATGCTGCCGCGCCCCTTGTCGAGCATCGCCGGCAGCACCGCCCGCGAGCAGTACCAGACCGCGTCCATGTCGACGGAGAAGCAGCGCCGCCAGTCCTCGTCGCTGAGCTTCAGCGGGTCGTCGAACACGGCGATGCCGGCGTTGTTGACCAGGATGTCCGGTGCACCCAGCGCCGCCGTCACCCGCTCGACCATCGCATTCACCTGATCCGGCTGGGCGACGTCGGTCGGAACCGCCACCGCCCGGCCGCCGGCGGCCCGGATTGCCGCCGCCACCGCTTCGCCGGTCTCGGGCTTCAGTTCGGCGATGCCGAGTGCGGCACCCTCGGCGGCGAACCGCCGGGCGATCGCCTCGCCGATCCCCTGGCCGGCGCCGGTCACGATCGCAACCTTGCCCTCGAGCCGTCCCGTCATCTGCCCGGATCCCGCTTCATCGCGCTACCAGTCCACCACCGTGCCGTCGGCGAGTACGGCGTTGGTCGCGTGCAACACTTCCTGGGCGAACGGATGCTTCGCCGCCTCCGCCTCGTTGACCTCCACGCCCAGCCCCGGGCGCTCCGGCACCGGCCAATGGCCGTCCACCAGGGTCAGCGGGCTGTCCTCGACCACATCGTGGAACCACGGCACTGCCCCGCTCATCTCCTCCTGGATCACGAAGTTGGGCGTCGCCACGGCGAAGTGGAGCGCGACGACGCCCGCCAACGGACCCAGCGGGTTGTGCGGCGCCACCCCGCAGGCAGCCGTTTCCGCCATTGCCGCGATCTTGCGCGCCTCGGCGAGCCCGCCGCAATGGCAGATGTCGGGCTGGGCGATGTTGATCGCGCGGGCGTGGAACAGCGGCTCGAACTCCTGCCGCCCGATCAGCCGCTCGCCGGCCGCGATCGGCACCGACACCCGGCGTGCCACCTCCAGCATCGTCAGCGGGTCGCCCGGCGGCATCGGCTCCTCGACGAACATCGGCCGGTGCGGCGCCAGCGCGCGGATGTAGTCGACGGCGGCGCTGGTCGACGCGCAGCGTCCGTGAAAGTCGACCATGATGTCGACCGCTTCTCCGACCGCCTCGCGCAGGGCCGCCATCATGCCGCCGACGTGGTCGATCTGGGCCGGCGACGCGGTGTAGTGGGTGTAGGGCACGAACACCGACTTCAGCGCGGTATAGCCGCGCTCGACCACCGCCTGCGCCCGCTCGACCAGCTGGGTCGCCTCGGTGGTCTCGTAGACCGCGGTCATGTCGCCCATGCCGAGGTGGGTGTAGACCCGGACCCGGTCGCGGGTGCGGCCGCCGAGCAGGCGCCACACCGGCACGCCCAGCGCCTTGCCCAGGATGTCCCACAGCGCGATCTCGATGCCGCTGATCGCGGTGGCGCCGACCACGCCCATCCGCCAGAAGCCGTGCTTGTGCATGATGCGGACCAGCTGCTCGATGTCGCGCGGGTCGCGCCCGACCACCAGCGGCGCCAGGTCCTCGATCGCGCCGACCACGGCGCGCGTCTTCCACTCCAGCGTCGCCTCGCCCCAGCCCCAGAGCCCGTCCTGGTCGGTCTCGACCTTGACGAAGATCCAGTTGCGCATGTGGGCGTTCACCACCCGGGTCCGGATGCCGGTAATTTTCATCGCCGGTCCGCGGCGGCAGGCCGCCATCTGCCGGGCTTCATCACCATCGTGCGTTCCCTCATCCACCGCGGTTCATCCGTCGCGGGTTCTGGAAATCCTAGTATATGTCCGACAAAATGCGCAACTCCGATTGGTTGCCCGTCTGCGGATCGCTGGCCGGGGCCATCACCGGACGGAGCTCGATTGCGGCAGCCTCGATGACGAACGCCATCGCCGCACGGGCGCGCGCGGTGTCCCCGGCGACGATGGCGTGGTAGACTGCGGCGTGGATCGCGTAGCCGTTCTCCTGCGGCCCGCCGATCCGCTCCTGCAGCCGGAAACTGGCGGTCAACGCGGCGCGGACCGAGGTCGCCAACTGTGCGAACAGGCTGTTGCCGCTGGCCAGCAGCAGCCCGATGTGGAACCGGATGTCGGCGTCATAGAACTTCGTGGGATCGCGCCCGGCCAGGCGCATATCCTCGATCGCGGCGCCGAGCTCCGCGATCCGCGGGGCGTCTCCCCTCCGGGCGGCCAGTTCTGCCGCCGCGGGTTCGATCGTCGACCTGAGTTCGAGCAGGTCGGCGAGGAACGCCGGGCCGAACCCGTCGGGCGCGTGCCACATCAGCACGTCGGGATCGAGCAGGTTCCAACTGTCCCTCGGCCGGATCCGCGTGCCGCGCCGACGCCTCGGCTCGATCAGGCCCTTGGCGGCGAGAACCTTGATCGCTTCCCGGATCGCCTGCCGGCTGGTGCCGAAGCGCTCCTGCAGTTCCACCTCGCGCGGCAGGTCGCTGCCGACCGCGATCTGTCCCGAAACGATCTGCCGGCCGATCTGGTAGACCACGTGCCCGTGCAGTCCGGAGTTCGGATAGGTCCGGTCGTTGGGCATCGGATCAAATCCCTGGTTCGGCCCTGGACCCTGCGCGTTCAGTCCGGCCGTGGGTCCGGTTTAGCCACCGAAATATGTCGTACTTATTGGCGGCTGGCAACGGCTGGGACACCCGAGTGGACCGCACCGCGGGTCCTCCCTACCATGCGCCACGCGCCAGCACGGGGGCGATGCCGATGACGACGTGGCTGCACGAGCAACGGATGGATGCTGTGCATGCGGCGATATCCGCGTGCGGAGCGGAGTCGGTGCTCGATATCGGGTGCGGCGACGGGCCGCTCCTCATCAGGCTGATATCGGACCCGCGCATCAGGCGCATCGTGGGGATCGACCTGTCGGCAGAGGCGCTTCGCCGACTGCGCGTGCTGCTCAGCGAGGTGCCCGAGCACATTCGTCGCAAGGCCGAACTCGTCCATAGGTCCATGGACGCGTTGGGCAGTGAGCTGTCCGGATTCGATGCAGCGGTGCTGGTCGAGACAATCGAACATATCGATCCTGATCACCTGACCCGTGTCGAGCGGGCGGTATTTCAGAAGGTGCGCCCGACAACGGTCGTCATCACCACACCCAATGCCGATTTCAACCCGTTGCTGGGCGTGCCCCCTCACCGATTCCGCCACCCGGACCACCGCTTCGAATGGGGGCGGTTGAAATTCAGGTCATGGGCCGAAGGCATCGGACGCCGAAACGGCTACGCGGTTTCGCTCGCGGATCTCGCCGGCTCGCATCCGGTCCTTGGCGGCGCCAGCCAGATGGCGCTCTTCTCGATCACCTGCTCGTCGCCGGATGATGGCTGAACAATCCAATGCGCGAGCGTTTGGCGTGGGTACCCGGCTCCGCGAAATGCTGGCATAACGCGCTCGGGCCTCGGCCGGCATAGGGACAGGATGGATTCGATGACATCATCATTCGAGAAGCGCGAGATCGGCAAGACCGGACTCGAGGTCACGGTTCTGGGTTTCGGCGGGGCGCCTCTGGGCGACTTCTTCGAGGCGATTCCGGAAGACCGGGCGCTGGCGACCGTCGAGGCGGCCTATGCGGCCGGGGTTCGCGTGTATGACACATCGCCCTATTACGGCCATGGCCTGTCCGAACACCGGTTCGGTCACGTCCTCCGCGGCAAGTCCCGCGACGATCTGGTGCTGTCGACCAAGGTGGGCCGGCTGCTGAGGCCCGCACCTGCCGAGACGATCGACCGCGGCCTGTTCAAGGGCGGGCTCAACTTCGCCGCCACCTTCGACTACAGCTACGATGGCTGCATGCGCTCGCTCGAGGACAGTTACCAGCGCCTCGGCATGAACCGGATCGACATAGCCCTGATCCACGACGTCGACATCTGGACGCACGGCTCTCGCGAGGCCTATGAGCAGCGCGTGCGCGAGTCCATGCAGGGCGCCTACCGGGCCCTCGACGAGTTGCGGACCGCCGGGGTCATCCGGGCCATCGGCGTCGGGGTGAACGAGGTGGAGGCGTGCATGCGGTTCGCGGGCGAGGGCGACTTCGACTGCTTTCTGCTCGCCGGGCGGTACACGCTCCTCGAGCAGGACGGGCTGGCCGACCTGTTCCCGCTGGCGGAGAAGAAGGGATTCTCGTTCCTGCTCGGCGGCCCGTTCAACTCGGGGATCCTGGCGATCGGTGCAAGGCCCGGCGCCACCTACAACTACGTGCCGGCGCCGCCGGAGATCATGGACCGGGTCGCCCGCATCGAGGCAGTCTGCGGACGGCACGACGTGCCGATCGCCGCTGCAGCGATCCAGTTTCCGCTCGGCCATCCGCGCGTCGCCTCGATCATCCCGGGCGCCGTCCGCCCCGATGAGGTGACCCGCAATGCCGAGCTCATCCAGCGACAGATCCCTGCCGCCCTTTGGGACGAGTTGCGGGCCGAGGGATTGCTGGCCGAGGACGCACCTGTGCCGGGTTAGCAGCCCGGGCGCCTTTCGGCGTCCGTTCTCGTTGGTGTCAGCGATAGCCGGCCGCCTGCAGCTCGAACAGCTCGGCGTAACGTCCGCCCTGGACCAGCAGCTCGGCATGCGTTCCCGATACCTCGACCCGGCCGCCGGCCAACACCAGAATGCGGTCGGCCATGCGGACCGAGGAAAAGCGGTGCGAGATCAGCACCGCGGTCTTCCCCGCGCTCAACTCCTTGAAGCGCTGGAACACTTCGAACTCGGCTCGCGCGTCCAGCGATGCCGTCGGCTCGTCCAGGATCAGCACCTCGGCGTCGCGCATATAGGCCCGCGCGATGGCGATCTTCTGCCACTCGCCGCCCGACAACTCGACCCCACTGCGGAAGCGCTTGCCGAGCATCTGGTCGTAGCCATGCGGCAAGTCCTCGATCACCCGGTCGGCGAGGCTGCGCCGCGCGGCAGACTCGATCCGCGGCCGGTCGTCGCGCGCCTGGATCCGGCCGACGGCGATGTTGTCGGCCGCACTCAGGTTGTAGGCGACGAAATCCTGGAAGATCACGCCCATTGCCCCGCGCAGCGCGTCGACGTCGTAGTCGCGCAGGTCTCGGCCATCGAGCAGGATGCGCCCTTCGTCCGGGTCGTAGAGCCGGGCCAGCAGCTTGACCAGCGTGGTCTTGCCCGCGCCGTTCTCGCCCACCAGCGCCAGCGTCTCGCCCGCCTTCAGCGTGAAGCTCAGGTTGCGCACCGCCCAGCGTTCGGCGCCCGGGTAGCGGAACCCGACGTCCTCGAACACGAAGCCCTCGCGGATCGGCCGCGGCAGCGGGGCAGGGTCCGGCGGCGACAGGATCTCCGCCTCGACCCGGAAGAAGTCGAACAGGTCGTCCAGGTAGAGTGCCTGCGCCGCGGTCGAGGAGAAGCTGGACAGCAGCCCCTCCAGCAGGGTGCGCAGCCGGCGGAACGACCCGGCGAGGAAAGTCAGGTCGCCGATGGTCAGCACGCCGGCCAGCGTCTCGCCGATGATCCAGACATAGGCGAGGTAGTAGCCGATCGTGCCGACGCCGGTGAACACCGCCCCCCACAGCGCGCGCTTGCGCGCAATCCGCCGGTTGGCTGCGTAGAAGCTCTCCGACAGCGCGCGGTAGCGGTCGGTGAGGAAGCCGCTGAGGCCGAAGATCTTGATCTCCTTCGCCGTCTCGGCGCTGGCGGCGGTCTGGCGCACATAGTCCAGCTCGCGCCGCTCCGGCGTGCGGCGGAAGTCCAGCGTATAGGTCCGCGCGGAGAAATGCGCCTCGCCGAGGAAGGATGGGATCAGCGCGACCATCAGCAGCACGATCAGCCAGGGGTTGTAGATCACCAGCCCGCCGGCGAAGGTCGCCACCGTCACCAGGTCCTGCAGCTGGCCGAACAGCTGTCCCATCAGCGTCATCCGCCCGCTGGACTGGCGCCGCGCGCGCTCCAGCCGGTCCTGGAACTCGGCGTCCTCGAAGTCCTCCAGGTCCAGCGTCGCGGCGTGGTCCATCAGCCTGAGCGAGGAGGCCATGGTCAGCCGCTCCGACAGCAGGGTATCGACCAGCCCGACCAGCCGCGCCAGCAGGTCGGACAGCACCGCCAGTCCGAACTCGATCGCGACCAGGACCAGCAGCCAATCGACCTCGCCGCCCTCCCACCAGCCCGACAGGGTGTCGGGCCGGGGAGTCAGCGCCGAAAGCCGGATCACCTCGTCGATGATCAGCTTGCCGAACCACAGCGCCACCACCGGCAACACCGCGCGTGCCAGCCGCATCACCAGCGTCGCCAGGGTCAGCGCCGGGCTCGCCCGCCAGACCATCGCCAGGAACGGCCCGATGTTGCGCAGCGCGACCCAGCGGGCGCGGAAGGATTTCGGCGGTGCCGGATCGATGGGGGCCTTCAGCCCGGGCACGGTGAGCGCTTTCCGTTTCGGGTCATTCCGGAACAAATCGCATGCCGGGCCCCGACTGGCTATGCCAGAGCCGTTCCGCGCTCATTGGCCATAGCTCTGGCCGTTGGGTCTGGCCGTCCAGGAGGCGATGAGCTACCCTCCCATCGGTACAAGAAACACAAGGGAGGCGGATGTCATGCTGAGACGGACTTTCTTCGGGGCCTGTGCTGCGGTCATGGCCATGGGACTGGGGCTCCAGATTGCCCATGCGCAGTATCCGGAACGTCCGATCGAGCTGATCGTGCCGTGGGGCGCCGGCGGCGGCACCGACGCCACGGGACGCATCCTGGCCTCCATGCTGGAGCAGGAACTGGGTGTGCCGGTGAACGTGGTCAACCGCACGGGCGGATCCGGCGTTGTCGGCCACAGCGCCATCGCCACCGCGGCGGCCGACGGCTACACGCTCGGCGTCGTCACCGTCGAGATCGGGATGATGCACTGGGCCGGCCTGACCGACCTGACCTATGAGGACTACACGCCGCTCGCCCTCTACAACGAGGACCCCGCAGGCGTGCAGGTGCAGGCCGATGCGCCGTGGGAGACGGTGGAAGAGCTGCTCGACGCGGTGCGCGCGGGCGAGGCGGGCGCCCTCAAGGGCTCCGGCACCGGGCAGGGCGGCATCTGGCACCTGGCGCTGGCCGGAATGCTGCAGACCGCGGGAATCGATCCGCAGCATGTGCCCTGGGTGCCGAGCGAAGGCGCTGCACCGGGCCTGCAGGATCTGGTTGCCGGCGGCGTCGATGTCGTCACCTGCTCGGTTCCCGAAGCCCAGTCGCTGATCGACGCCGGACGGGTCAAGGCCCTGGCGGTCATGGGCGCCGAACGCAATCCGAGCTTCCCCGACGTGCCGACCCTGCAGGAACTGGGCATCGACTGGCGGCTGGGCGCCTGGCGGGGGATCGCCGGCCCGCAGGGCCTGCCGGACGAGGTAGTCGAAACCCTGGTGCCTGCGCTCGAGAAGATCCACGCCAGCGATGAGTTTCGCGACTTCATGGCCCAGCGCGGCTTCGGGATGATCTTCCTCGGGCCCGAGGACTTCCGCGCCTTCATGGCCGAGAGCGACGCGTCCCTGGGCGAGGTGATGCAGAACCTCGGGCTGGCGCAGTAGCCGGTTCGTTGCCCGGGCGGCCCGCATAGGGCGGGCCGGCCGGGCATGCGATCGGCCCGGCGATGAAGCTGAACGACGCGATTCTCGGGGCCCTGATCCTGCTGGGCGGGCTCGCCATCGTCCTTGAGGCGAGGACCTTCCCCCCGACCCATGGCCAGGCCTTCGGGCCGGACCTGTTCCCGACCATCATCGGCGCCGGTTTTGCGCTGGCCGGGCTCGTCCTGATTGCCGGGGGCTGGCGCGCGCGTCGCGCCGTCGGATGGATCGACACCAGCGGCATCACCATCGGCCGGATGGTCGACGGCCTGCTGGTGGTGCTGGCGATCCTCGGCTTCATCCTGTTCACGGGGTATCTCGGGTTCATCATCACTGGGGGGCTGTCCACCTGGCTGCTCACGGTGCGGTTCCGGCGCGGCATGTGGATCTCCTCCCTTGCCGTCGCTGTCGCGACCGTGCTTGCGGTCGACTGGGCGTTCCGCGGCATGCTGCTGGTGCCGCTGCCGCAAGGCGTCCTGCTGCCCAGGCTGCCCTGGTGAGGCGATGAGCGAGACGCTGGCTACCGCCTTCGGGCTGGTCTTCGACCCCTATGTCCTCGGCGTGATGCTTGCGGCAGGCGCCTTCGGCCTGTTCGTCGGCGCCATGCCCGGCCTGACCGCGACGCTGGCGACCGCGTTGATGGTCCCGATCACCTTCTTCATGGACCCGGTGCCGGCATTGGCGGCGATCGTGGCGACTACGGCCATGGCGATCTTCGCCGGCGACCTGCCGGGCGCGCTGCTCCGCATCCCGGGCACGCCGGCGTCGGCCGCCTATGTGGACGACGCCCACAAGCTGACCCTGGCCGGCAAGGCCGGCGCCGGGCTCGGTGCGGGCCTCATCAGCTCGGTCATCGGCGGACTCGTCGGCGCCTGCATCCTTGCCTTCTCGGCTCCGCTGCTGGCGGAAGTGGCGCTGAGCTTCTCCACCTACGAATATTTCTGGCTGGCCACCTTCGGGCTGACCTGCGCCGCCTTCGTCTCGACCGGCCGCCCGGTCAAGGGCCTGGTCTCGCTGCTGCTCGGCCTGTTCATCGCCACCATCGGCATCGACATCATGGCAGGTCAGCCGCGCTTCACCATGGGGTCGGTGGAGCTGATGGGTGGGGTCAGCTTCATCCCGGCGATGATCGGCATGTTCGCGATCTCCGAGGTGCTGCGCTGGGCACTGGGTTCGGCCGGCGGACGCGACGCGGCGATGGTGACCCGGCACAAGACCGGCGCCATCTTCAGGCCCGCCTTCAAGACGATCCGCCGCTTCAAGGCCGGGCTGGCCCGCGGCAGTATTGTCGGCACCGTGATCGGCATCCTGCCGGGGGCCGGCGCCGACATCGCCGCCTGGGTGTCCTACGCGGTGTCGAAGAAGCTTTCGCGGACGCCGGAGAAGTTCGGGACGGGCCATGCCGAGGGCATTGTCGACGCCGGCGCCGCCAACAATGCGAGCCTCGGCGGCGCCTGGGTCCCGGCGCTGGTGTTCGGGATACCCGGCGATTCGATCACGGCCATCGTCATCGGCATCCTCTACATGAAGGGGATGAACCCCGGGCCGATGGTGATGCTCAACCAGCCCGAGCTGCTCTACGCCGTGTTCATCGCCTTCTTCCTGGCCAACCTGTTGCTGCTGCCCCTGGGCTGGCTGGCGATCCGGTCCTACGGGCAGATGCTGCGCGTCCCCCGCGAGGCGCTGATGCCGATCATCCTGATCCTGTGCATGGTCGGCGCGTTCGCCATCAACAACACGCTGGTCGGCGTCACCATCATGCTGGTGCTCGGCGTCGTTGCCTTCCTCATGGAGGAAAACGGCTTTCCCGTCGCCCCGACCATCCTGGGGATCGTCCTCGGCACCATGATCGAGCGCAACTTCATGCAGTCGATGATGAAGGCCGACGGCAATCTCCTCGCCTTTTTCGATCGGCCGCTTGCCGCGGCGATCGGGGTGGTCACGATCGCGATCTGGCTGCTCGTGGTCGCCGGCGCCGTCCGCCGCTGGCGCCGCGGCAAGGCGTTGCCGGCCGGGTAGCGTGCCGGGCTCGGGGCTCGCCGACCGCCACGGCGCTTGATGCCCCGGGGCGTTTGTCGTTCTATCCCGCCGGCAGCGGCCCCGGCCGCCGATGGAAGCGAAGAGAGAGCCCACATGATCGATGCTGAGCGCGCGGACGAGGCTGCCGGCCGGGATTTCATCCGCGACATCGTTCGCGACGACCTCGCCGCCGGCCGCACCGCCGCAGTCGTGACCCGGTTTCCGCCGGAGCCGAACGGCTACCTGCACATCGGGCACGCCAAGTCGGTCTGCCTGAACTTCGGCGTCGCCCGCGAGTTCGGCGGCCATTGCAACCTGCGTTTCGACGACACCAACCCGGTGAAGGAGGAGCAGGAATATATCGACGCCATCCAGCGGGATGTGCGCTGGCTCGGCTTCGACTGGGGCGGGCACCTGCACTTCACCTCGGACTATTTCGACCGGCTCTACGACTGGGCCGAGCATCTGGTCCGCGCCGGCAAGGCCTATGTCGACGACCTGTCGGCCGACCAGATCCGGGACTACCGTGGAACCCTGTCCGAGCCGGGCCGGGAGAGCCCGTTTCGCGGGCGGACGGTGGCGGAGAACCTCGACCTGTTCCGCCGGATGCGCGCCGGCGAGTTCCCCAACGGCGCCCGCGTGCTCAGGGCGAAGATCGACATGGCGTCGGGCAACATCAACCTGCGCGATCCCGTCCTCTACCGCATCCTGCACGCGCACCATCCGCGCACCGGCGACGCCTGGTGCATCTATCCCACCTATGATTTCGGCCACGGCCAGTCCGACGCCATCGAAGGCGTGACCCATTCGATCTGCACGCTCGAATTCGAGGACCACCGGCCGCTCTACGACTGGCTGATCGAGACCCTGCCGGTGCCGTCGCGACCGCGCCAGTACGAGTTCGCCCGCCTCAACCTGACCTATTGCGTGCTGTCGAAGCGGCGGCTGATCCAGCTGGTGCGCGAAGGCCATGTCGGCGGCTGGGACGATCCGCGGATGCCGACGCTTTCCGGCCTGCGCCGCCGCGGCGTTCCGCCGGCGGCGATCCGGGATTTCGCCAGGCGGATCGGGGTGACCAAGAACGACAGCGTGGTAGACATCGCGCTGTTCGACCATTGCATCCGCGAGCTGCTCAACAAGACCGCCGAGCGCCGGATGGCCGTCCTTCGCCCGCTCAAGCTGGTGATCGAGAACTGGTCCGAGGGCCGCACCGAACAGCTCGAGGCGGTGAACAACCCGGAGGATCCCGGCGCCGGCAGCCGCCAGGTGCCGTTCGGCCGCGAGCTCTGGATCGAGCGCGACGACTTCTTGGAGGACCCGCCGAAGAAGTTCTTCCGGCTCGCCCCCGGTCGCGAGGTCCGCTTGCGCTACGCCTATTTCGTCACCTGCACCGAGGTGGTGAAGGACGCGTCCGGCGCGGTGGTGGAACTCCGCTGCACCTACGACCCCGCCACCCGCGGCGGCAACGCCCCCGACGGCCGCAAGGTCAAGGCGACCCTCCACTGGGTCTCGGTGGCGCACGCGGTGAACGCCGAGGTGAGGCTCTACGACCACCTGTTCTCGCGGCCGGACCCGGGCGCCGGAGGCCGCGACGTGCTGGAGGACCTCAACCCCGCGTCGCTGGAGACGATCCCCGACGCCCGCCTGGAACCGGCGCTGGCCGAGACCCCGCCGGAGACGCCGGTGCAGTTCGAGCGCCTGGGCTACTTCGCGCTCGACCCGGACTCGAAGCCGGACGCGCTGGTGATCAACCGGACGGTGGGGCTGCGGGACAGCTGGGCGAAGGCGCAGGCTGGGGGGTGAGGGTGGTGGCGAGCGAGCGCTCGTTGAACCCGAGAGCGGTTCGTCGGCAAGTCCGTCAAACTGACAGCCCCCTGAGGCACAAGCATCCGACGCTCGCGGAACCCGCTCGCATGACATATACTGCCGCAGTGCTGACTTTACACGAAATTGCATCAACGTAATTCCAGGCTAGAACGATAGGATTATTGCATCAATGACTATCGGTTCAAAGTCGCGCTTGCTTCTACTTGTGGCCGCGATGCCATTGTTGGTGAGTGATCCTGTCCGCGCAGCCGTATTGTGGCGAATACCGATTGAGGGTTGCCCCGCGGCCCTTATTGCAGAAGTTCCGGATGAGTTCTCCAACGCCGCTTTTTCGCAAGAGTTGCTAGACGTGATCGCTTCGAATCCCGAACGCCGAAGCGTGTTCCGCTGGGCGGTGATGACACCGGCTGATGAAAGCTTCCCTGGGTTTAGTGCCCGTGCAGCTACGCTTGGCGGCGTTCTGCCGGCGCAAGGGCATGTTACAGAGGAGTACTGGGCAGAGTTCCAGGCTTATTGGAGGAACAACGCTGTTGGAGTTCCCTTGTCCGAAATCCCCGGCGCTCAAGAATACGTCGAAAGATTGTCCACAGGTGTGGAGGCACCTTGGCGAGATAGGATCGGGGTTGATTTATCTAGGTTCAATAGTCTGTACTTTGAAATCAGCGATCAGTTAGTTGTTGTGAATAGTGGAGTTTTCTTGTTTGATGACGCTGAAGTTCCTCTAAGAAATACACTAATAACTATATATCGAGGCGGTTGCCTGATACACTTCGAGGCATCGTTCTTTGGCGACAACTGGTCCGTTGAGGACGCCACTCGGTTTGCGCTCGAGTCGCGGTTCCATCTTGAGGCAGGCGAGGACTACCATATAACGGGAACACCGTTCGAATTGCAGTGACAGTGCACTAATTGCGCCGAGCGCCATCGCAGCCGTAAAGTGCCGGCCGATGGGCCGTTCTGTTTGCCGTAGAGGGGCTGGTGGGGCGCTAGCTGATCGTCGGCGGCCAGCTGTCGGTATCGTGGTCCGGATGTTGGTGATTCGTGCTGCCGAT
>JBHJOG010000287.1:0-8837 GCA_050329975.1 Alphaproteobacteria bacterium | reverse complement strand
TGGAGGGCGGCGAGCGCGACATGCTGGAGTTCGAGACGCTGACCCTGGCGCCGATCGACCGCAGCCTGGTGGAGCCCGGGCTGCTCTCCGCTGCCGAGCGCACCTGGCTGAACGGCTATCACGAGCGGGTGCGGGCGGCGATCGCGCCCCAGGTCGATCCCGACACCCGGCGCTGGCTCGAGGCCGCCACGGCGCCGATCTGAGCGCAGCCCTGGCCGGCGGCTGCGGCCGCTTCGAAACAATACGAAACAATCATTGATTTCGTTTGCGTCGCGCCGACGCCTAGGTTCCATGCGTTGCAATGCCGTCGGCAGCGCACAGGACCGGAACGGATCGAGGCAGGTATCGTCATGGATCGAGCGACGCCCATTGCGGCCCATCAGCGGGGCACGGCGCGCGTTCTGGGCAACTCCCCGGCGGGCACTCCCTCGGGCAGCAGCCTGTTCAGCCCGGTGCTGCCGGCGGAGCACGGTGGCGACCGGACCCGTCAGCGCAGCCTGAAGAATGCGATTCATTGCTCGGGCATCGGCCTTCATTCCGGCGAGCGGGCGACGATGACTCTGCATCCGGCCGATGAGAATACCGGCATCGTCTTCCGCCGCTCCGACATCGGCGGCCGGGGTGCGACCATTCCCGCGCGCTGGGACCAGGTGGTCGAGACCACCCTGTGCACCACGCTCGGCAACGACCAGGGCGTCAGGGTGTGCACCGTCGAGCACCTGATGTCGGCCTTCGCCGGCATGGGCATCGACAACGCGGTGGTCGAGGTCAAGGGCCCGGAAGTCCCGATCATGGACGGCAGCGCCGCGCCCTTCGTGTTCCTGATCGAGTGCGCCGGCATCGCCCAGCAGGCGGCTGCCCGCCGGGTGATCGAGGTCCTGCGTCCGATCCGGCTGCGGGACGGCGCCTCCAGCGTGTCGCTGATGCCGGCCGACGACTGGCAGGTGCAATGCGCCATCGAGTTCGAGTCGGCGGTGATCGGCCGGCAGGCGGCGTCGATGACGGTGGCGCCGGCCACGTTCCGCGCCGAGATCGCGCGGGCGCGCACCTTCGGCTTCCACCAGGAGGTCGCCCAGATGATCGAATCCGGGCTCGCCCGCGGCGGCTCGATGGACAACGCGGTCGTGGTCAGCGGCGACCGGGTGCTGAACGAAGGCGGCCTGCGCTACGAGGACGAGTTCGTCCGCCACAAGGTGCTCGATGCGATCGGCGACCTCTACCTGGCCGGCGGTCCGCTGCGGGCCCGTTTCGACGGCGTGCGCCCTGGCCATCGCCTGAACAACCGGCTGCTGCGCAGCCTGTTCGCCGACGCCACCGCCTGGCGCTGGACGACCGCCGAACGCAGCCCCGAACCGCGCCGCCAAGCCGCCGCCGGCTGATCCGGTCTCGCCCGAGAGCCACCTCTCCGGATACGTCCGTGCCCAGGTGCGTCCAGCGCTCGGTTTGATGCGGCGTTGCATGGCTGCCCGGCTTGCGCGCTCGACCAGCGCCACGCCTGCGCGCGACCTCCAGCCGGTTCAATTCGACATAGCGGATCGCCGTCACCAGGCCGCGGTGGCGGCGTCTCCGGCGCCGGTCAGCGCAAAGGGGAGGTTCCGGGCTGGCCCGGCTGCTGGATGCGGGGACCGGTGGGCGAGGGCAGCTGCGGCTGCCCGGCCTGGCCCGGCATCGCGTCGCCCGGCATCACGTCGCCGGGGAGCGACTCTGCCGTCGGCTGCTGCGGCCGGATGCGATCCTGCGGGTCGAAGTCGCAGCGCAACCCGTTCATAGGGCCGCACCAGTTCAACTCCGACGAGCCCGCCGGAATCGGCCGCAGCGAGAAGCCCTGGTGGATGTACAGGCCGCCATACTCCAGCGTGGCGTCCTGGGCACAGAACCCGTCCTTGTGGGCGCGGAGCGTGATGGTGCCTTCGAAGCGCCGGTACTCCGGGGCGGAATGCACGTGGATGAAGCCGAGGTCGAACACGCCGTGGCCGTTCTGGTTGGTCGTGATCGGCCGTACCAGGCTGATGTTGTGCCCGTAGAGCTCGAACTCGCTGGATGCGGCCCGCACGCTCAGGATACAGACGGTGGCGCCCTGGATGTGCACGGCATTGCCGATCACACCCAGTTGCCCGACATGGACCGCCAGATCCGCCGCCTGCGCAGGCGCCGCCGCGACCTGCAGGCCGGCGAGCACCGCCAGTACCCCGATGCCGCTCCCGATGGTCACTCCAATCATGCCAGGGCCCCCCGTCTCTGTATCCAGGGCCACCCAGGATCATGGGCGGATCCTGTATTATGGGAAAGTTGAGGGGCATTCTGCGCGGCAAGTCAATTGCATTTCCGCAAGCGATGTGCGTTGCAGCGCATGGCGGCATGGGCAGGGCCGCGTCCAGGCCATCGATTCGCCCACGATCGCCTTGCGACCAACTCCGTTCGGTTCATCGCAGCGGGACTCGTTCGGCGGTTGCCTTGTCTGCGCCCGGGTCGGGCGGGCGACGGTCGCCGATGCGGTGCGGAACCGTGAGGCTGCGCTGGCCGAGGAGCGCGGTGAGGAAGGCGACGCCGCCGGCTGCGATCGAGACCCAGAATCCCTGGCTCGCGCCGAAGGCGTCGATGACCCAGCCCGAGGCGAACGAGCCGATGGCCATGCCGATGCCGATGCCGGTCATCACCCAGGTGATGCCCTCGGTGAGCTTGGCGGCGGGGACCAGCCGTGCGACCAGGCCGAAGGCCGTGATGAAGGTCGGCGAGATCGCCGCGCCGCTGATGAACAGCGCGAGCGCCAGCATCGGCACGTTGGTCACGAACAGCAGCGGCACAGTCGTTGCCGCCGCGATTCCGACCGCCGTTGCGAACTGGCGTGAAAGCGGTGTGCTCAGGTTCAGGGCGCCGTAGACCAGGCCGACGAACAGAGAGCCGACGGCATAGCCGGCGAGCACGAGGCTGGCCGCCGCGGCCTCGCCGAGTTCGGCTGTGAGCGCAATGACGGTCACCTCGGCCGTACCGAAGATCGCGCCAATGGCGATCAGCGTGAAGGTCAGGATCTGGACCGGGCGGAGCCTGATGGTCGGCGTGCCGCCGCCCTTGGCCATCGGCTGCACCGAGGGTTCGGTGCGCTTCTGCACGATGAAGGCTGCGGAGCCGACGGCGAGGAACAGGGTGGAGGCGAGCAGGCCGGCCTCCGGAAACAGGGAGACGCTGAGACCGACGGCCAAGGCCGATCCCGCAATGTAGACGAGCTCGTCGGCCACCGACTCGAAGGCGAAGGCCGTGTTGAGTCTGGGCGTGCTCCGGTACAGCTCCGTCCACCGCGCCCGGACCATGGCCGGGATGCTGGGCATCGCGGCGGCCAGCAGCGCGAACGCGAACAGCGTCCATTCCGGCGCGCGGAAATGCGTCGCAGCCAACAGGCAGATGAAGCCGGCCAGCGAAAGCGACGTCGCCGGAACCAGGATGCGGCTTTGGCCGCGCCGATCCACGAGACGGGAAACCTGCGGCGCGACGAGCGCATTGGTCAGTGCGAAGGTGGCGGCCACCGCGCCCGCGAGCCAGTATTCGCCGTGCGTCTGCGACAGCATGGCGACGATGCCGATCGTGGACATGGCTATCGGCAGGCGGGCGACGAAGCCTGCCGCTGCAAAACCCTTGGCTCCCGGCGCCTTGAATATCTCGCGATAGGGGTTGGGCATCGGGAAACTCCTCGATTTCGCGGCGAGAGCCACCTATATACGTGGCGTATGCGAGTATGACGTAATGACATACGCAGCGTATGTCAATACTCATACGCCACGTATGTGGAAAAGGAGCGAAATGGCGCACCGGCCGCGCAAGGAGATGATCGCCGAAACCCGCGCCAAGCTGCTGGAGGCGGGACGCCGGGCGTTCGGTTCGGTCGGCTATGCGGACGCATCGATGGACGACTTCACCGCCGCGGCCGGCCTGACCCGCGGCGCGCTGTATCATCACTTCGGCAACAAGAAGGGGCTGCTGCAGGCGGTCATCGCCGAGATCGACGCCGAAATGTCGGAGCGTCTCCGCGCCATTGCCGCCAGGGCGACGGATCCCTGGCGCGGCTTCGTCGATGAAAGCATCGCCTATATCGAGATGGCTCTGGAGCCCGAGATTCAGCGCATCGTCTTGCGCGACGGCCCCGCTGTGCTGGGAGACCCCTCGACCTGGCCGGCGCAGAGCGAATGCATCCGCTCGATGACCGAGAGCCTGAGCAGGCTGCAAAACGAGGGCCTGATCATCGACGTCGATCCCGAGGGCGCCGCCCGCCTGCTCAGCGGCGCCTCGCTGCATGCGGCCCAATGGATCGCCAACGCGGACGATCCGGCCGCGACGTCGAAGCGCGCGGTGAGGGCATTCAAGGCTTTGCTGGACGGGCTCCGCCTGCCGTGAGCCCTCGGGGACTGTTCCGGATCCTGTGCCCCATCAGGCTGGCTGGAACGGTAAAGCTGTCGTGCGAATAGCTCAGCGCGCTTCCCCCTGACGCCTGGTAACACATATGTAATCCCGCCGCCGGGTAAAGCGCTGTAACAATCGATCTGCTCGGCATCTCCTCGGAACAATTGAACGGGGCCGGGCCGGCCCCCGGCCTGACCCGGAGGATCAAATCCATGCGAAACCGACTGCTCATCATGCTGGCATCGTCGTCGCTGTTCGCGGCCCCGGTCAGCGCCATGTCGCTCGGCGAGGCGTTCGACAACATGGTCCATGACGCTCAGGCGATCTTTACCGGCGAGCCGACCACCCAGGAGCTCATGGAGGAGAACGGCACGGCGCCGTCCAACGGGTCGAACGGCGACTCCCCGGATGGGCCAAGCGTCTCCGTGACCGACGGGTCGGTCACTGCGTCGGCGAACGGGGCGAGCGCCTCCATTTCCAACGGCTCGATCAGCGCGTCGGCGAACGGGGCGAGCGCCTCCATCTCCAACGGCTCGATCAGTGCGTCGGCGAACGAAACCGGCGTCTCCATCGGGAACGGCCCGACAAACGGCAACGGCAACGCCGTCCCGCAATGACCGGACCGTCCGACAGCTCCAGGCTCGTGAACGGAACCCTGTGGCTGAGTCACGGTCGGCGACGGCGGCGACCTTCTCCTGCTCGAGTGGGGGCATGAAGCTGTCGGCCATGGCGTGCTCACAACAGCAGCCAACGCCGGCAACCACCACGCATCCGTTGGCGCCGTCGCGAGCGCCTCCGAATCCTGTACCCTGTCCGGCTGGCCTGATATAAGCGCTGCTTGGCTGCCGGCGGCGCGCGATGAGTCGGGGCGCGGCACGCAGCATGGGCATCAGCAGGGACGACGGCACGGGATGATCGACGCGTTAGTCGACGAGGGAGCTGGGGTCGACGGGAGAACTGGCCGGTGCACGCGCGCGGTGCGCCCGGGCCTTACCCGCCGGACGGTCGGCGTGGCGCTCGCCATGGTCGCCGCCGTCGGGCTGGCCGCATGCAGCAGCGATGGCGAGCAGGAGGTCTATGTCGAGCGGCCGGTGGAGGATCTCTACAACACGGCGCTCGACGACCTCGCCGCCGGTTCGTTCCAGCCGGCGCGGGTCGGCTTCGAGGAGGTCGATCGCCAGCATCCCTATTCGGTCTGGGCGACCAAGGCCCAGCTGATGGCGGCGTTCGCCGCCTACCAGCAGGGGGACTACGACGAGGCGATCGTGGCGCTGGACCGGTTCATCGAGCTGCATCCGGGCAACCGCGACACCGCCTACGCCTATTACCTCAAGGCCCTGTGCTATTACGAGCAGATCGCCGACGTCGCGCGCGACCAGCGGATCACCCAGCTGGCGCTGTCTTCGCTGCAGGATGTGGTGACGCGCTTCCCCGGCACCGACTACGCCCGCGACGCCGCGCTCAAGATCGATCTCGCCCGCGACCACCTCGCGGGCAAGGAGATGGAGATCGGCCGCTACTACCTGCGCCGGGCCCAGTACACCGCCGCCATCAACCGGTTCCGTTCGGTGGTCGAGGAGTACCAGACCACGAGCCATGTGCCCGAGGCCCTGCACCGGCTCGCCGAGGCCTATTCCGCGCTCGGCCTGACCAACGAGGCGCAGCAGATCGCCGCCGTGCTCGGTTACAACTATCCGGGCAGCGTCTGGTACATCGACAGCTACGAACTGATCGAGGGGACGGACCTGCCGGGCAACGAGGACGCCTATGCGGGGCTGACCGGCATCTCCTGGCTCGACAACCTGTTCTAGGGCTTCATGCTGCAGTCCCTGTCGATCCGCGATGTGGTGCTGATCGACCGCCTGGACCTCGAGTGCCAAGACGGGCTCACGGTGCTGACCGGCGAGACCGGCGCCGGCAAGTCGATCCTGCTCGACGCGCTCGGCCTAGCGCTCGGCCAGCGGTCCGATGCCGGCCTGGTCCGGCCCGGCGCGAGCCAGGCCAGCGTGACCGCGGCTTTCGACGCCGGGCCCGGCCATCCCGCCCACGCGCTGCTCCTTGAGCACGGCCTCGACCTCGACCCGCAGGACGAGGGCCTCGTGCTGCGCCGCGTGCTCTCCCCCGACGGCCGCAGCCGCGGCTTCATCAACGACGTGCCGGTCAACGCCCGTCTGATGCGCGCGGTGGCGGCGCGACTGATACAGATCGAAGGCCAGTTCGAGGCCCAGGGCCTGCTCGACCCGAAGAGCCATCGCGACCTGCTGGATGCCTTCGCCGAGGGCTGGGCGCAGCGCGCGACCGTCGCCGACGCCCACCGCGACTGGATGGCGGCGACGGCGGCGCTCGCCGCCCGGCGCGCCCGCGCCGAGCGGCTGGCCGCGCAGCAGGCGGAGCTCGGCCTGGCGATCGCCGAGCTGGAGCAGTTGGCGCCCCAGCCCGGCGAGGCGCAGGCGCTGGCCGCCGAGCGCGAGATGCTGATGCACCAGGAGCAGATCATCGCCGCCTTCAACGAGGCGCTGGCGGTCGTCGACGGCGACGACGCGTCGCCGGGCGTGCTCGACCGGCTGCGCACCGCCCAGGCCCGGCTCGACCGGGTGGCCGACAAGGCGGGCGGCGGCCTGCAGCCGACCCTGGAGGCGCTCGACCGGGCGATGATCGAGGCCGAGGAGGCGGTCGCCGGCATGCAGGCGTTCGGCAGCCGGCTGGAGGCCGAGCCGGACCGGCTGGAGCGGGTCGACGACCGGCTGCACGCGCTGCGCGCGGCGGCGCGCAAGTACGAGGTGCCGGTCGAGGACCTGGGCGCGCTGGCCGACCGGATCCGGGCCGAGCTCGGCGAGCTCGACCGGCGCGGCGAGGCGCTGGCGCAGCTGGAGGCGGAGGCGGCGCGGCGGCGCGAGGCCTTCGTCGCCGCCTGCGGTGCACTCAGTGCCTGCCGCATCGATGCCGCAGCAGCGCTTGCCGGCCACGTGATGCAGGAGCTGCCGGCGCTCAAGCTGGAGCGCGCGGCGTTCACCGTCGCCCTCGATCCGCGTCCCGAGGGCGCCTGGGCCGCCGACGGCGCCGAGGACGTCCGCTTCATGGCCGCGACCAATCCGGGCATCGCTCCCGGGCCGCTCGACAAGATCGCCTCCGGCGGCGAGCTGTCGCGGTTCATGCTGGCGCTGAAAGTCGTGCTGGCCGCGGCGAACCCGATCGGTACGCTGGTTTTCGACGAGGTCGACAGCGGGGTCGGCGGCGCCACTGCGGCCGCGGTCGGAGAACGGCTTGCCGCTCTGGCGGCCTCGGTGCAGGTGCTGGTGGTCACCCACTCACCGCAGGTCGCGGCGCGCGGCGACCGGCACTGGCGCGTGCTGAAGCGGGAGGCCGCCGAGACCGTCGCCACCACCGTCGAGATGCTGGAGGGCTCGTCGCGGCTGGAGGAGGTGGCGCGGATGCTGTCGGGCGCACAGGTCACCACCGAGGCCCGCCGTGCCGCCGCCCGCCTGCTCGAGGCGGCGGCATGACTCAGCCCCATGCCGGGGTGGCGGCGAAGAACCTCACCCGCGAGCAGGCCGAGGCGGCGCTGGCCTGGCTGGCGGCGGAGATCGCCCGCCACGACGCCCTCTACCACGCCGAGGATGCGCCCGAGATCAGCGACGCCGACTACGACGCCCTGGTCCGCCGCAACCGCGCGATCGAGCAGCGCTTCCCCGACCTCGTCCGCGACGACAGCCCGAGCCGCCGGGTCGGCGCGGCGCCCGCAACCGGCTTCGCCAAGGTCCGGCACGAGCGCCCGATGCTGTCTCTGGCCAACGCCTTCAGCGACGAGGACATGGCCGAGTTCGTGCTCGGCGTCCGCCGGTTCCTCAAGGAGCTGTGGGACGACCCCGACGCTCCTCTGGAGCTGCTGGCCGAGCCGAAGATCGACGGCCTCTCCGCCGCGCTGCTCTACCGCGACGGCCGGCTGGAGCGGGCGGCCACCCGCGGCGACGGCACCACCGGCGAGGACATCACCGCCAATGTGCGCACCATCGGCGAGATCCCGGAGCAGCTGACCGGCCGGGCGCCCGAGCTGATCGAAGTGCGCGGCGAGATCTACATGCGCCGCGAGGACTTCCTGGCGATGAACCGGCGCCAGGAGGACTCCGGCGGCAAGGTGTTCGCCAACCCGCGCAATGCGGCGGCCGGCAGCGTGCGCCAGCTCAACCCGGAGATCACCCGCGCGCGGCCGCTGCGCTTCTTCGCCTACGGATGGGGCCTGGTCAGCGAGCCGCTCGCCGAGCGCCAGTCCGACTTCCTGGAGCGCGCTCGCGGCTGGGGGCTGCCGGTGAACGAGCGGGCAGGGCTGTGTACCGACCTGGAGGGGGTCAGGGCCTTCTACGACGCGCTGGCGGCCGACCGCGCGGCGCTGCCCTACGACATCGACGGGGTGGTCTACAAGGTCGACCGGCTCGACTGGCAGGACC
>JBHJOG010000286.1:0-14231 GCA_050329975.1 Alphaproteobacteria bacterium | reverse complement strand
CCATGCAGCGCACCTGGGCGCAGTGGCGCTCGGGGGCAGGACCGAAGGGCAGCTTGCCTTCACTGCGCCCGGAACGCCCGGGTCCTACGAGTTGCGGACGTACGAGTCCGAGACCGTCGGCGCCGAACTGGCGTCGATCGGATTCGTGGTCCTGGCGCCGGAGCCGGAACCGGAGCCTGTACCCGAGCCGCTTGAGGTCGTTCTCAGCACCGAGCACGAGGTCTATCGGCCCGGGGACGAAATCGTCGCCAGCGTTTCGGGCCTGCCGGGCAACGCCGAGGACATGCTGACCCTGGTCCCGGCCGGCGAGCCTGACGACGCCTATCGGGAGTGGTTCTATTCTGAGGGCGTTGCCGCGGGCGAATTCCGGTTCCTGGCACCGGAGCCGGGCGATTACGAGATTCGCGTCCTGCTGGCCGGAACCTTCAATGCGGTGGCGGCGCGCCTTCCGGTCCGCGTCGAGGGCCCGCTTGCACCGCCGGCACCTCAAGGCGTTCCGGGCCTGAGCCTGGCGCAATCCGTCTATGCGGCCGGGGAGCCGATGCTGGTCGGCTTTGCCGCCCCGGCGGACTATCCCGATCAGGCGTGGATCGGGCTGATGCCGGCGGAGGTGCCGCACGGCAGCGAGGCGGTTAACGAGGGTGCCCGTATCGAGTGGCAGTTCATCGGGACAGAGAGGACCGGCCAACTCGGTTTCGTCGCGCCGTCCACGCCGGGCCGCTATGATTTCCGCCTGCACGACGGCGACCAGCCGGGGGCGCTGGAGGTGGTCTCGGTCGCGTTCACCGTGACCGAGGACGGAGCGCCTGCGGCAGCGAGCGATGCGGCGGAACCGGAAGCGCTGATCGACCCGGGTCGCCTCGTCAACGTCGCCGCGGCGCCGCACGGCGCGCGCGTCGTCGGCGCCGATCGCGCCGGGCTGATGAACGACGGCGAGAGCACGGTCTACGACGGCGCAGAGGGCTTTGCCTATGTCTGGCTCGGCACGCCGATCATCGTGGACCTGGGCCGGCCCTATGCCGTCGAGCAGCTGCGGTTCCTGCTCTGGGACCGCGACGACCGCTTCTACCGGTATCGGATCGACGGGTCCGCCGACGGGACCGGCTGGACGGTGCTCGCCGACCGGACGGATGGGGAGCATCGCGGCTGGCAGGAAATCGCGCTGAGCCCGGCGCCCCTGCGCTACATCCGGCTGGTGGGCACCCACAACTCGGTCATCGCCGAGTTCCAGGTCGTCGAGTTCGAGGCCTTGGCCCGCGACCCGGTTGCTTTCGTCGCCCTGGCCGAGCCGGTCGGCGAGGACGCGGTGCCGCTGTCGCGCGACCTGGCCTTCGCGATCCAGGGGGGATCGGTCGACCTCGTCACCTCGACGGCGCCGGACGCCGGCGGAGCGGATGCGCTGATCGACGGCAGCACCGGCGGGCCCGGGTGGGCCGCGGCCACGGCCGTCCTGCCGCAATCCATCGAGATCTCTTTCAACGGCGGACGACAGGCGCTGGTCGAGGGTTTGGCGGTTGCGGCAATGGCGCGGGATGGCGCTACCCGCCCGAGGCTGGTCGAGGTCGAGGTGGCCGGCAGCGATCCCGCTCAGCCGTGGCGATCCCTCGGCCGCGTCGGCCTTTTCGATCGCGGGGGATGGCAGCGCCTGCCGCTGGAGCCTCAGATGGCGGGGCGTGTCCGGCTGACCATGTTGGAAGCTTACGATCCCACCCTGCCGGTCGCGCTGGACGAGATCGCTGTTCTGGAGGGCGCGGGGCCGGGATACGCATCGATTCTGCCGGGGCAGTACGAGGGCTTCGCCGGGGGACCGAACATCGCCGCCGCGGCGCTCGGCGGACGGATCGAGCGGGCGAGCCCGAGCCAGGAGGGCTATCCGGCCGATGCACTCATCGACGGGCAGCTTGCTGTCGGCGGAGCATCAGGCTGGTTCACGGCCGATGCCACGATGCCGCAGGAGGTCGTGGTCTCGTTCCGTGACGGGCGCTCCGCGCGGATCGCGGCCGTCGCGTTGAACCCGGATGCCGGGATCGGAGGCGAGGCCGGACTGGCCACCATCGTCAGGACGTTCGAGATCTGGGTGTCCGATACGGCCGCAGCCGCTGACTTCACCCGAGTCGGCAGCTTCTACATGGATGCACGCATGGGCTGGCGCATCTTCGCCTTCGAGCCGGTGCAGGCGCGCTACGTGATGCTGCGGGTGCTGAGCAACCACGGCGGCGCGCAGACCTCGCTCGGCGAGTTCGAGGTGCTGGAAGCGGTCGCGTCCGACTACCGGTCGATCCTTGCCGACGACCCGCCGAACCTGGCGGCCGCGGCACTCGGCGGGCACTATGCGGTGCCCCACGGAGTGAACCGGCCGGCGCTGCTCGACGGCGAAGCCACCGGCGCGGCCTGGAACGCGGAAGGCGGTGCACAGCCGCCGATCGATCTGGTGCTGGCGTTTCGCGAGCAGCGCATTGCGACCATCGACCGCATCACCATAACGCCGCCGGCCGGCCTCGATCCGGCCGATCGGGCTCGGGAGATCAAGGTCAGCGTCTCCGTCAGCAGCCCAATCGACGGCTTCGTCACCGTCGGGACTTATGCCATCGCACCCGACCCGGAGCCGCAGAGCTTCAGCTTCCCGCCGGTCGAGGCCCGCTTTGTCCAGCTGCGGATCCTCGCCAACGGCGGCGGGACCGGCTTCGGGATCGCTGAGGTGGCGGTGGGCGAGCACCTGCCGCAGGGCGCGCTGTCTGCGCTCAGCCGCCTACCCGGCGACGAGACCGGGCCAGCGCCGCTGGCCGACGCCCCGAGCCTGCCGGGCGAGCCGGAACCGAACGACAGCCTGGCCGACGCGACGCCGATCGCGCCCGGCGAAACCCGTGAGGGGCTGATCGACCCGCCGGACGACGTCGACGTCTACCGGCTGGACACGCGCGCCGAGCCCCATCCCGGGATCACCGTCAGTGTCAGCGAAAGCCCGACGCTGCGGATCGGCCTGGAACTGCTGGATGGGGCCGGCCGGCCGATTGCCCAACAGCCGCTCTACGAACGGGCGGGCGATAGCGCCACGCTGAGCTGGTCGGTGCCCCAGGGCGAGTATTTTCTGCGCGTCTCCCGGCCGGAGACATCGATCGTGGTCCAGTCGGACCTGAGCCCGTCGACCGACAATGTCCGCGCCAGCATCACCTCCGCGCTCAACGCCTTCGTCGGCCAGACCACCGAGTTCGAGCGCGTCTCGGTCGCCGGCTTCTGCTACGACATCTTCCGGGCGACCGATTTCACCAGTGATCCCGCTGTGCTCCGCGCCGCGGTCGACGAGGTGAACTACGGCTGCGGCGGCACCGCGCTCTACGACGCCATGCACGCGTCGCTGGACTGGCTGGCCGGCGAGGTCGGCGGCAAGGCGGTCCTGGTGATCACCGACGCCGAGGACAGCGGGGCTCACGACCGGCAGCTGCACGACCTCTGGGCCAGGCTGGGCGATGCCGGGGTGCGAATCTACGGCATAGGCTACGGCGACGCCATCCACTACCAGATCGCCAACGGCGACCTGGGCTCCAGCGGCGGGGACCTGCTGCGTGCCTGGGCGGCCGCCACCGGTGGAGGCTATTTCGAGGCGCCCTCCGGCGAAGCGATCAACCAGGTCACCGCGCGGATCGCCGAGGAACTGCGTCGCCCGAGCCTCTACCGGCTGAGCGTGACGACGCCACGTGGCGAGGGCGGGCTCTCGGTGGTGGAGCTCGGCGAGAGCATCGCGGGCATCGCCGCGCCGAGCAGGGTCGCCCTGATCTTCGACGCCTCCGGCTCGATGTGGGGCCGGGACGCGGCCGGCACCGCGAAGATCGAGATAGCCCGCCAGGTGATGCGGGCCGTCATCGGGGGTATGCCGGAACACGTGCAGGTCGGGCTGCGCGTCTACGGCCATCGCTACCCGCGCGACCCGAAGGAGCGGAGCTGTACCGACAGCGAACTGGTGGTGCCGTTCGGGCCGCTCGACCGCGAGCGGCTTGCCGGTGCCATCGACGCGCTGAACCCCCAGGGACAGACACCGATCGGCCTGTCGCTCGCAAGCCTGCGCGACGACTTTGCCGGCGTCGACGGGCCCAAGGTCGTGATCCTGGTGACCGACGGCATCGAGACCTGCGACCCTGACCCGGGCGACCCGAACCATCCGCCGGACGTGGTTCGGGCCCTGCTGGCCGAAGGGCTGGACATCAAGGTCAATGTGGTCGGCTTCGATATCGGCGACGGCGCCACCCGCGACTTCCTGCGCCAGATATCCGACCTCTCCGGCGGGCAGTATTTCGAGGCGGAGGACGCCCGCCAGCTGCAGGCGGCGCTCGAGGATGCGATCCGAGCCGGGTTCGACGTGCTGGATGCCCGCGGCGAGGTGATCGTCAGCGGCCTGGTCAACGATGCGCCACTGGCGGTGGTCGAGGGCGCCTATCGGGTCGCCGTGGCGGCGGACCCGCCGATCCTGGTCGAAGTCGCGATCGCCATCGATCAGGAAACGCTCGTCCTGCTCGACAAGGAAGGCAGCGAAGTCGGGGTGGAAACCGAGACCCGCGCATTCGACCCGACCGCCGTACCCGAGCCGCCTGCAGAGCCGGCAGCCGCGGAGCCGACAGTGCCCGAGCCGGTGGAGCCGCTCGCCGGGCCTGCGCAGATCGCGGAGCTGCAGCGGCTGCTTGCCGCGCAGGGCTACGACCCTGGCCCCGCCGACGGCCGCATCGGCCCGGCCACGGCGCGGGCCATCCGGGACTACCAGGCGGCAGCAGGCCTGCCGGCGACCGGGGAGGCGGACGTTGCGCTGCTTGACCGACTGCGTGCACCGCTCGCGGCCGAGGACGAGCCGGCCGCTCCGACGACGGCGGCCGACGATCCGGGCAGCGTCCTCCCACCGGTCATCGAACCCGGAAGTATCGCCTCCCCCGATGCGACGGCACCGGAGACCGCGGTCGCCGGTGTCCAGTACTTCGACACGCCGCGCACCATGTACGGGGGCAATGCGTCCTCGCGTGTCCGCTCGGGCCCAGGCACCGGATATGAGCAGGTTGCGGCGATCCCGCAGGGCGGACAGGTGACCGTGCTCGGCGAGTCGGCGGGGTGGTACTACCTCGAGACCGCCAGCGGTTTGCGCGGTTTCACCGCCGCGAGCCTGCTGTCGCCGAACCGGCCCGCCGCGCCGACCGGGCGCCCGGAGACGGGGCCGCCGACCGGCCCGGCCAGCCAACCGGGCTGCCCCTCGGGCCAGACACTGATCGAGATCGGTCCCGGCCGCTTCATCTGCGCGGTGCTGCAGTAGGAGCTGCGGTCACTTGAACAGCAGGTTCTTGGCGATCCGCAGGCGCAGCGACAGATACGGCCGGGACGCGATCGTCGCGGGTTGCAGGGTAAGGGCGGCGCGCATCAATTCCCCACGCAGCGCCCGCGCCAGTGCCGGGGCATCCGCGCGAAGCCGCTTCCAGGTCCGCAGCTTGGCGTAGCTCTCCACAAGGGTGGCGGGAAAGCGGCGCGACATCCCCGCCGCATCTGATCCGGGCCCGGGATCGGTGTGGCGTCCAGCAGCCTCGATGATGGCTGCGAGTTCGGCACGCGCAGCGCTTTGCTCCTGCAGCGCGACGTTCTTCTGCGACACCGATTGGCCGTGCTTGCGGTACTTGAGCATCACCTTCGGGGGGTTGTCGATGCTGCCGAGCCGCGCCAGCCTAAGGTAGAGGTCGTAGTCCTCGGCGTGAGGGAACGCATCGCGATAGCCGCCGATCGCCTCAAGCGCCGAGCGCCGTATGGTGACCAGGGGGTGCAGCGAGACGGCGACCTTGGGCGGGAATATATCGAGCCGGGTCCGCTTGTGGGGGCCGCCGCTGACCACCGCGATCGACTGTCCGTGCTCGTCGATGGTCTCGGCGAGCCCGCCCACGAGTACGCAATCCGGGTTGGCATCCAGATGGGCGACCTGGTCGGCGAACCGGTGCGGCAGGCAAACGTCGTCGGCATCCATCCGGGCGACGTACTCACCCCGGCAGTGGCCAAGGCCGAAGTTGAGGGCCGCGACGATGCCGCCGTTCGCCTTGCGGTAGACGCGCACCCGAGGATCGGCTGCGGCATGGCCGGCGAGGATGGCGGGGCTGGCGTCCTGGCTGCCGTCATCGACGACGATGACCTCGAAGTCGGCAAAGCTCTGGTCCAGGACCGACCGCATCGCCTCGTCCAGAAACTGTTCACCGTTGTAGACCGGCAGCAGGACCGATACGCGCGGTGATGAAGCCATGCCATCCTCAGCCTTCACTGTGGTCCTCCGGTCGGCAACCGCCGGGCTTCCGACACAGACGATGCAATCCGGTCGCCGCGGTCGTGCAGGGACATGGCCCGCTTCCGTGCAGCCTGCAACGGCAGCTCGAAATATCGATGGAAGCATGGCGAAGGCAACCGCGCCGACCAGCACCAGCACTGGTGCATGCGGGCCGAGGCGCTCGCCCGCCGCCCGACGTCGCCCGGTGAACGCCAGGTTCTTCTGGAAGGTGAACCCGGTGAGAATGCCGTCGGGGGAGTCGGGCAGGCCGATCGGACCGGGGGGCCGGCAAACGACCGGGGACGCCCATAGGCGCGTTTGGAAGAGCTCATGTCTGCTCAGGCCGTGCGCTGGCCTTCCTCATCATCAGCAACGCTGTGGCGAGGAGATCTCTGTGCAGGAGGAGGGCAAGCGTGGCGTAGACGAACACGCCCATGGTGATGCCCAGCGCCAGCCGCTCCACATTGCCCTCGATCACGGTGCCGGTGTGGTCGAGGAACGCCCGGACGCCGACCGCCATGACGATCGCGGAGAGATAGGGACCGATGAACGACCTGTAACCGTCGACAAAGCCGATGCCGGCGGTGCGGAAGACCACCAGGGAATAGCCCAGCAGCACGACGACGCTGACGCCGGCGAGGGCCACGCAGGCGCCGATCAGGCCATAGGTCAGCGCACCGACGGTTGTGGCCGCGATCACCAGGACGGCACGTCCCAGCCCGGTCATCCAGAGAATGTCCGAGCGCGCGACGCCCTTCAGGAACGGGATGAAGCACGCGCATGGGATCAGGATGCCCTTCGACAGGGCCATCAGCCCGAGGATCTGCCAGGAATCGGCCCAGCGGACGCCGAAAACGACGCTCATCAAGGGCTCGGACACCGCCCACATGCCGAACATCATCGGGGTCAGCAGTGCCGTGGTGAATCGCGTGCTGCGCAGCAACGCCTGCGTTCGGCGCGGAAGGTCCTCCGCCATGGTTGCGAAGGTCGGAAACAGAACGTTCATGATGCCGATCTGGACCACCTGGATCGGGAGTTCGGCAAAGCGGTTGGCGACAGAGTGGATGCCGGCGGCCGACAGCCCCACCAGCCGCGTGATGACCACCGTCGGGCTCTGGAATGTGAGGAAGAAGAACAGGTCGGCGAGCACGACCTGGCTGCTGTAGCCGAGCATCGCGCGCAGTCGCTCCAGGGAGAAGTGCAGTCGCGGCCGATAGCGGGCGTGAAGCATCAGCAGCGGCAGTTTCACGGTGGCGCTGACGAAGAGCTGGACGACGAGTGCCCAGGCGCCCCAGCCGGCAAAAGCCGCCGCGATGGCCGCGGCGGTGCCGATGCCCTCGCCGGCGATGTCGTTCCAGGCCAATCGGTCGAACTGCATCCGGCGCGACAGCAGCGCGGTCGGCAGCCCCGCGATCAGGGTCAACGGCAGGAGCGCGGCGAGGACGGCCAGGATCGGCGAGGCCTCGGGGGCGCCGAGCAGACCCGCCAGCGGCTCGGAGAGAAGGAATACAAGCCCGCCGAACAGGACCGCCGAGACGGTACAGGACCAGAAGGCCGTATCGACCGCGACCGGGTCCTCGTCCTTCGCGATCACCAGCCAGGAAGCCAGGCCGGCGCCGCCGAAAATCGTCGCGAAGACCACGATCGTCATGCTGACGGCGACGACGCCGAACTCGGCCGGTTCCAGCAGCCGGGCGAAGATCGGTACCGTGAGGAACTTGAGGCCGGTGCTGGCGAGCTTGGCGGTCATGCTCCAGCGCGCGCTGTGGAACACGCGCCTGGCGCCCACTAAACCCGGCATCCCCGAAAAGCTCCCGCTGAAGCGCCCACATGCATGGATCGGCCAGCCGGTAGCGTCCGGCTCTTCTGCCGCGGCGACCCTAGCTCGGTTGCATGGACAACAAAAGTGACGAAACGGACGGGTTGCGGGTCGACGCCCAAGACAAACGCAATACGTCCTTGCCCTCTTCGCCAAAATCCTGGATATCACGGACGATCGCTGTCGCAGCTACGACGCCTGCCCTGAAATGAACGAATATTCATGATCGGCTCGCGCCCACAAGACTGCGCAGCCGTGGAGGAACTCCCATCGGATTCGAGATGATCGGTACATGACCGCCACAATGCGGTCCTGTGTGGAGGAGTTTTCTGCGAATATCTGCGGTCGGCTGATTGTTCGGCTGCAGATTGGCAGGCGGATGGGAAACATGGAATGAAACTGATGTTCTATCGCGGCGATCGGCCAAATTTTGGCGATGAGCTGAATACATATGTCTGGCCGGTCTTGCTCGGCGATGACTACTTCGACGACGACGAACGCGAGATGTTCATCGGGATCGGTTCCATCATCGGTAATTACTACCCTGATGGCGCGAAGAAGTGGGTGATGGGGTCGGGCTATGGCGGCTATACGCCGCTACCCGAGCCACGAGACGGCAACTGGCATTTCCACTTTGTCCGCGGTCCGCTGACGGCCCAGCTGCTCGGCATCCCGGCGGAGGCTGCGATCACCGATGCAGCGGTACTGATCCGCGCCATTCCCACGCCGGCGGCCGCCGAGGCGGCGCGTGTCAGCTTCATCCCCCACTTCCAGAGCCTCGAGCGCGGACATTGGCCCACGGTTTGCGCCCTGGCCGGCGTCCAGCTGATCGATCCGACGGATCCGGTCGAGACCGTCCTGGCACAGATTCGCGGTTCCAGCCTCGTCATCACCGAGGCGATGCACGGGGCGATCGTCGCCGATGCGCTAAGGGTGCCTTGGATCCCGGTGGTGCCGATGGCCAAGTCTCATCACTTCAAATGGCTCGATTGGACCCAGTCCCTCGAGATAGCCTACCGGCCGGCACGGATATCCCCGTCGAGCACGCGGGAGGTGTGGACGCGGCTGACCGGTCGCGACGGGCGCGGGCGACGTGCCCGCCGCTTTGCGGATTCGCGGGTCGCCCGCGCGACGGACCGGATACTGGTGGAACGCGCGGCGGCCAGCCTCGACTCCGTCACCCGCCACCCGGCGCATCTGAGCGCCGATGCCGCCATCGAGCGGGCGACCGCGCGCGCCATGGAGGCGGTCGAGCGTCGCCGATCGGCCTGACGCTGGTGCGTCTAGGCGGCCCGACTGGTCGCGAGCTCCCGCAGGATCGCCGGCGCCGCCGGATTGAACACTGGCTTGCGCGTGAACTGATGCCGGACATGATCGCGCAGCATCTTCGGGAATTCCGTGTTCGGCAGCCTTGCGCGCGCCGCCAGCAGATGGAGTGTGCTCAGCGCGACGGCGGTCTGGGAGAGCGGCCGACCGGACCGGCGCCCGATCGCCCCATAGGCCATCCGCGTCGGCAACCTCATCCGGAACAGGTCGAGACAGGCGCGAATGTCGTCTTCATAGCCGCGATCGACAAAGCCGTTCTCCGCTTTCCTGGCCCCCACCGGGCGGGTGTGGGTGACCGGCGTCTCGTCGATGACGGCACATTTCTGCCAGGGGGACGCCAGCAGGCTGCACCAGACCATGTCGATTCCGCTCTCGTAACCGAGCCCGAACAGGGGCGCGACGGCAACCAGCGCCTCCCGGGTGAAGAACGGGCACATCATCTCGACGAAATTGACGAAGCGCAGCCGGAAGCGCGGGTTGGTCAGCGTAACCACGTGGGAATAGTGGCTTCGCCAGGTCAGGCTGGGTTGCCACATCTGCAGGCCATGGCGCGCGCCGGCATCGAAACAAGCGCTGATCGTCGTCGCGTCGGAACTGATGTCGTCGTCGATCAGGGCGATGTGGCGGTAGCGCGAGAGGATGGGCTGCTGCGTATGCCAGATCTCATTCCAGCCGGCGACCTTGGCGCCGGGAATATGAATGCCCAGGACTCCGTCACCGTCCCGGACTGCGACGCGGGGATCGTACGAAGCGACCAGCAGATCGAAGTTCCTGGACCCACCGGGCGCCAGCCATTGCGGATGCAGACTGTTGGCGCCGGCCCGGGTGATCACGAGGTTGTCATGCTGCATGGGAAATTTGGGCACTCGGGGCTGGAACGCTCACGGGCTGGAGGCCTTCTGAAAGATATCCGGTGATGTCCGCAAGTTGATGGGGTCGACTGTGAACAAGAGTTCACTAGTTTGTCAGAGTATTTCGGATACCCGTTCGCTCGGGTTCGGGGAACGCTCATATCGCAAAGCGGTTAGGCAGGCAAGCTAGCCGCTGTATTGTCGAACTCCTGTTGCAGCTATCGAGAATTACCGATTCTCCACGTTGTAGACCTGGGAATGAATATTGCGTGTTCTGCTGCGGAATGACGTACCCGGAGGGGCCAGTGCCGGTCTCGAGCAGATAGGCGCCGCATGAGCCGAGTGAGGCGATGGATCTGGTTGTAGTCGGCCTGTTCTGGGCGT
This sequence comes from Alphaproteobacteria bacterium, assembly GCA_050329975.1. Taxonomy (GTDB): domain Bacteria; phylum Pseudomonadota; class Alphaproteobacteria; order CALKHQ01; family CALKHQ01; genus CALKHQ01. The sequence goes on along the minus strand of JBHJOG010000286.1, from coordinate 3,574 downwards.
TCTGCGGGTATCTCCTGATCCGCCGGGCGATCCTGTTGGCATTCGCGGCCGCCATCGCCTTGGTGCCGTTCGGTTCGATGGCCGCCATTCCTGCCCAGTTCACCGGCGGATTGACCATCCTGCCATCGCCGCTGGTGGCAATGATCGCCATATTGCTCTTCCTGCTCAGCCAACCCGGCCGTCAGTTCATGGCGGACACCGCGTTCTCCGTCCGACGGATGGGCCTGGCGACCGTCTTCCTGGCCATCGCCGCCTTCTCGGCCGTGTTCTATCCGCGGATCTTCGCCGGGATGGTGGAGGTGGTGCCGATGCGCGGCGACCTCGGCGGCTACGCCGGCGGCTGGTCGCGGCTGGTGCCTACGTCTCAGAACATCTCGCAGCTGTTCTATTTCTCGATCTCGACGCTGCTGATCTTCTGCTTCGCCTTCCTGATGCAGTTCGCGCGCTACCAACAGGTGATCCTCAAGGCGGTGTTCGTCGGCGGGTTGATCAGCGTGACCACCGGCGTGCTCGACTATGCCAGCCAGTTCGTCGACCTGTCCGCCCTGCTTGCGCCGTTCCGCACCGGAACCTACAGCCTGCTGGTGGGCGACGACGTCCTGAATACCAAGCGGGTGGTCGGCCTGATGCCGGAAGCGTCCTCCTTCGGACCGATGTGCGTCGGGCAGGGGATCGTGATCCTGCTGTGGAAGGATGCGTTTCAGAGTGCCCGGATCCGTGGGGCCTGTGTGGTTCTGGCCCCGCTCCTGTTCCTGTTCGGCTTTCTCTCGACCTCGTCGTCCGCCTATGTCGCCCTCGGCGCCACCGCCGCGGTTCTCGGCCTCAGGGCTGCCGTGCTCCTGTTCAGCAGGCGGCAGCAAGCTCCCAAAGGGTTCTGGTCGTGGAAGTTGATGACCATCATTGGGTTTGCCGTGCTGGTAGCGGCCTATGCCCTGAACCCCGCGGCCTTCTCCCACATAGAAGCGCTGGTCGACCGGATGGTCTTCGGCAAGACCTCCACGTCGTCGTTCGACGAGCGGATGGCATGGAACACGGTCTCGCTGCAGGCGCTGGCCGATACGTACGGAATCGGGGTCGGCGTCGGTGGAACGCGCGCGTCGAGCTGGCTGGTTGCCGTGGTCAGCAATCTCGGCATTCCGGGCGCGGTCGCGCTGTTCGGGTTCATCGCCCAGGCCATCCTGAGCCGCAAGACCTATCTGGGACCCGTCGACGCAATTCTTTGCCGAGGCGGCGCCTGGGCGCTGGTGCCGTTGCTGTCCTCGAGCGCGCTCACCGGCACATCGCCCAACTTCGGAATGACGCTGGCGCTCATCCTGGGCATCCATGCAGGGTGCGGACTGGCGCGTCAGGCGCCAGCGCCCGGCCGACCGGCCTCCGCCGCGCGGCCGACGCAGTGGCCGGCTCGCAGCAACTTTAACCAATGGTAACTCGACCGCAGCCGCACGATTGCTCGATTGTGCAGATGCGAACGGATCGATGTGGAATGTCACGCCGCTGGGTTCGTCGAAATTGATCAAAACAATCAACGATATATGGATCTTTGGAAGCGAGTCCCGATGCCTGGGGCGGGGCAGGGGATGCCGGATTGGGTGCGCTGCAGCAGGAACGGCAATGGAAAGGACGTCGTGTCTAACCTTCAAACTGGCAGTCCGATCTCCGTGAGCAGCATTGCCGCCATGCACGTGCTGCGTCCGACCGCGACGTCCGCCCCGCACGGCCGCACCGCGGTCGTTCACTACTGGCTGGTGACGGCGCGCGGGGGCGAACGCGTGCTGCAATCGATCCTGGAACTGCTGCCAGACGCGGACCTGTTCACCCATGTCCTCGACCGTCCCCAGGTGGCGTCCCTCATCGGCGACCGGACTGTCCGCACCACCTTCGTCAACCGGCTGCCGTACGCCCGGCGGCATTACCAGAAGTACCTGCCGCTCATGCCGCGCGCGCTCGAGCAGCTCGACATGTCCGGCTATGACCTCGTCATCAGCAGCGAGTCCGGGCCGGCCAAGGGCGTGATCGTCGACCCCACAGCCCTGCACGTCTGCTACTGCCACAGCCCGATGCGATACATCTGGGACCAGTACCACCTGTACCTCCGCGAGGCCGGGATCGTGACCCGGCTGCTCTGGCCGCGCATCGCGGCACGGCTGCGGCAGTGGGACGTGACCAGCGCCGCCCGGGTCGACCTGTTCATTGCCAACTCGACCTTCGTCCAGCGCCGCATCAGCAAGTACTACAACCGCCGCTCGATCGTGATCCCACCGCCGGTCGACACGGACTACTTTGCGGCGGGACCGGAGACGCCAGCCGGCGACCACTACCTGCTGGCGGGCCAGATGGTCGCCTACAAGCGTCCGGACCTTGCGATCGAGGCATTTCGTCGGTCGGGGCGGCAGCTGCGGGTGGTCGGGGATGGCGCCGACCTGCGCCGGCTCTGCCGCGATGCGCCGAACATCACGCTGCTCGGCCGGGTGTCGCGGGAAGCGCTGCGGGACGAGTACCGGGCCTGCCGGGCGCTGATCTTTCCGGGGCTGGAAGATTTCGGGATCGTGCCGGTCGAGGCGATGGCCGCCGGGCGGCCGGTGATCGCCTTTGGCCGGGGCGGGGTCTGCGATTCAGTGCTGCACGGGTCGACCGGGCTGCTGTTTCCGGAGCAGAGCATCGACTCGCTGAATGCTGCGGTCGACACCTTCGAGGCGCACCCTGCAGCCTTCGATCCGCACCGCATCGCGGACCATGCGCGCAGCTTCGACAGCAGCATTTTCTCCCGCCGATTTCGCGCGGCACTGGATGACGCGGCATCGATGCCGCGCATGCAGGTCAGCGGGATCTACCAGGGCGGGCCAGTGCACAGCAGCGGAGCCTCGATGTGACACGGATCTGCACCATCAACGTCAGGTTCAGCACGAACCTGGGCGACGGGGTCATCGCCGAGTGCCTGGACCATGCGATGCGCCGGCTCGATCCCGCGCTCTCGGTCGAGGCCGTCGACCTGGCGGGACGCCGCGACTATGGCGACGGCCTCAATCGGTCGCGGGCTCGCATCCTGACCGTGATGGGCAGTCTCCCTGCACCGATGCGCCGGATACTGATCCGCGCCCTGCTGGGCGGCCTGGCTCGGGTGAAGCTGCGGCCCGGCTGGGCCGAGCGGCTGCGGGGTTCCGACGCGGTCGTGCTCGGCGGCGGCCAGCTGCTGGCCGACACCGACCTCAACTTCCCGATCAAGGTCGCCTCGTGCCTCGGCCTCGTCGCGCAGGCGCAACTGCCGGTGGCAGTCCACGGTGTCGGCGTCGGCGGTCCCTGGTCGCCGACCGGACGGCGGCTGTTCAGAACTGCAATGGCGCGGGCCGACATCCGCAGCTTCATCGTGCGGGATGGAATGTCGCGGCAGCGCGCACAGGAGGAGTTCGGGCAGGTCCTGCCATGCCCGGTCACAACTTGCCCCGATCCGGCGGTGCTGGTGCACGAGGCCTATGGCATTCCAGTCCACCGTCCCGGCCCAGCGAGGCGGATCGGCCTCTGTGTCTCCCATCCGGGCGTGCTGCGCCTGCATGGCGACGCCGGCCGCTCGGCGGTG
>JBHJOG010000285.1:0-6960 GCA_050329975.1 Alphaproteobacteria bacterium | reverse complement strand
GAGCTCGGCGCCGAGCTGATGCACCAGGACGTGCAGTTCGACGCCGACCTGACCATCACCGCCTTCGACACCATGGTCGCCGACGGCGTCGCCGGCATCGCGATCGTGGTGCCCGACCTGGCGCTGGGACCGGTGATCGCCGAGAAGGCGCAGCTGGCCGGAATCCCGATCGTTGCCGTCGACGACGACATCTATTTCGAGGACGGCACGCCGGTGCCCTATGTCGGCATCGACGCCTTCAACATCGGCCGCCAGGTCGGCGGGGAGCTGGTTACGCTCTACAACAATGCCGGCTGGGCCGACGATCCCGATGCCGTGGTCCGCATCGCCAGCATCGAGGACCAGAAGATCGAGACCTGCATGAAGCGCAACCAGGGCGCCGAGGCGGCCTGGATGGAAGCCTTCCCCGACTGGCCAACCGACCAGATCCTCAACATCCCCTACGACGGGACGATGGTGAGCTCGGTCGACGCGATGGCCACCGTGCTGACCGGCAATCCGGAAGTGACCCACTGGATCTTCTGGGCCTGCAACGACGACGGCGTGCTGGGTGGCGTGCGGGCGCTGGAGAATGCCGGCTATCCCGCCGACGCCGGCTTCGGCATCGGCATCGACGGCAGCCGCGTCTGCGACGGCCTGCAGAGCGCCGAGGGGTTCAAGGGCTCGATGTGGTTCGACAGCGCGAGCCACGGCGCCACCGGCATCCAGGTGCTCTACGACCACGTGGTCAACGGCGAGCCGATGCCGACCGAGCCGATCATGATGCCCGCGATCTATGTCACCCGGGACAATTTCGTGGAGTACCAGGAAAGGCTCGGCTGCCAGTAGGCGAGCGGCGGGGAGAGACGGAGTCCGGCTCTCCCCGCCCTCAACGGCGCACTCATGAGCGAGCAGCACAGATACGGCGTCGCCGACGTCTCCAAGGCCTTCGGGCCGGTGCAGGCGCTGCGCGGCGTATCGCTGGACTTCCCTCCCGGCGAGGTACTGGCACTGGTCGGCGAGAACGGCGCCGGCAAGTCGACGCTGATGCGCATCCTCGAGGGTGAGTACCAACCGGACAGCGGCACGGTCACCCGCGATGGCGCACCCGTGGCCCTGACCGGCACTGCGGATGCACATGCGCTCGGAATCAGGATCATCCACCAGGAGCCGGAGACGGTCGCCGAGCTGACGGTCGCCGAGAACGTGTTCCTCGGCGACTTCCGGCGCAAGGGCGGGCTGTTCGTCGACTGGACAGACCTCGAGCAGCGGACGCTGGACCTGCTGCGCCAGTTCGGGGTCGAGAACGAGCTCAACCCGCGGCGGCAGTGCCGTCACCTGGGCCCGGCGCAGCGCCAGCTGATCGAGATCATGCGCGCACTGAAATCCGGCGTGCGCCTGCTCGCGCTCGACGAGCCGACCTCCTCGCTGACCGAGGACGAGGCGCAGCGCCTGTTCGCGGTCATCCGCCGGATGCGCGACGAGGGCGTGGCCGTGATCTACATCTCGCATCGCCTGCACGAGATCATGCCGTTGGCCGACAAGGTCGCCGTGCTGCGCGACGGTGCACTGATCGATGTGCGCCCGATCGCCGATCTGGATGAACGCGTGATCGCCCAGCTGATGGTCGGCCGACCGGTGGAAAGCTTCTACCAGACCGGCGAACGCCACAAAGGGGACGTCGTCCTCGCCGTGCGCGGCCTGACGACCGAGCAGGTGCGCGACTGCTCGCTGGAGGTCCGCGCCGGCGAGGTGGTCGGGCTCGGGGGCCTGATGGGAGCCGGACGCACAGAGCTCGCCAAGGGCATCTTCGCCTTCGACCGCGCTCTCGCCGGACAGGTGCTGGTGAACGGCACGGCGATCCGGCTGCGCAGCCCCGCCGACGCGATCCTGGCCGGCATCGGATTTGCGCCGGAGGACCGCAAGCACGAGGCGTTGCTGATGATGCGCGGCGTGCGCGAGAACATCAGCCTCTGCGTGCCCGACAAGATCAGCGTCGCCGGCTTCGTGCGCCGCTCTGCCGAGACCGCGATCGCCGCCCGCATGGTCGACCGGATGCAGGTGAAGACGCCGAGCCTGAGCCAGCTGGTCTCCAAGCTCAGCGGCGGAAATCAGCAGAAGGTGGTGCTCGGCCGCTGGCTGGCGCGGCAGCCCAAGGTGCTGATCCTGGACGAGCCCACACGCGGCATCGACGTCGGCTCCAAGGCGGAGATCTATCGCCTGATCGAGGAACTGGCCGAAGGGGGGATGGCGATCCTGATGATTTCTTCCGAAATGCCCGAACTCCTGGGCGTCACCGACCGCATCCTGGTGATGCGCGACCGCACCATCGTCGGCGAGCTGGAGACGGCCCGTGCCGGGGAGGACGACATCCTTCGGCTGGCGATGGGCGAGCACCTGCACCGGGCGAGGGCGGCATCATGACCGAGGCCGCCGCGCGGACCCCGGGCGCCACCGGCCCGGTGATGCACTTCGTCCGCAACACCATCGGCACCCAGAACCTGAGCCTGCTGGTCGCGCTGATCCTGCTGATCGCGATCTTCGGCGCGATCCGGCCGGATGCGCTGTTCCTCGGCCGCACCGTCACCAACATCGTGCTCGGGGTCTCGATCCTGGGCGTGCTGGCGATCGCGCAGACGATGGTGATCGTCTCCGGCGGGCTCGACATCTCGGTCGGCTCGACGACCGGGTTGTGCACGCTGGTGGCGGCGCTGGCGATCGAGGCGACCGACTCGGCGGCGCTCGCGATGCTGGCTGCGCTCGCCGCCGGCGGAATAGCCGGCTGCGCCAACGGCCTGATCGTCACGCTGGGGCGCGTCAATCCCGTGATCACCACACTCGGCACGATGGCTGCGTTCCGCGGGCTCGCCCTGATCATCTCCGACGGACGGTCGATCGGGATCCTCAACAGCGATTTCCGCTGGATCGGATCCGGCTTCATCGGCTTCCTGCCGGTCCCCGTGTTCCTGATGCTGGTGGTCGCGGCCCTGTTCTTCTGCTTCATGCGGTTCACCGTGATGGGCCGCAACGTCTACGCCATGGGCGGCAACCCGGTGGTGGCGCGACTGGCCGGCATCGCGCTTACCCGCTACCGGATCGCAATCTACACCGTCAGCGGGGTCGCCGCCGGGCTCGCGGGTGTCATCCTGGCCGCACGGACGGGTTCCGGCCAGCCGGTGTCCGGTTCGGAAGGGCTGGAGCTGGAGGCGATCACCGCGGCGATCCTCGGCGGTTGCGCGCTGGCGGGCGGCAAGGGCACGATCTTCGGCGCCGTGCTGGCGGTGCTGATCCTGGGCGTGCTCAAGACCGGCATGCTGCTGGTCGGGCTGCAGTCGTTCTGGCAGGACGTGGCCAAGGGCGCGCTGCTGATCGGCGCGGTGATGATCCAGGAACTGCGCTTCCGAAGGTCGGGGGACTGACGAGCAACTTCATTTGGCGAGGGCGCGATGCTGAGCCGGGAACAGACGGACTTCTACCGGGAGAACGGCTACCTGCTGGTCGAGGATGCGGTGCCGCCAGCGCTGATCGAGGAGGCACGCGCGGCCGTCGCGGAGTTGGTGGCAGCCTCCCGGTTCGTGAAGACGAGCGACGAGCGATACGACCTGGAGGACACCCACACCGCAGCCAACCCTCGGGTGAGGCGGATCAAGGAGCCGCACACCGCGCATCCGGTGTTCGAGCGCCTGCTTCGCGGCGACCTGCTGGTGGACGCGGTGGCGGACCTCCTCGGCCCGAACATCCGCTTTCAGCACACCAAGCTGAACATCAAGCCCGGCCACGGCGGGGAGGCGGTGGAGTGGCATCAGGACTGGGCGTTCTATCCGCACACCAACGACGACATCCTCGAGGTCGGCGTGATGCTCGACGATTGCACGCCGGAGAACGGACCGCTGCTGGTGATCCCGGGCAGCCATCGCGGCCCGATCCACAATCATCACTTCGACGGCTGCTTCGCCGGAGCCATCGACCTGACCGCCAGCGAGATCGGTGCCGACCGCGCCGTGCCCCTGCTGGGCAAGGCGGGGTCGATCACCCTGCATCACGTCCGCATGGTCCACGGCTCGGAAGCGAACAACTCGGACCGGGACCGTCGGCTGCTGCTCTACGGCTACGCTGCCGCGGATGCCTGGATGCTGCCTGCACACCTCTATCCCGGTCTGGAAGCCTATGAGGCGCAGATGGTGCGCGGCCGATCCACGCTGGAGCCGCGGCTTGAGGCGGTACCGGTACGCATGCCCTACCCGCTGGCGCCCAACCAGGGCTCGATCTTCGAGAACCAGCGCCTGGTTCGTGGCCGGTCCTTCGGCGCCGCCGGCGGGATGCGGTGAGCGAGGTGCTCACCCTGCGGGCCGGCAACCTCGAGGCCGGCGTCGCGCCGGACATCGGCGGGGCGCTGACCCATTTCCGCCGTGCCGATGGCGTCGACCTGATGCGCGCCGCCGATACCACCGCCCTCGCCGACGGCAATGTGCTCGGCGTCGCCTGCTTTCCGCTCGTCCCCTATTCGGGTCGCATCGCGGGAGGGCGGCTGAACTTCGCCGGCCGGCGCTATGCGTTGCCGATCAACGCGCCGCCGGACCCGAACGCGCTGCATGGCGATGGCTGGCAGTGCCCCTGGCAGGTGGATCACGCCGATGCGGGTGAAGTGCGGATGACGCTGCCAGATCCGGGGCGAGGCTGGCCCTGGGCCTATTCTGCCCGCCAGGCCTACCGGCTCGCCGAGGAGGGGTTGACCGTCACACTGTCGGTCACCAACGAGAGCGCGGAGCCAATGCCCGCCGGCCTCGGCATTCATCCCTGGTTCGACGCCACGCCCGACGCGACCCTCCAATTCCGCGCCGGATCCGTGTTCCGCGTCGATGCCGGCTATCTCTTCACCGGCGTGACACCGATTCCCGACGAATGGGACTTCACCGCGGCGCGCCCGGTTTCCGGGACCGGGCTGGTCAACGGCTTCGCGGAGTGGACCGGCGTCGCGGAGATCGTCTGGCCGGCTCGCCAGGCCGCGCTGCGGATCGAGGCCGAACCGCCGCTGACCCATCTGGTGGTCTACACGCCGCCGGGACAGAACTTCTTCTGCGTCGAACCGGTCTCCCACTCGGTCGACGCGTTCAACCTGCATGCGGCCGGATCGGCTGCCGGCAATGGCACGGCCATCCTCGGGCCGGGGGAAACGCTGACAGGCTCGGCACGCTTCCTGGTCGGCGTGCCGCCGAGATAGGGGGCGTGCAGCTCCGGTTAACGCCCCCAGCCGGGCGGCTTAGACGGCAAAAAGATCGCGTTCGACGCCGGCCGCCTCGAAGAGATAGTCGCGGCTCGCTTCGAGTTCCGCGCGCAGCCGCGCAATGTCGAAATCCAGCAACCCGCCTTGCCATTTCTTGACCTTGCCGGCCACCATGACGGTATCGACATTGCTTCGCTCCATGAGCGTCACTACCGCACCCGCCGCGTTGTTCAGCGGCGCGACGTTGATCGCCTGCGCATCGAGGAGCACGATGTCGGCGGCCTTGCCGGGGGTCAGCGAACCGGTGACACCATCGAGCTTCAGCCCGCGCGCGCCCTCAATGGTCGCGTGGCGCAAGACGTCCATACATTGGAGGAGCGCTGGATAGTCCTGGTCGCCGGCCAGGGCCGCCGCGTTCGCGAACATCCTCTGCAGCGTGATCATCGACCGCATCTGGGTGAACATGTCGGCCGTCATCGTGCACTCCACGTCGGTGGAGAGCGAGAGGCTCATGCCCAGGTCGATCGCCTTCTGGATCGGCGGCGTTCCGTGACGCATGTGCATTTCGATCGGCACAGCGAGCGAGACGTGGGCGCCGGCGTCGGCCGCCGCCTGCCAGCCGAGGTCGGACATGCCCGTCATGTGGATGAAGATGTTGTCCGGCCCGAACATCCCGGCTTGCGCGATCTCGTCGAATGTCGGCTGCATGCCGAAGGTGCCGACGATGTGCGCCGCGATCGGCAGATCCAACTCGCGCCCGATCCGCCAGGCGTCCTGGTACATGGGCAGGTAGATTTCGCCGCCCATCACCATGGTCAGCAGCTGGTCGCTGGATGCGAAATGCTGCTCTCGCAGGCGCGCGGCGTCGCCGGGATACAGCGCCCGCTCGCCCCAGCCCTCGAAATAGCCGAAGACCGCCCGCCGGCCAGCGTCCCGGAGCCCTTCCACCGCCGCGTCCGAATGCTCGGGACTGTGATGGATCTGGCTGACGTCCATCACGGTCGTCACCCCGGCGTCGAGCTGGGCGATACCGCCGAACAGTTCGTTGATGTAGACGTCCTCGGGCCGGTAGACCATCGAGAACTTCTGCAGGATCGTCTCGTAGTAGTTCGAGGCGTTCACGGGCCGGCCGTCATTGATCAGGATGCCGTGGGCGAGCTGGCTGCGCAATGCCGTCTCGAACTGATGATGATGGGTATCGACGAAACCGGGGATGACGATCTTGCCCGCGGCATCGACGACGGCAGCATCCGGGGCTTCGATGTCCGGCGCGACCTCTGCAATGCGGCCGTCCTCGATCAGCACATCGCCCACGGCAAAGTTGCCCACCGCGTCGTCCATCGAAATGATCACGCCGCCCTTTATCAAGATGCTGCGGCCGGGTTCGTCGATGCCGGGAGGCATTGCGGCCTTGATGACGTCGTTTCGCGCCGCCGCATCCGACGTCACGGCGGCTCCGCCCGCGAGCGTCGCACCACCCGCCGCCATCGCTGTCAGGAAGGTGCGCCGGGTCGTTCCGCTGTGCTTAGAACGCGTCGGGTCGCTATGGTTGCACATGTTTTCCTCCCTATTGCTTCCTTGGGTCAGTTGCGCAAAACCGTGGCCAGGATCGGATAGCGCACCATCTGGTGTGCGATGTGGGATGCGGTGACACGCAGTTCGGGAAGGCGTTGCGCCACCAGTTGTTCGGGTGAGACCATGCCGGTGTAGCCTGAGCTATTGAGCGCGGCGATCGTCCTGCCATCAGAGTCGCGTAC
>JBHJOG010000284.1:0-19070 GCA_050329975.1 Alphaproteobacteria bacterium | reverse complement strand
TCGAGCAGTCGAGCCGCGGGGAGCGCAGCTTCGATATCTTCTCCCGCTTGCTCCGCGAGCGGATCATCTTCCTCAACGGGCCGATCGACGACGACATGGCCGCCGTCGTCTGCGCCCAGATGCTGACACTGGAGGCGGAGAACCCGGAAAAAGAGCTGGCGATCTACATCAATTCGCCGGGCGGGATCGTCACCAGCGGCTTCGCGATCTACGACACCATGCAGTACATCCGCTCGCCGGTCTCGACCGTCTGCATGGGTACGGCGCGCTCGATGGGTTCGTTCCTGCTGATGGCCGGCACGCCGGGTCGGCGGATCATCCTGCCCAACGCCAACGTGATGCTGCACCAGCCGTCGGGCGGCTTCCAGGGCCAGGCGTCGGACATCGAGCGGCACGCCGAGGACATCCTCAAGACCAAGCGTCGAATGATCGAGATCTACGCCAGCCACTGCGGCCGCACGACAGAGGAGGTCGAGCGCGTGCTCGACCGCGACCGGTTCATGTCGGCGGAGGAAGCCAAGGCCTGGGGTCTCGTCGACCACGTCTATGACGTTCGGGAGCGGGTCAGGGCGGCCTGACCGCTCGGTCACTCCGGTTCGTCGAGGTCCCGCCGTGCCGGCCGTCGGCGTCGACGAGGCCGCGGCGAGGGCTGGAACAGCCGGACCCCCGGCGGGCGGAGGATCAGGATCAGCAGCGCCCCGGCGACCAGTCCGCCCATATGCGCCCACCAAGCGATCCCCTCCACCGGCCAGATCCATCCCAGCGCGACGTGCAGCAGGATAACGATGATCACCCAGACCCAGCCCGGCATGGCGATGATGAACAGGAACAGCCAGCCGGTCGGCCATAGCATCACATAGGCTGCGATGACAGCGAAGATGGCGCCGCTGGCGCCGATCATCACGATCCAGCTGTCGTCGGTGAGGTGGATCTCGGCGAAGGCCGCTGCGAGGCCGCCGAGCAGGAACAGGAGGGCCATCCGCCAGGTGCCGATTGCCCGCTCGACCTGGGGCCCGAACGAGAGCAGTGCGACCAGGTTCAGGAACAGGTGCCAGAAGCCGCCGTGCAGCAGCATGTGCGTGAACAAGGGCAGCCAGCTTGGCAGGATCAGGCCGCGCCAGCCGTTCTCCAGCCCCATGAAGAAATGCGCCGGCGTCAGGCCGAACGCGATCACGAACCTGTTGGCATCCGCTTGCGACAGGGTGTCCTGGTACAGGAACAGCGCAATGCAGAGCACGGTGAAGGCGAGGGTGAAGGTCTTGCCCTCGGTGTTGAACACCGGTTCCCGCCGCCGAGGCCCCTCCACCGGGGTGCGCAGGTCACTCATGCCGAGGACGCGGATCCACTGTCCTGGCGCAGCTTGAAGCGCTGGACCTTGCCGGTCTCCGTCCGCGGCAGCGCGTCGACGAAAGTCACCGCGCGCGGGTACTTGAAGGGCGCGATCGTCTGCTTGACGAACTCCTGCAGCGCCTTGGCCGTCGCTTCGGCCGGGACCGCGCCCTCGCGCAGGATGACGAAGGCCTTGACCAGCTGGCCGCGCTGGCGGTCGGGCACGCCGACGACCGCGCAGTCCTTGACGTCCGGGTGCTCGAGCAGGGCGGCCTCCACCTCCGGGCCGGCAATGTTGTAGCCCGAGGAAACGATCATGTCGTCGGTGCGGGCCTGATAGATGAAATAGCCGTCCGCGTCTACGAGATAGGCATCGCCGGTCAGATTCCAGCCCTCGTGGACATAGGCGGCCTGGCGGTCGTCTGCGAGGTAGCGGCAGCCGGTCGGGCCGCGCACCGCCAGCCGTCCCACCGTCCCGACCGGCACCGGCCGGCCATCCTCGTCGATGACCCGGGCCTCGTAGCCCGGCACCGGCTTGCCGGTCGCCCCGGCCCGCATGTCCTCCTCGTCGGCCGAGATGAAGACGTGCAGCAGCTCGGTGGCGCCGATGCCGTCGATGATGGTCAGCCCGGTCACCCGCCGCCATGCCTCGAAAGTCGGCGCCGGCAGGGTTTCGCCGGCGGAGACGCATTTGCGCAGGCTGGCGATCGCCTCGCTGCTGTGGGCCTCGTAGAACCGGTCCAGCATTGCCCGATAGCCCGTGGGCGCAGTGAAGCAGATCGTCGCCTTGTGCCGTGCGATCGCCGCCACCAGCTCGTCGGGCGGCAGCTTCGGCAGCAATACGGTCGAGGCGAAGGCCCGCATCGGGAACAGCAGCAGGCCGCCCAACCCGAAGGTGAAGGCCAGGGGCGGCGACCCGATGAAGACGTCGTCCATTGTCGGCCGCAGCACATGCGCCGGAAAGCAGTCGCAGGCCGCAAGCACGTCGCGATGGAAGTGCATGGTCCCCTTGGGCCTGCCGGTAGTGCCGGAGGTGAAGGCGATCAGGCAGACGTCGTCGTCGGCCGTGTCGGCGGCGGGGAAGGGCGAATCGTGCCGTTCCATCAGTGGTTCAATGGCATCCGGTGCGATGCTGTCACCAAAGCTGAGCTTGCTGAGTGGGCGCTTCGCATGTTCGGGCAGCTTCAGAATTTCGGCTTCCAGCGCCTTCTCATATAGGCAGAAGTCGATCTCCGCCTTGTCGACGATCGCCGCCAGCTCGCGGGCTCGGAGGAGCGGCATGGTGGCGACCGCGATTCCGCCGGCCTTGACTACCGCCAGCCAGGCCGCGGCCATCATCGGGCCGTTGGTGCCGCGCAGCAGCACGCGGTTGCCGGCCTCCATCCCGAGGTCCCGGACCAGGGCGTGCGCGATCCGGTCCACGGCACCGGCCAGATAGCGGTAGCTCCAGCTTCCCCCGGCAAAATGGATCGCCGGCCGTTCGCCATGGCCGGCGGCGAGCGCGTCGTCGAGAAGCGCGGCGGCGCAGTTCAGCCGCTCAGGATAGGCAAGCTGCACCGGGCCGCAGCATTCGAGCCGCGGCCACAGCGCGATGGGCGGCAGGTTGTCCCGCGCGAAGCTGTCGACATGGCCGCTGCGGTGCATTCCGATATCCTAGGCCCCGGCGTCGGCGGCAAAGGCGGCGCGTGCCTGGCCGGCGATGATCAGGCGCTGCACCTCCGAGGCCCCCTCGTAGATCCGCAGCGCGCGGACCTCGCGGTACAGCCGCTCCACCACCGCACCCACGATGACGCCGGCGCCGCCATGCAGCTGCACCGCCTGGTCGACGATCCGCTGCGCCGCCTCGGTGGAGAACAGCTTGGCCATCGAGGCCTCGCGGGTGGTGCGGCCGGATTGCGTGTCGGCGGCCCAGGCAGCGCGGTAGACCAGCAGCGCGGCGGCATCGATCTCGGTCGCCATCTCGGCCAGGTAGGTCTGGGTGGTCGGCATTTCGGCCAGCGTGGTGCCGAACAGCGCCCGGCCCTCGCTCCAGCCGAGCGCCTGATCGAAAGCACAGCGGGCGAAGCCAAGGGCGGCGGCGCCGACCGAGGGCCGGAACCGGTCGAGGACGGTCATGATCGCCTTGAATCCGCCGCCGCGAGGTCCCACCAGGGCGTCGCTGCCCACCCGGCAGCCGGCAAAGACCAACGTGCCGAGGGGATGCGGCGCGATCACCTGCTGGCGGGCACTGACCGAGAGCCCCGGCGCATCAGCCGGGACCAGGAACAGGCTCAGTCCGCGGGCGCCCGGTCCGTCGCTGCGGGCGAGCACCAGGTAATGGTCGGCGATGCCGGCGTTGGAGATGTAGGTCTTCTCGCCGTCGATGACCCAGCCGTCGCCGTCGGGGACCGCAGTGGTTGTCACCGCGGCGACGTCAGAGCCCGACTGCGGCTCGGTCATCGCCAGCGCGGCGATGCTTTGGCCGGCGCGCGCCGGAGCCAGGGTCCGGCGCTGCTGCGTCTCGCTGCCGAACAGCGCGACCGCCGCTGTTCCCAGTCCCTGCATGATGAAGGCGAAGTCGGCGAGGCCATCGTGGCGCGCCAGGATCTCCCGGGTCAGGCAAAGGGCGCGGACATCGAAAGCCGCCCCGGCTTCGGGCACGGCGACCGCGAGCCAACCGGCCTCGCCGAGCCGGCGCACCAGCCCGACGCAGGTCTCGTCCACCAACTCCCGGTCGTGCCCGATGCCGGCAAGGCCGCGCACGCACCATTCCTCGAGTGCCGCTGCATGTGCACGGTGGGCATCAGTCAGGAACGGCCAGCCGAGGTAACTGCGGTCGGCCATCAGTCGCCCCTGAACACCGTTTGCTCTTTGGCCACGAAGGCTTCGTAGGCCCGGCGGAAGTCCTGGGTCTGCATGCAGATCGCCTGGGCCTGGGCCTCGGCCTCGATCGCCGATTCCAGCCCCATGTCCCATTCGCGGTGCAGCATGCGCTTCGTCACCGCATGCGCGAACACCGGTCCCTCGGCCAATCGGCGAGCTTGTTGAATGGCCTCATCTATCAGATCATCAATGGGCACTAATCTGTTGAAGAAGCCCCATTTCTCTCCCTCGTCGGCGGTCATGGCCCGACCGCTGTAGAGCAGCTCCGAGGCGCGTCCCTGACCGATTATACGCGGCAGGATCGCGCAGGCCCCCATGTCGCATCCGGCGAGCCCGACTCGGCTGAACAGGAACGCCACGCGCGCACGCGGTGTGGCGTAGCGCAGATCCGACGCCATGGCGAGGATGGCTCCGGCGCCGACGCAGGTCCCGTCGATGGCCGCGAGCACCGGCTGCGGGCAGGCACGCATCGCCAGCACCAGGTCCCCGGTCATCCGCGTGAAGGCGAGCAGGCCGCGCATGTCCTGTTCGAGCAACGGTCCGATGATCTCATGCACGTCGCCGCCGGAGCAGAAGTTGCCGCCCGCGCCGGTGACAACCACCACCCGAATCCGCTCCGATCGCGCCAGCGCCCGGAACAGGTCGCGCAGTTCGGCATAGGAGACGAATGTCAGCGGGTTCTTTCGCTCGGGTCGATCCAGGATTATGGTGCCGACGGGGCCCTCGACCTGCCATCGCACGTGGTGCGCCCGGTAGTCGGCCGCCTCGTCGATGGGGAAGTGCAGTGATGGGTCGAAGGCGGGTTGGGACATGGCACCGGCAACTATACGCCAGACCGGGTGCCGCTGCCCACGCCGACGCAAAAAAACCCCGACCGCCGGGAACCATTGCCGAACGCCCTAGTTGACAGCCTTGTTGGCCCAGACGCTGAATCCGGGCCACGGGGACAGCTACGAAAGGAAGACGGGAATGGCAACGGCCCAGGACACTGCGTCGAAGGAAACGGACCGGCTGAACGCGGAGATCGCCAAGTTGCGCCAGGAACTGGCAGACGTCACGTCGCGCCTGAAGGACGGGGTGGCGCCGTCGGCGCGCGATGCCGCGATGGCAGCCGGTCGGGCCGCAGCCGAAAGGGTTGGCGAGATCCGTGACCGGGCGATCGACTATGGCGAGGCGACAGTCACCAGCGCCAAGGATCAAGTCAGGGCGCACCCGCTGACCGCGGTCGGGCTCGCTTTCTCGTTGGGCGCGCTGGTGGCCATTCTGCTGCGCCGATGAGCGGGGCGGGAGCGACCGTCCGGGGCGGCTGACCGTGAGCGACCTGTTGAGCAGGCTGGCCGGCGGCATTGTCGTCGGCCTGCTGGGCCTCTGTGCGCTCGGGCTGTTGATCGCCGCCGCGGTGGTCGGCTTCTCCGATCTGGTCGGAGTCGGCGGCGCGCTCGGCATCGTCGGCGGCATTCTGGCGGTGCTGGCCCTGATCGTCATGCTGCTGGCGCGGCGTCGCGCCCGGCGGATCGCCTGGCAACGCACGGCCCGCGGCAACCAGGCCGGCAGCTTTGCCGCAGGTTTCCTGCTTGGGGTCTGGGAGGGGTTGATCCGCCCGCGCCGTCGCGACTGAGGATGCGGTGACCCGCCGTCAGGGAAGCGAGGAAAGTCGGCATGCTTGGCTTGGCGGTTGTGTTCTTTTTTCTGGCCGTCGCTTCTGCCGCGTTCGGCTTCGGCGGGATCGCCACGACCGCGATCGAGAGCGCGAAGATCCTGTTCGTGATCTTCGTAGCCCTGTTCGTGGTTGCCTGGTTGCCGGCCTGTTGCGGAACCGCCACGGGCCGGACGGGATCAGCCCACAGCGCCACCGGCGATCGGGATAGCAGTGCCTGTCACCGCAGCTGCCTCCGGGCCGCACAGCCAACGCACCGCCGCCGCCACCTCTTGCGGACGGATGTAGCGCCCGAGCGGTACGTCCCGCACCAGCGAGTCGCGTGCCTCCTTCGGGCTGAGCCCGGTCTTGGCGGCAATGGTACCCACTGCCTTGTCGACCAACTCGGTCTCGGTATAGCCGGGACAGATCGCGTTGACGGTGATCCCCTTGCCGGCAAGTTCGGCGGCCAACGCGCGGGTCAGCCCGACCACGCCGTGCTTGGCTGCGCAATAGGCGGTGACATAGGCCATCCCGATCAGCCCGGCAGTCGACGCGATATTGACGATGCGGCCGCCCTCGGCCCCTGTCATCAAGGGCAGCATCGCCCGGGTGACCCGGTAGGTCCCGGTCAGGTTGGTCCCGATCATCGCGTCCCAGAGCGCCTCGTCGGTCCGCGAGAACGGCGCGCTGGCGGCAGCGCCGGCATTGTTGACCAGGATGTCGACCGCACCGCGCTCGGCCGCCGCTGCGGCCAGGGCGTCGACCGCATCTCGGTCGGTGACGTCGCAGATTGCATGGTGCACGCTCACCCCGTGCCGCCCGCCCAGCCGGGCTGCCATGGCGGCCAGCGCGGCATCGTCCCGGCCGGTCAGCCAGAGATCCGCGCCGTCGCCCGCCAGGGCGTCGGCGATGGCGGCGCCGATGCCGCGGTTGCCGCCGGTAACGACGGCGGTGCGGCCGGCAAGCGGACGCGCTGGACTCACCGGCTCAGCTGAATGCCTTGAAGGTGATCAGGGTGAAGGTGTCCTTGACCCCGGGCAAAGTCTGGATCTGCTGGTTGACGAAATGCCCGATGTCGATCGTGTCGTCGAGATAGCACTTCATCAGCAGGTCATACTGGCCCGATGTCGAGTAGACCTCGGAGACGCCCTCGATCTCGACGGCCGCGTCGGCCACCTCGTAGGACTTGCCCAGTTCGCTCTTGACCATGATGAAGATGGTTTGCATGGAGGGGTCTCCGGCGCGGTCGGGGCGCAAGTCGCAGGCGAAAGACGCCGCCGCCCGACTCCGGATGGGCGCGCGCCGATCAGGCCGTCTCTTTAGCGTCCTTGTCGAACTCGGGCAACGCCCGCAGCAGGAACGCGGGCACGTGGTCGCCGAAGCCTGGCGCCGTCGTATCCTCGTCGTCGCGCTCGCGGTCGGAACCTCGGCCGCGGGGCCGGCGGTCGCGTGTTTCGGCCGCGGCGCGGCCTTCCCCTCGGCCGCGGCTGCGCGTCTCTGATCTCTCGCGGGGCGCGGCGCGTTCCCGCGGCTCCTGCCTCTCGCGGGACTCGGCGTTCTCGCGAGGCTCGGAACTCTCGCGTTCGCGAGATCGCTCGGGGCTGGGCGCCTCGCTTTCGGCAGCTGCTTGCGGCGTTCGGGCCGGCCTGGGCTCGCGGGGAGAATCGTCGGCTCCCTTGCCGCGGCGGCGTCCGCGGCTGCGCGATGCCGGCGCTTCCCGGACGAACTCGCCCGCCGCTTCGCCGACGGCGGACAGCGTCGGGATCGATCGCCCGATCAGCTTCTCGATGGCGACGATGTGCTTGGAGTCGGCGTTGCTGACGATCGTCAGCGACCGTCCGCTGCGGCCCGCGCGTCCGGTGCGCCCGATACGGTGTACATAGTCCTCAGCGTGAACCGGGGCGTCGTAGTTGATGACATGGCTCATTGCCAGCACGTCGAGGCCGCGAGCAGCCACATCACTGGCGACCAGCAGCGTGATCTCGCCGCGCTTGAATGCGTCGAGCGTCCGGGTGCGGTTTTCCTGCGCCATGTCGCCGTGCAGCTCGCCGGCATTGAAACCGTGGCGCTGCAGGGAACGGAACACCACGCCGACATCGCGCTTGCGGTTGCAGAAGATCAGCGCGTTCTGGATATCCTCGCTCTTCAGGATCGCGCGCAGCGCCGCCCGCTTCTCGGCATCACGGCCCTCGTAGCGGACCAGGAACTGCTCGATGGTGGCAGCGGTGGAGGAGGGTGGATCGACCGTGATCTCGCGGGGGTTGACCAGGAACGCGTCGGCCAGCTTGCGGATCTCCGGCGGCATCGTTGCCGAGAAGAACAGCGTTTGCCGTGTCTTGGGCAGCGTGCTCACGATCTTCTCGATGTCCGGGATGAAGCCCATATCGAGCATGCGATCGGCCTCGTCGATGACCAGCAGCTTCACCGCTGACAGCAACACGCCGCCGCGTCCGAAATGATCCAGCAGCCGGCCCGGGGTGGCGATCAACACGTCGACACCGCGGTCGAGCTTCTTCTCCTGCTCGTCGAACGAGACGCCACCGATCAGCAGCGCGAAGGACAGCGACTGATATTTGCCGTACTTGACGAAGTTGTCCGCCACCTGAGCGGCAAGTTCTCGGGTCGGCTCCAGGATCAGCGATCGCGGCATCCGGGTGCGCGCGCGGCCTTCGCTCAGGATGTCGAGCATGGGCAGCACGAAAGATGCCGTCTTGCCGGTGCCGGTCTGGGCACAGCCGAGAACGTCGCGCCCGATCAATACCTGGGGAATTGCCTGCGCCTGGATCGGGGTCGGCTCCGCATAGCCCGCATCGCCCACGGCGTTCACAATAGGGTCGCTGAGCCCAAGAGCGGAAAACGCCTGTGCCTTCGCAGTCGACTCGTCAACTAGCGTCAAATTCAATGGTCCTCACATGAGAAGAGTTGCGGACTATAGGAAAGAGTGCCCTTCTGTCAATTGATGCAGCGCAATTTGTCGAAATTGGCTGCTCCTGTGGACCCGGGGCAACAGTCGCGCCGCCGCTATACGTCCAGATTCTCCGCTTCATTGGCGTGGTCCTGAATGAACGCCAGCCGCAGTTCGGGCTTGCGTCCCATCAGGCTCTCGACCAGGCCGGCGGTGCCGCCTTGGCGCGCTGCTCGGTCGCCGTCGGCCAGCATGACCCGCAGCAGCCCACGGGTTTTCGGGTCCATGGTGGTTTCTTTCAGCTGCTTCGCTGGCATCTCCCCCAGGCCCTTGAAACGGCTGATCTCGACCTTGCCTAGCCCTTTGAACACGTCGCGAAGCAGCTGGTTCCGATGCTCGTCATCCCGGGCGTAGTGGACCTCGCCGCCTCGGGCGAGGCGGAACAACGGAGGCATCGCAAGAAAAAGGTGGCCGTTGGCAATAAGTTGCGGCATTTCCCTATAGAAGAATGTCATCAGGAGCGATGCAATGTGCGCGCCGTCGACATCGGCGTCGGTCATGATGATGATGCGCTCGTAGCGCAGGTTTTCCTCCCGGTACTGGTCACGCCGCCCGCAGCCGACCGCCTGCATCAGGTCGGCAAGTTCCTGGTTCTGCTGCAGCTTGTCCAGGGTGGCGCTGGCCACGTTGAGGATCTTGCCGCGCAACGGCAGCACCGCCTGGGTCTCGCGGTTTCGCGCCTGCTTGGCGGAGCCGCCGGCACTGTCGCCTTCGACCAGGAACAGCTCGGTGCCGGCCGCGGCACTTCGCGCGCAGTCGGCGAGCTTGCCCGGCAGGCGCAGCTTGCGCGACGTCGCGGTCTTGCGCTGCAGGTCCTTCGCCTGGCGCCGGGCCAGCCGCTCCTCGGCGCGGGCGAGCACATGGGCCAGCAGGGCGGCGCCGGCGGCAGGATCCTGCGCCACCCAATGGTCGAAATGATCCTTCAGCGCAGCCTCGACCAGCCGCGTCGCCGCCGGCATCGACAGCCGGTCCTTGGTCTGGCCCTGGAACTGCGGCTCCCGGATGAACAGTGAGAGCAGCGCATAGGCTCCGTCGACCACGTCCTCGGTGGTGATCTGGGTCGCCGCCTTGCGGCTGCCCACCAGTTCGGCATAGCCTCGAAGGCCCTTGGTCAGCGCTGTGCGCAGGCCCTGTTCGTGACTGCCGCCCATCGGGGTCGGCACCGTGTTGCAATAGGTGCGAAGACCCGGCTCCTGGTCGAGCGGCCAGGCGATCGCCCATTCCAGCCGGCCCTGGCCCTCGGCCAGCTCCGCCTTGCCGAGGAAGGGCTGGGGCGTTACCTGGGCGCGACCGTCCAAGGTGGTGGCGAGGAAGTCGGAAAGCCCGCCTGGGAAGTGCAGCCTTGCCTCGGCCGGGCAGTTGTCACCGTCGCGCAGCAGGCTGGGCTCGCATTGCCATCGGATCTCGACCCCTCGGTGCAGATAGGCCTTGGAACGCGCCATCTCGTAGAGGCGCTGCGGCCGCATCCGGTGGTCGCCGAAGATCTCCCGGTCGGCCAGGAATCGGACCAGGGTCCCGCGCCGGTTGGTCATCGGGCCTGCGTCCTCGAGCGGCCCCAGCGGCGTGCCCTTGGCGTAGCGCTGGCGCCAGAGACGGCGGTCGCGGGCGACCTCGATCTCCAGCGATTCGGCGAGCGCGTTGACCACTGAGAGGCCCACCCCGTGCAGGCCGCCCGAGGTGGTGTAGGCGTTGCCCCCGAACTTGCCGCCCGAATGCAGGGTGGTCATGATCACTTCGAGCGCGGACTTCTTCGGAAACCGCGGGTGCGGGTCGACGGGTATGCCGCGACCGTTGTCGCGCACGGAAACCCCGCCGTCGGCCTCGAGTTCGATGGCGATGAAGCTCGCATGGCCCGCCACCGCTTCGTCCATCGCGTTGTCCAGCAGCTCCGACACCAGATGGTGCAGCGCGCGCTCGTCGGTGCCGCCGATATACATGCCCGGTCGCCGGCGCACCGGCTCCAGGCCCTCCAGGACCTCGATGTCCTTGGCGCTGTAGCCGTCCACGTCCACGGCGGCATTGGCAAACAGGTCATTGTTCATGGCGGCGGACTATAGTGAGCCGACTCTGCAGACTTCAAGGTGCACGCAGGCCGGCGGACGCGCGATCCGCCAGCCTGGCAATAGCGGGTTCTTTCAGCAACTTGATTTATCTATACAAATTGCGCGACGGCCGGAGGAGGGATGCAGATGAGCGGGAGCGAGGAAGTCGAGGCCGCGATCCCCCGCGGCACGTTGGCGACCCAGACCATCGCAATGCCGGCCGACACCAACCCGGCCGGCGACATCTTCGGCGGCTGGCTGCTGTCGCAGATGGACCTGGCCGGAGCGGTCGTCGCCTGGGAACGCGCCAGTTGCCGGATCGCGACCGTCGCGGTCGATTCCATGACCTTCCACCGGCCGGTATTCGTCGGCGACGTCGTCAGCTGCTATGGCGACGTGGTGCGGGTCGGCCGGACCTCGATCGCGGTCCGGGTCGAGGCGTGGGCGCTGCGCCGCGGGCTGGGGGAGCGCCATCGAGTGACCCAGGGCGTCTTCACCTATGTCGCCCTGGGTGAGGATCGTAAGCCGCGCCCGATCGAGGATGCGCCGGTCACCGAAGGGTGACTGGCGGCTGACGCAGCCCCGGGTAGCCTGTCGGCGGGTTCCACCGGTCAGGGGAGAGGCGCAATGAAGCGAGAAATCCGCGCCGGCGCAGTCGCGTTGGCGCTGGCTGGCATGCAGTCGGCGACGGTGGCGGCAGGGGAGGCGGACGTGCTCGCCGTCACCGTCGCGCCCGAGGGCGGCGACCGCTATCGGTTCGAGGTGACGGTCGCCCACGAGGACGAAGGCTGGGAGCACTATGCCGACCTGTGGCAGGTGCTTGCCCCCGATGGAACGGTGCTCGGCGAGCGAGAGTTGCTGCATCCACACGAAACCGAGCAGCCGTTCACCCGCTCGCTTTCAGGCGTCTCGATCCCACCCGAGGTCGACACCGTAACCATCCGCGCCCGCGACAGCGTGCATGGCTTCGGCGGCGCGGAGAGGACGGTGGACGTGCCGCGGTAGCCGCGGCTCAGCCCGGCTTGTAGACCCGGCTCGCCTCCGGGTCATCGGTGCTGAAGGGCACGGTCATCAGCTCGGTCCAGGCTTCGTCGGGGATCGGGAACTCGGCCCACTCGATCGTCTGCTGCACGCGCTCCGGCTTGCTGACGCCGCAGATGGTCGAGGTGATCCGCGGGTCGCGCATCGAGAACTGCAGGGCTGCCGCGCCTGGCGGAATGTCGTATTTGGCGCAGATCGCCTCGACCTGCCGCACAGGCGCCAGCATCTCGTCGGTCGCCTCCTGGTAGACATAGCGCTTGTAGGACCCGGTGCCCTTGGCCAGGACGCCGGCGGCATAGGGGGCCGCGTTCAGCACGGAAATGCCCTTCGCGTGGGCGTAGTCGAGCATCGGCCCCGCGTTGCGGTTCACCAGGGTGAAGCGGTTGTGGGTGATCAGCGCGTCGAAATCCCAGTCCTTCAGGATCGGCATCATGACGTCTACCGTGCCAGCCGCCAGACCTACCGCGTCGCAGAGGCCCTCTTCCTTCATCTTGAACAACTCGGTCAGTGCGCCGGTCACCTCGTCCAGCGACACGGCATGCTCCGGATCGTGCAGGTGGAGCAGGGGAATCCGGTCCAGTGCGAGCGTCTTCAGGCTCTCTTCCAGCGACCGCCTGGCCTGGCTCGCGTCGAAATGGTTGGTTTCCATGTTGCGGTCGAGCTTGCTGGACAGGACGAAGCCGTCCGGCAGCCCTCCGCGGGCGCGGATGACGTCGCCGATCCGCTGCTCGCTGCTCGCGTAGTTGCGCGCGGTGTCCATGAAATTGACCCGGCTGTCGAAGACGGCCTCGACCGTCCGATGCGCCCGCTCCAGGTCGACGGAATAGCCATAGGTATTGGGCATGTCGCCCAGCCCCGAGGTGCCGAAGCAGATTTTCGATACGTTTAGATTCGTGCTGCCGAGTCTGGATTTCTCGAGTGCGCCTGAACCGGCCATGGGGTACCCCGTTTTTTTGGTTGAACAGAGCCATGGGCGGGATGCGACCGATCCCGCCAGGAAGAGCGGAGTGTGGCCCAGCGGCGCCGCGCGGGCAAGCGCTCCCGACAGGTGGCAATGCCTCGGCGGATTGGCACTGACAGCCATCCGTACGGCGTCTACTGTCGATGGCTCAGGCATGGCCGGTGACTTCGGGGCCGCCTGCCCTAGTCTCAGCCCGACGAGCTGGACGACAACAACCGGCATCAACAGCCGATGGAGGAACCGATGTCCTTGCAGATCAACAGCATTGCACCCGATTTCGAGGCAAACACCACCGAGGGCCCGATCCGCTTCCACGAATGGATCGGCGACAGCTGGTGCATCCTGTTTTCGCACCCGAAGGATTTCACGCCGGTATGCACGACCGAACTCGGCTACATGGCGCGGCTCAAGCCCGAGTTCGACAAGCGCAACTGCAAGGTAATCGGGCTCAGCATCGATCCGGTGGAGAACCACAAGCGCTGGTCGCAGGACATCGCCGACGTGATGGGGGCGGCGCCGAACTATCCGATGATCGGCGATACCGACCTGAAGGTGGCCAAGCTCTACAACATGCTGCCGGCCGACACCGCGGGCACCTCGGAAGGCCGCACCCCGGCCGACAATGCGACGGTGCGCTCGGTGTTCGTCATCGGGCCCGACAAGCAGATCAAGCTGATCCTGACCTACCCGATGAGCACCGGCCGCAACTTCGACGAGATCCTGCGCGTGCTGGATTCGATGCAACTGACCGCCAGGCACAAGGTGGCGACGCCGGTGAACTGGCAGAAGGGCGAGGACGTGATCATCGTGCCGGCGCTGAACGACGAGGCGGCCAAGGAGAAGTTCCCCGGCGGCTGGAAAACCATGAAGCCCTACCTGCGCGTGGTCCCTCAGCCCGAAGGCTGAGCGCGGTCAGTCGACCCAATAAAACAGGGCGGAGAACGGAAGCTCGCGCGCGGCGGCGGCGTGGCGGGCGAGGCTCGCCCCGGTTCTGGCGGCACTCTGCTCACGGGCTCGGTCCTGTGCCGGCGGCTGGGACGAGGCAGCGCTTTGTCGGGTCGAATGGGCTTGCATGATGACCTCCTGGCTCCTGTTGCCCGTAGGTGGTCACCGACTGTGACGGCGATGTGGCGGCGACACGGCAGCGATGCGCATGCTGTGGTGCCGATCACACCACGGTACGAAAAAGCCCCGCCCGGATCGCCCGGGCGGGGCTGCAGTCGCGAACCGAGGTTGGATCAGTTCGAATAGTACATCTTGTACTCGATCGGATGCGGCGCCATCTCGAACGCGATCACTTCCTCCATCTTCAGCGCGATGTAGGCGTCGATCATGTCGTCGGTGAAGACGTCGCCCTTCTTCAGGAAATCGCGCCCGGAATCCAGCGCGTCCAGGGCCTGGCGCAGCGAGCCGCAGACCGTCGGCACGTTGGCCAGCTCCTCGGGCGGCAGGTCGTACAGATCCTTGTCCATCGCCTCGCCGGGATGGATCTTGTTCTGGATCCCGTCGATGCCGGCCATCAGCATGGAGGCGAAGGCGAGGTAGGGGTTGCCGGCCGGATCCGGGAAACGGACCTCCACCCGCTTGCCCTTGGGGCTGCTGGCATAGGGAATTCGGCAGGAGGCGGAACGGTTGCGCGCGGAATAGGCGAGCAGCACCGGCGCCTCGAAGCCCGGCACCAGCCGCTTGTAACTGTTGGTGGTCGAGTTGGTGAAGGCGTTGACGGCGCGGGCATGCTTGATGATGCCGCCGATGTAGTAGAGCGCGGTGTCCGACAGGTCGGCATAGCCCGAGCCGGCGAAGGTCGGCTTGCCGTCCTTCCAGATCGACTGGTGCACATGCATGCCTGAGCCGTTGTCGCCGACGATCGGCTTGGGCATGAAGGTCGCCGACTTCCCGTAGGAGTGGGCGACCATCTGGACGCAGTACTTGTAGATCTGCATGTGGTCGGCGCCCATCAGCAGCTGCTGGAAGGTGCAGCCGAGCTCGTGCTGCGAGGGGGCGACCTCGTGGTGGTGCTTCTCCACCGACAGCCCCATCTCGTGCATCATGGTAATCATTTCAGCGCGCATGTCGTTGGCGCTGTCCACCGGGGGGACCGGGAAGTAACCGCCCTTGACCTTCGGGCGATGGCCGGTGTTGCCCTCCTCGTAGGACTTGCCGGAGTTGTAGGCGCCTTCCTCGCTGTCGATCGCGTAGAAGGTGTGGTTGGCAGAGACGTCGAAGCGGACGTCGTCGAAGACGAAGAACTCGGCTTCCGGACCGACATAGACGGTGTCGCCCAGGCCGGTGGTGCCGACATAGGCTTCGGCCTTCTTGGCGATCGACCGCGGGTCGCGGCCATAGGGCTGGCCGGTCATCGGGTCGAGCACGTCACAGATCAGCACCAGCGCCGGCTGTGCCGCGAACGGGTCCATCACCGCGGTCGACAGGTCCGGCTTCAGGCTCATGTCGGATTCGTTGATCGCCTTCCAGCCGGCGATCGACGAGCCGTCGAACATGATGCCGTCCTCGAGCATGTCCTCATCGACGGTGTCGACCCACTGCGTGGTGTGGTGCCACTTGCCGCGCGGGTCGGTGAAACGGAAATCGACGAACTTGACGTCGTTGTCCTCGATCATCTTCTTAACGGTGGATGGGTCCGACATAGCTCCCCCAGGGATTGGTTTGACCTGTTGTGTTGACTGCCGCTGACCGCCCATTCAAACCGCGCGCCAAGCGATCGATGTCGCCGGGTGGGCCGAAGCGGGATCAGATTGCTGCGCCGCCGGTCTCGCCGGTGCGGATGCGGATTGCCTGTTCGATGGGCACCACGAATATCTTGCCGTCGCCGATCTTGCCGGTATACGCCGCCTTCTGGATGGTTTCGATCGCGCGATCGACCTGATCGTCCTCTAGCACGATCTCGATCTTCACCTTGGGCAGAAAATCGACGACATACTCTGCGCCGCGGTAGAGTTCGGTGTGCCCTTTCTGCCGGCCGAAGCCCTTGGCCTCGAGCACCGTGATGCCGCTCAGCCCGATCTCGCTCAAGGCTTCCTTCACCTCCTCGAGCTTGAACGGCTTGATGATCGCCTCGATTTTCTTCATTTGCCTCGTCGATTCCTTTCCCTGGCCGCCGATAGTCGGCAGCGGGCCTGCTGGCGGTAAGCACGGTCCATGCCACCCTGCGGGCGTGGCCAGCGGTCGCGATTGCCCGCGCATGCACTATTCATGGGCGATGGCTGCACAGAAAACAATCAGTTGCCTTCCGCTTGAGCTTCAGGCTCGACGCTCGGGCGAACCGGGAGGTCATAGGCGCCAGAGTCGATGCGCACCGCCGCCTCGCGGCATCCGTCCTCGTTGTCGATAGCTGCGTCGACCCTGCGCATCACGGTCGCCTCGACCGCAAGCTTCTCGTTCTCGGTCATCGCGCCGGTCGCCTCGAAATCGGCGATCAGCGCTGTCGTCGCCTGCTCGTTGCGCTGGATGTGCCCGGCCGCCGCGGCGATCATGGCGGCATCCTCGCCGAAGCGATCGTGGCAGAGCTTGGCGAAGCCGAGCGGCATCGTCGCGGTGACCAGCAGGTCGATCCGCTCTTCGCCGAAGCGCGCGACGGCGCTGCGGTAATCGGCTTCGGTTCCGTTGCGGCCGAGCGCCAGATACACCACGACCGCGAGCGCCATCGCCGCGGCGATGGTGAGCGTGCCGCGTCGCCCGGGGCGGGTGCGATGCGGTTGGCCCATTCAGTTCCTCCGGTCCAGCCAGTCGTGCAGCTTGGCCATCGCCTTCTCGATGTTTTCGGTCGAGTTGGCATAGGAGAAGCGGATGTAGCCCTCGCCGAAGGCGCCGAAACTGGTGCCGGAGATCGCGGCGATGCCCAGTTCGTCGAGCATGATCCGCTGCAGCGTGCGGGAGTCGAGCCCGGTGCCGCTGGTATTGGCGAAGGCGTAGAAGGCGCCGCCGGGACGGATGCAGCGGACGCCCGGCATGGCGTTGAGCGCGTCGACGATTACGCCGCGGCGGGCATCGAACGCCTCGACCATGGTCCGCACCGCATCCTGCGGCCCCTCGAGGGCGGCGATTCCGGCGAACTGGGCGGCGGCGTTGACGCAGGAATGGCAGTTGATGGCGAGCCGGGTCGCGTGCTGCGCCAGGGCCTTCGGCCACACCGCATAGCCCATCCGCCAGCCGGTCATCGCATAGGTCTTCGACCAGCCGTCGAGCAGGATCAGCCGGTCGCGAAGCTCGGGGTAGGTGAGCAGGCTGACATGCTCGCGCCCGTCATAGGTCATCTGGCCGTAGATTTCGTCGCTGAGGATGGCGACGTCGGGGTGGTTGGCCAGCCCGGCGGCCAGCTTGTCGAACTCCTCGCGCGGCACCGTGCCGCCGGTCGGGTTGGCGGGGCTGTTGATGATCATCAGCCGGGTCCGCGGCGTGATCAGGCCCAGCACCTCCTCGGCGCTGAACGAGAAGTTGTTGTCCTCGTAGAGCGGGATCGGCACCGCCTTGGCGCCGGTGAAGTTGATCACCGATTCGTAGATCGGAAATCCCGGGTTCGGATACAGGATCTCCGTCCCCGGCTCGCCGAACATCAGCGTGGCGAAGAACATGGTGACCTTACCGCCGGGGACCACGACCACGCAGTCGGGGTCGACCTCGACGCCGATCCGCCTGGCGACGTCGGCGGCGACCGATTCGCGCAGCGGCAGGATGCCGTTGGCCGGCGTATAGCCGTGATGGCCGTCGCGCAGAGCCTTGCAGGCAGCCTCGACGATATGGTCCGGCGTCTGGAAATCGGGCTGCCCGATTCCGAGGTTGATGATCTCGCGTCCCTGGGCTTCCAGGGCCTTGGCACGGGCCAGCACCTCGAAGGCGGTCTCGGTTCCCAGGCGCGCCATTCCGGCGGCAAGCGTCGGCATCTGCATCTCCCCCCGCGGCCCCGGACTTTCGCGACGGGCCTCTGGTTGCATCAGCCCCACTCGGGCTGCTGTAGTCGCGGCGCACAGATGTGCGCAAAACCGCCGGCCGACGCAAGAGGCGGCCGTGATCCGACCCTCCATGGCGGAGCGTCATCGTGCGCCGACGGCGGCGAGGGGTTAGGGTGGCGGTCCCTTTCGCTGCCGAGGACTGACCGATGGCCGAGTTCGATGCCGACGATCCACGTCGGATCACCTTCACCGGCGCGCTGGGCGACCGGCTCGCCGCCCGTCTCGACCTGCCGGCCGGGCCACCGAAGGCGTTCGCCCTGTTCGCGCACTGCTTCACCTGCTCGAAGGACATCTTCGCCGCGTCGCGGATCGCGCAGGGCCTCGTCGACGCGGGTTACGGCGTCCTGCGCTTCGACTTCACCGGCCTCGGCGCCAGCGAGGGCGAGTTCGCTAACACCAACTTCAGCTCGAACATCGGCGATCTCGTCGCGGCCGCCGACTGGCTGCGGGCGACTCACCAGGCGCCGACCATGCTGATCGGTCACAGTCTGGGCGGCGCGGCGGTGTTGGCGGCGGCGGGAAAGGTGCCGGAGGTCAAGGCGGTGGCGACGATCGCCGCCCCGTTCGACCCCGCCCATGTGAAGCAGCATTTCGGGGAAGCCCTCGACGCCATCGCGCGCGACGGCGAGGCTGAGGTGCGGCTGGTCGGCAGGCCGTTCCGGATCCGCAAGCAGTTCCTCGACGACATCGACGCTCAGGCGAAGAGCGGCGCGATCGGCCGGCTGCGGGCGGCGCTGATGGTGATGCACGCGCCGCGCGACGAAATCGTCGGCATCGAGAACGCCCGCCTGATCTTCGATGCCGCCCGGCATCCGAAGAGTTTCATCAGCCTCGACAGCGCCGACCACCTGCTGACCGACCGCGCCGACGCAGCCTATGCGGCCAACGTCCTGGCGGCCTGGGCTGAGCGTTATGTGGCCGATCAGGCCGACGCAGCATCGCCCGAGCCGCCGCCAGCCGCCGGGGCCGTCGCGGTCTCCGAGACCCATCGCGGCAGGCTGCAGCAGGCGGTCCGCGTCGGCGCGCATCGGCTGACGGCCGACGAGCCGCGCGAGGCTGGCGGCGACGACAGCGGACCCTCGCCCTACGACCTGCTGAGCGCCGCACTCGGCACCTGTACGTCGATGACGCTCAGGCTCTACGCCGACCACAAGCGGCTGCCGCTGGAGCATGTGGCGGTCGAGGTTGCCCATGACCGCATCCACGCCGAGGACTGCGCCAGCTGCGAAACCCGCGAAGGCCGGATCGACCGCTTCACCCG
>JBHJOG010000283.1:0-4794 GCA_050329975.1 Alphaproteobacteria bacterium | reverse complement strand
CTCCGGATCCGGCTTCAGGCCGAGCGAGCGCGCCGTCTCCTTCCAGTCGCGGTTCTTCGGCCGCGCGTGCCGTGTCACGAACAGCGTCGCCAGCGTCGTGAAGTTGTCCCGGCCGGACTCCTCGTCATCGCGGGCCTTGGCCTTCGCCGCCTTGTGCTGCTCGGCTGGATCGAGCCCGGCGGCAACATCGGTCAGCGCCAGTCGCGCCACAGCGCGCGCTCCTGCGAGATTGAGCAGCCCGCCGAGCACCGGCTTCGGAGCCTCATCCTCCGGCAGATCGACCACGGTTCCGAGGGTCAACTTGCGGGGCTTGCCCTGGTGGCGATAGCGCAGCGCCCACGATCGAGCTCCGCTGGGCTGCACGACGAGGTACATGCCCGCGACGAGGCCATCGGGTATCTCGCGCCTCGCCGTGCCCGCGCTGGCATTCTCGACCGCCTTGACCGTCAGCTTCGCCATTCGTTCGCCCCCCGATCCCGTTACCCGAGCCACCGGGTAACGCAGGGGTAACAGAATCGGCCCGTCTGCCCCTGTTACCCCGTGTTCGCAACAGCTACTAACGTGAGGTTGGAAGCGGCAGAATGCAAGCGGTTTCGAGCGATCAGGCGTTCGGACAAGTTTGCCCGAGTTAGATGCCTGGAGCGGACTTTTAATCCGCGTGTCCTGGGTTCGAGTCCCAGCGGGCTCACCAACAAACCAATAGGTTAGGTTGACATCTTGGAGGCCGTTTTTGTCGGCGGCACGGGCGTTCAGGATCACGCTTTTCTTGCCCGGCGGTCCGTCGGCACCGTTCTGACGGAAAGAGACTCGGAGTGAGGGTCGCCACCCAGTCAGGGGAGTGATGACGACGTCTCCCGCGGCCGGGCTCAGCGCGCCATCGCATAGGCGGTTGTCGGCCAGCCGCGCACCGCAGCGCGGGCGCATGTGCTCTCGCACCCGGTCACCGCCGACGGCCGTTGCTGCAGGAATCTCTGATAGGCTACGCTCTGGACCGGTGGTTGGTGAACCCGTTCCCCAATGGGTCTGACCCTGGAACAAGGAACCACGATGACCCGGACCGGGATACTTGCCGCCCTCTCGCTGCTGCTCACGGCTCAGTCTGCCGAGGCCGAGGACAGGCTGACGCCGTTGCTGCGCTTCGTGCCCGCAGAAGCGGTCCAGAATGGGGCGGCCGATGCCTTCGTATTCGCCGACCTGGCCGCGATCCGGCAGTCGGTGCCGATGCGGCTGTCCCTGATCGACGGCTTCTCCTGGTCGGCGGAGGACCGCATGGTCGCGGCCCTGATGCGCTCGTATGCGCTGCCGGCGATGCTGCACGTCTATGCCGGAAACCACGCCGAGATCCGCCGGATGCGGGAATATGTCGGCTTCGACTGGTTCGACATCGAGACCACGGCCGGCTTCGCCAGTCCGCCGATAATCCCCTGGATCGTCACCCTCGACCCGGACGCGATGGACGCCGACGCGATCGGTGCGACACTGAGTGGCCGCGGCTTCGAGCTTGAGATGCACGGCGGATACCCCATCTGGTGGCGCCTCGAGGACTACGCCTACGACCTGGCGAACCGTGACCTGGCGGACCCGCTGCGCGGTCATCTCGGCGGCTCGGCTCGTGCCGGCGTGGTCGACGGCGCGTTCCTTGCCGCGAGCACTTGGGGCGTCATCGACTGG
This sequence comes from Alphaproteobacteria bacterium, assembly GCA_050329975.1. GTDB lineage: Bacteria > Pseudomonadota > Alphaproteobacteria > CALKHQ01 > CALKHQ01 > CALKHQ01. The sequence continues at coordinate 3,123 of JBHJOG010000283.1, read as the reverse complement.
ATGCTGGCGGCGCTGGACGGGACGACGGCATCGTTGGCGGGATCGGCGGATTTCATGGCGCTGGCCCACGCCTTTGCCGAGCCCGTGACCGCGGACGGCCTCTTCCTGCAGGCCTATCTGATCAACGGCGCGCTCGGTCTGGACCTGCTGCGCGACAGTGCGCCCAGAAATGCATCGGACGAGGAGCGGGCGGCGTTGGCGGAACGCATCGCGGCTTCGGTGGGCGCCACCGGGACGCCTGTCTACAGCGCGTATGGCATTGCCGATCGGCAGGAGGGCGGTGCTCTCATCGGAGAGGTCGCGCTGGTCTACTCCGACCGCGCCGACGCGGAGACCGCGGCGCGGACCGTCCCTGCCGCGTTCGCCGGCCAGCCGTCGCTCGTCTCCGACAGGTCGTTTTCCGAGATCTTTCCATACGAGGTAGTGGCGGATGTCATCGCGGGACCGGACGGCACGCGCTTCGTTGCGCGCATCGCCTTCGTCGCGGCGGACGAGGCACCGCTGGAGGGGCCCGCGGACAACCGCAACCGGCCCTTCGAGCAACTGCTGGAGATGCTGTTCAGCCGCGACGTCGGTCCGCTCGTGACCGACTGAGATGTGCCGCGTCGGGCCCTGGAGACGGGCACCCTAGCCATCGGACGAGAAGGGGAGGAAAGCATGGCAAAGGTCTATGTCAGCGGGGTGATCGATCTGCCCGTGGACAGGGTCTGGGCATTGGCCCGGGACTTCAACGGGCATCATTCCTGGCACCCGATCATCGCCGACAGCCACATCGAGGACGGCTGGCCGAGCGACCGGGTCGGCTGCATACGCAACTTCCGGCTCGCCGACGGCACGCCGTTGCGCGAGCAACTGCTCAGCTTCAGCGATCTCGACCACAGCTTCACATACAACATCCTGGAGTCGCCGCTGCCGCTGAAGAACTATGTCGCCACCTTCCGCTGCACACCGGTGACCGAGGGCGACCGGACCTTCGTCGAGTGGATGGCGGAATTCGATGTCGCGCCCGAGCACGAGGCCGATCTCAAGCAGCAGGTCGGACGCAACACCTTCGCCGCCGGAATTCAGGCGTTGGCGAAAGCTCTCGGTGCATGATGACGATCGAGAGCTGACGGCGGCGAGAGCCGCTCGGCAATGCTTGGAGACTTCGGCTCAGCAGACCTCCCTTGACGGCATCATCCGAGGCCGGGCGGTCAATCTTCCCGGGGGACCGCCATACCCAGATCGGTTGCCCCTATCCTGTCCGGGCTCACGTCGGCGCGGATGCGGCCGCGATGCAGCAGAAGCACCCGATCCGAGAGCGCCTGGATGAAATGCAGGTTCTGCTCGACAAGCACCATGGCCAGCGCGCCGCGGCGCCTCAGGGCCAACAGCGTCTCGATCATCTCGTCGATGATCGAGGGCTGGATGCCCTCGGTCGGCTCGTCGAGCAGCACCAGCTGCGGCCGGCCGCACAGGCAGCGCGCGAGAGCGAGAATCTGCTGCTCGCCGCCGGAGAGGACGCCGCCCGCGCGGTCGAGCAAGGGGGTCAGCCGGGGGAAGTCGGCCAGCACCTCGTCGATGACCTTGTCGGGTTGGTGCGCGCCTGCGACTGCCATAGCGAGGTTCTCGCGCACGCTGAGACGGGGAAATATCTCGCGACCCTGCGGCACGTAGCCGAGCCCGCGCCGGGCGCGCCCGCTGGTTCGCATCCGGGTGATGTCGGCGCCGGCGAAACGGATCGAGCCGGCGGTGGCCGGCAGGGCGCCGATCAGCGTCTTCATCAAAGTCGTCTTGCCCATGCCATTGTGGCCGAGGATGCCGACGAACTCGCCCTCGGCGACGGCGAGGTCGACGCCCATCACGATCGGGATCCGCTGGTAGCCGGAATGCAGGCCTTGCGCCTGGAGCAGGCTCATGCCGCGTGCTTCCCGAGATAGACGTCGCGGACGCGCGCATCGTCCAGGATCTGTTCGACCGGCCCCTCCGCAAGGATCGCGCCCTGGTGGAAAACCGTGACCGTGCGCGCGATGCGACGGATGAACTGCATGTCGTGCTCGACCAGCACCACCGCATGCGCCTTGGCCAGCTCGACCACCAAGTCGGCCAAGCCGGTGACCTCCTGGTCGGTCATGCCGGCCGCCGGCTCGTCGAGCAGGATGAGGTCCGGATCCGGCGCGATAACCATCGCCAGCTCGACCAGCTGACGCTGGCCATGGGCCAACTGGCCCACCTTGCGCTCGGCCAGGGCTGTGACGCCGACCCGGTCCAGCGCCGCCTCCGCCCGCCGCCTCGCCACCGCCCGTGTTGTCGAAACCCTGGCGGTGGCGGCGAGCACGTTGTCGGCCACCGTCATGCTGTCGAACACGTTCGGTACCTGGGTCTTGATGCCGATGCCCAGCCGGGCGATGCGGTGGCTGTCCAGGCCGGAGATGGTGCGGCCGCGGAAGCGGATCTCGCCGGCGGTCGGCCGCAGCTGCCCGGTGAGGCACTTGAAGAACGTACTCTTGCCGGCGCCGTTCGGCCCGATCACGCAGCGCAGTTCGCCCTCGCCGACGCTGAAGTCGACTGCGTTGACCGCGATCACGCCTCCGAAACGCATGGTCAGAGCACGGGTTTCAAGGATGGCTGTCATGGCAGCACGCCTGGCCGCGCGCCTGCCAACGGCCCGGGGTCGTGGCGGCGGCCAGCCTCCTCGCCCGGGCGTGGCTCAGCGGCAGTAGGCAGCGCGGCGCGCCTTCTGAAATTTGGCTGTGCGGCCTTCCGTCGGGGAGCCCGAGCCACCGCGATCGCTGCCTCGAACCAGCCGCGCGCCGTGGGCACGAGGCCGCGCGGTACCAGCACTACGAACACCACCAGAACCACGCCGAGCACGAGGTTGGGGTCGAGCCAGTCCAGCCCGCCGCTCTGGTTGACCCGGCCGAGCTCGGTGGTCAGCATCTGCATCAGGATGCAGCCGACGATCGGCCCGACCAGTGTGCCGAGGCCGCCGACGATGGTCCAGATGATGACCTGGGCGTTGAGTTGGAGGCTGAACATGTTGGGGCTGACAAAGCCGGTATTGGCGAACAGAATGCCGGCGAGACCGGCGAGCGCCCCGGAAATGGCGAACACAATCAGCTTGTAGACCCGGACGTCATAGCC
>JBHJOG010000282.1:0-2004 GCA_050329975.1 Alphaproteobacteria bacterium | reverse complement strand
TCGGGCGTGCCCAGCGCGGCCCGCACCCGAGTCCGCGCCTGGGGATCGGGATGGAACCGGCCGGGGTCGACGCCGTTGCCGATCGCCGTCACGTCGCCGGTGCGGCACAGCCCCAGCCGCCGCGCGGTTGCGGCATCCTCCTCGGATTGGGTGAAGAGGGTATCGGTGACCCGGCCGGCGTAGCGCTCCAGCGCCACGAACGGCGCGCGCTTCCAGGCCGGCATCCGGTCGTGGAAGTAGAAGCCGTGCGCTGTGTACACGATCCGCGGCACCCCGGCCTTGCGCGCCGCCAGCCGGCCGACCACCGAGGCGATCGGCGTATGGGTGTGGACGATATCGAACTGCTCGCGGGCGAACAGGTCCAGCAGGGCCTTGTAGGCACGGCGGTGGGCGCGGATGTCGAAGCTGCGCTCGAACGGCACGGTCTCGACCCGGAATCCGGCGGCCCGCACCTCGGCAAGCAGCGGCCCGTCCGCGCAGATGCCGACCACCTCGTGGCCGGCGTCGGCCATCGCCCGCATCAGCGGCAGCAAGAAGTGGCGGAGCGAGAAGTCGACCGCGCAAAGCTGGGCGATCTTCATATCAGTCGCGGCTTCGTGTGGCTTCCAGGGTCAACGCCGAATGCGGCCGAGGTTGTCGAGGAACCAGCGGTAGGTGCCTGCGATCCCGTCCTCGAGCGAGGTCTTCGGCGACCAGCCCAGCGCTGTCAGCCTGGACACGTCGAGCAGCTTGCGCGGCATGCCGTCGGGCTTGCTGCTGTCCAGAACGAGCCTGCCCTGGAAGCCGACCGCCTGCTTCACCAGTTCGGCCAGTTCGCCGATCGAGACGTCCTCGCCGACGCCGACGTTGATGATGTCGGGTTCGTCGTAATGCTGCATCAGGAAATACGCGGCGTCCGCGAGGTCGTCGACGTGCATGAACTCCCGCCGCGGCTTGCCGCTGCCCCAGACCGTGACCTCGGCGTCGCCGGCAGTCTTGGCGTTGTGGAAGCGGTGGATCAGCGCCGGCAGCACGTGGGCGTTCTCCAGGTCGAAATTGTCGCCGGGGCCGTAAAGGTTGGTCGGCATCAGACTGATCGCGTCGAAACCGTATTGCAGCCGCAACGCGCGGCAGAGTTCGATGCCGGCGATCTTGGCGACCGCGTACGGCCGGTTGGTCGGCTCCAGCGGCCCGCTCATGAAGTCGCTTTCCTTCATCGGCTGCGGCGCCAGCCGCGGATAGATGCAGGAGGAGCCGAGAAACATCAGCTTGGCGACGCCGTGGCGGTGGGCGGCGTTGATCACCGCATCCTGGATCAGCAGGTTGTCGCGGATGAAGTCCCCGCCATAGGTGCTGTTGGCGTGGATGCCACCGACCTTGGCCGCGGCGAGGAACACATAGTCGGGCTTCTCGGCGGCGAAGAAGCGGTCGACCGCGACCGCGTCGGTGAGGTCGAGTTCGGCGCGGCTGCGCGTGACCAACCGGTCGTGGCCAGCGGCCTGCAGCCGGCGGAGGATCGCGCTGCCCGCCAGTCCGCGATGGCCGGCGACGAAGATGCGGGCCTGCCTATCCACCTGAAGCCGCCCGCATGTTCGGCGACATGCCGGCATCGCGCAGCACCGCTTCCTGCCGGGCGAGCTGCAGGTCATGCTCGACCATCATCTTGACCAGCTCCTGGAAGCCCACTGTCGGCGACCAGCCCAGCTTCGCACGCGCCTTGGACGGATCGCCCAGCAGGTGGTCGACCTCGGTCGGTCGCAGGTAGCGGGCGTCGGTCTCGACGATCTCTTTCGGGTCCAGCCCGACCATCCCGGCGGCGAGGTCGAGGAACTGCTGTACGGACCAGGCCTCGCCGGTGGCGACCACATAATCGTCCGGCGTGTCGGCCTGCAGCATCCGCCACATTGCGTCGACATAGTCGCCGGCGAAGCCCCAGTCGCGCCGGGCGGCGAGGTTGCCCAGGTAGAGCTTGTCCTGCAGCCCGAGCTTGATCCGCGCCAGGGCGCGGGTGATCTTGCGGGTGAC
>JBHJOG010000281.1:0-4635 GCA_050329975.1 Alphaproteobacteria bacterium | reverse complement strand
AGCGCCATCGATTGCACCCGGTTCTGGCTTTCGCGCAGCATCTCGCGCACCGCCCGGTCGCTGATCTGCGCCGACTGCAGGTCCAGCAGGCTGTGGACGACCTGCAGGTTATTCTTCACCCGATGGTGGATCTCGGCAAGCAGCAGGTCCTTCTCCTTCAGCGCGGTCTCGATCCGCGCCTCCTTCTGCTTGCGGTCGGAGATGTCGACAATTGCCGACAGCACCATGATGCCGTCCTCGGTTTCGATCGGATTGAGCCCGATCTCCACCGGAAACTCGCTGCCGTCGCTGTGCAGCCCGTACAGATCCCGCCCCGCGCCCATCGGCCGCGACCGCGGTTCGCCGAAAAAGGCGCCGCGCAGCGCCGGGTGGCGGGGCCGGAAGCGCTCGGGCACCAGCATCTCGATGTCCTGGCCGAGCATGGCATCGCGCGGGTAGCCGAACATGGCCTCCGTCTGCGCGTTGACCATCTCGATCCGCCCACTGGCGCCGATCATGACCATGGCATTGGGCGCAGCCTCGACCACCCGCCGGAACCGCTCCTCGAGGCGGCGGCGCTCGGTGATGTCGACAATCGACGACAGCACCATCGGGCCCTCGTCCGTCTCGATCGGATTGAGCCCGATCTCCACCGGAAACTCGCTGCCGTCCCGCCGCAGCGCATAGAGGTCGCGGCCGGCGCCCATCGGCCGGGACGCCGGCGAGGCGGTGAACGCGCGGCGCAGCTCGGGATGGCGGCCGCGAAACCGGGTCGGGACCAGGATCTCCATCGGCTTGCCCAGCAGCTCGGTCCGATTGTAGCCGAACAGGCGCTCGGCCTGCGCGTTGACCAGCTCGATCAGCCCGGCGGCGCTGACCATGAACATCGCATTCGGCGCAGCCTCGACCACGCTGCGGAATCGCTTCTCCTGCCGCTTGCGGGCGGAGATGTCGACGATCGCCGACAGCACCATCGGCCCGTCGTCGGTCTCGATCGGGTTCAGCCCGATCTCCACCGGGAACTCGCTGCCGTCGCTGCGCAGGGCGTAGAGGTCGCGGCCGGCGCCCATCGGCCGGGACTGCGGCTTGCCGAAGAAGGCGCTGCGCATCGCAGGATGGGGGCTGCGGAACCGCTCCGGCACCAGCATCTCGACCGGCCGCCCCAGCATGTCGGCGCGGTCATAGCCGAACACGCGCTCGGCATGTGCGTTGACCATCTCGATCCGGCCTTCGGCGCTGATCATGACCATCGCGTTGGGCGCAGCCTCGACCACACTGCGAAAGCGCTCTTCGCTCCTCCTGAGCGCACGCTCTATGCGCTGGCGACGTCGCTCGCGCGAGTCGATCCTCTGGTCATCCATGGCTGATCCGGGCCTGATCTGTCGTCTCGAGTCTTCCACTGCATTGCACCGGCCAAGCCCCCGCCGACGCGATCCCCCACCGAGCGCGGCTTCGCCGGCCGCTTTCGCATCTTGAGCACAAAGGCCGGCCGCACGCAACCTGAGGGCAGTAGCGCTGGCCGCGGGCCAGCGCGGAATTAAATAAGTGGCAAGGCCATCGATCCCCCTTGCAAAGGGGTCCGAAGGCATCAATCTGACTCCCGCTGCGTGCGGTGACAGAATCGACGATGGGCGCGCGACGATCGCTCGCAGACACATGGGTGATCCATTCGATGGAAACTCTCGAGGCGGCTCCGCCGGAGCCTCCCAGTTGCGGACCCGCAACGCACCTACGAGCCCCCCTGCCTGACATCATCGCTCTCCTGAAAACGCCGGACATCAAGGCTCCGGAGGTGATGGAGCCCCGCGTGCAGCCGCCGTCGGGCCCGCCGCGCCGGGTGCAGCGGGTCATCGGGCGCACCGAGCCGTTCCCGATCAGCCCGGAGAGCAGGGCCTTCCGCCGCCGCTTCTTCCCTGAGGCGACCCACGCCGAATGGAACGACTGGCGCTGGCAGTTGCGCGCCCGGGTGCGCACGCTCGCCCAGCTGGAGCGGATGTTCGCGCTGTCTGCGGACGAGCGGGCGGCGGTCGTCAGCCACCGGGGCTCGCTGCCCGTCGGCATCACGCCCTATTACGCCAGCCTGATGAGCCCCGACGATCCGATGGAGCCGCTGCGGCGGACCCACATCCCGGTCGGTGACGAGTATCTGCGGACGCCGGGCGAGGCCGACGACCCGCTCGGCGAGGACCACGACGCCGCCACCCCCGGGCTGGTGCACCGCTATCCGGACCGAGTGCTGTTCCTGGCCACCGGCTTCTGCTCGACCTACTGCCGCTACTGCACCCGGTCGCGCATGGTCGGCGAGGCCGGCGGCGACTACCAGTTCTCCACCCGGCAGTGGGAGCAGGCGCTGGCCTATATCGAGGCACATCCGCAGATCCGCGACGTGCTGATCTCCGGCGGCGACCCGCTGACCATCGCCGACGACAAGCTCGACCACCTGCTCGGCCGGCTGCGGGCGATCCGTCACGTCGAGTTCGTCCGCATCGGCACCAAGGTGCCGTCGGTGCTGCCGATGCGGGTGACCCGCAGCTTCGTGAAGATGCTGCGCAAGCACCATCCGCTGTGGATGAGCATCCACGTCACCCATCCGCGCGAGGTGACGCCGGAGGTGACGGAAGCCTATGCCCGGCTGGCCGACGCCGGCATCCCGCTCGGCAGTCAGACCGTACTGCTGAAGGACATCAACGACAGCGTCGAGACGATGCGGACGATGATGCACGCGCTGCTCAAGCGCCGGGTCAAGCCCTACTACCTCTACCAGTGCGACCCGATCACCGGCTCGGCCCATTTCCGCACGCCGGTGGAGAAGGGCATCGAGATCATCGAGGGCCTGCGCGGCCACACCACCGGTTACGCGGTGCCGCAATATGTGATCGACGCGCCGGGCGGCGGCGGCAAGATCCCGCTGTTGCCGGACTACATCGTCGGCCGCGACGGCGACGACCTGCTGCTGCGCAACTTCGAGGGCGGCATCTACCGCTACCCCGACCCCGGCGGCCGGATCGGCGCCGACCGCGCGGTCGGCGCTGCGCAGACGGACCCCATGCTGTTGGGGAGCGGGCGATGCGGGTCGGCTTGACCTACGACCTGCGCGACGACTACCGCGCTCTCGGCGGCTTCTCCGAGGAGGCGCTGGCCGAGTTCGATTCCGAGGAGACGGTGGCGGCCCTGGAGGCTGCGATCGGCGTCCTCGGCCACCAGGTCGACCGGATCGGCCACATCCGCCGGCTGGCCGAGCGGCTGGTCGGCGGCGACCGCTGGGACCTGGTGTTCAACTTTGCCGAAGGGATCGCCGGCCGCAGCCGCGAGGCGCAGGTCCCGGCGCTGCTGGAGGCCTTTGGCATCCCCTATGTGCTGTCCGACCCGCTGACCCAGGCGGTCGGCCTCGACAAGGCCATGTCAAAGCGCCTGGTGCGCGATGCCGGGGTGGCGACCGCGCCGTTCGCCCTGGTCGGCGACGACGCCGACGCCGCGGCCTGCGCCCTGCCCTTCCCGGTCTTCGCCAAGCCGGTGGCCGAGGGGACCGGCAAGGGCTGCGCGCCGGCGTCGAAGGTGGAGACGCCGGCCGAACTGGTCGCGGTGGCGCGCGCGCTGCGGGCGCGCTTCGCCCAGCCGGTGATCGTCGAGCCCTTTCTGCCCGGCCGTGAGTTCACCGTCGGCATCGTCGGCACCGGCCGCGACGCCCGGGCCCTCGGCGTGCTGGAGATCGTGCTGCGCGAGAGCGCCGAGCCGGGAATCTACAGCTTCGACAACAAGGAACTGTGCGAGAGCCGGGTCGACTACGTCCTGGTCGACGATACCGAGGCGCAAGCCGCGGCGGCGACGGCGCTCGCCGCCTATCGTGCGCTCGACTGCCGCGACGCGGCCCGGGTCGACCTGCGCTCGGATGCGTCCGGCGTACCGCAGTTCCTTGAGGTCAACACGCTGCCCGGCCTGCACCCGACCCACAGCGACCTGCCGATCCTCGCCACGCGGGCCGGCATCGGCTACGACCGGCTGATCGCGGCAATCCTCGAAGCCGCCTGCACGCGGCTGGGGCTCACGCCGACGCAGCGCACGGCGGCGTGAGGCGGCGGCGATGGACCGGCCTGGCTATGTGCCGGTGCTGCATGGGGCCGCCGCCGACCGGCCCGATGAGACCGACACCCTGATCGCGGCCGAGGCGGTCGCTGCCGCCCTGCGCAGGCTCGGCCACCGTTCGGAGATTGTCCCGCTCGCGCTCGACCTCGGTGCGCTGGGACGGCTGGTCGCGCGGCGGCCAGCGCTGGTGTTCAACCTGGTCGAGGCGCTGGACGGCAATGACGGGCTGGCCCACCTAGCACCGGCCGCGCTCGACCATTTCGGGCTGGGCTATACCGGGGCAGGCGCCGAGGCCCACCGGCTGCTGCTCGCCAAGCCGCTAGCCAAGCAGTTGATGCACGCGGCCGGCCTGCCGACGCCGGACTGGTCGATGGACGGCCGCGGCCTGGCCTCCGGCGACTGCGTCATCGTCAAATCGACGACCGAGCACGCCTCTCGCGGCCTCGACGCCGCATCCGTGGTCGCCGCCGAGGCTTCGGGCCGCGAGATCCGTGCCCGCGAGGCCGGCTTCGGCGGCCAATTTTTCGCCGAGTCCTTTGTCGACGGCCGCGAGTTCAACTTGTCCCTGCTGGA
>JBHJOG010000280.1:0-2616 GCA_050329975.1 Alphaproteobacteria bacterium | reverse complement strand
ACCACAGGCGCCGCAGCGGAAAGGGTGTCGCTCGCCCTGACCGTCGGCGCGTCGGCGGGCAGGGCGGCCGTCAGCTCGCTCATGATGCTGCCGACGCGCAGAATCTTGTCGCGCGAGACATCCCGGGTGAACTTGCGCACGTAGTCTGTGGCCGGATTGGTGATCAACTCCTCAGGCCGGCCGACCTGGACCACCCGACCCTCATACATAATCGCGATGCGGTCGGCGAGCCGGATCGCCTCGTCGAAATCGTGGGTGATGAAGACGATGGTCTTCTGCAGGACCGACTGCAGCCGGATGAACTCGTCCTGCATCTCGCGACGGATCAGCGGGTCCAGCGCAGAGAAGGGTTCGTCGAGGAACCACAGCTCGGGCCCGACGGCCAGGGAGCGTGCGATCCCGACGCGCTGTTGCTGCCCGCCGGACAGCTCGCGCGGATAATAGTCCTCGCGTCCCTCCAGCCCGACCAGGGCAATGATCTCGCGGGCCTGCGTCTCACGCTGTTCGCGGCCGACACCTTGTACCTCCAGGGGAAAGGCGACGTTCTGCAGCACGGTGCGATGCGGCAACAGGGCGAAGTGCTGGAATACCATGCCCATCTTGTGCCGGCGCAGCTCGATCAGCTGCCGGGGCGTGGCCTGCAGCAGGTCCTGCCCTTCCACCAGGATCTCGCCCGCCGTCGGCTCGATCAGCCGCGACAGGCAGCGCACCAGGGTGGACTTGCCGGAGCCGCTGAGACCCATGATGACCAGGATCTCGCCGCGTTCGACCGCCAGCGAGACATCCTGGACCGCCCCGATATGGCCGCTGGCCGCAATCGCGTCAGCGTCGGGCGCGCCGCCATGACTGCGCAGCAGGGCCTGCGGCGAACGGCCGAAGATCTTCCAGACGTTGCGGCATGCCAGCAACGGATCGGCCACGGTCACCCCCTGCTCCCGCGGCTGCTGCGGGCTGTCGCGCCCGCAGCAGCCGGTCCGGCGTGGTCATGTCGCGCCCACATGCAGGATGCGGGCGCCGACCGCTGCTATTGGCCTGCCTCCAGCCATGCCCGCCACGTGTCCTCATTGTCGGCCAGCCACTCGTCGGCTGCTGCCTCGGGCTCCATGCCGTCGATGTCGGCGAGCTTGGCCATCACGGCGATGTCCAGGTTGCTGAAGTTGATCTGCTGCAGGATGGCGTAGGCCGCCGGCCAGTTGTCGGGGAACCCTTCCCATACGCCGATCTTGAGATAGCCGTCCTTCGGATTGCCGCAGTCATAGGCGAGGTCGGGGTTCACGCCCCAAGCGGGATCTTCGCGACAGGCATCTTCATATTCCGGAAACTCGACGAACGCACCCTCGTACATCGCCTCGATGAAGTTCGGCGTCCAGTTGAACAGCACGATGGGTTCCTGGCGGCTGGATGCGGACGCCAGTTCAGCCCACAGCGCTGCTGCCGATCCCGCGTTCACCACCTTGAACGGGATGCCCAGTCCGTCGACCCGCTCCTGGTCGTGCTTCAGCCAGTCGACCGGCCCGGCCAGGAACCGGCCCATCGGCTCGGTTTCGGGGGTTGCGAACAGTTCGGCGCACTCGCCCAGCGCCTGCCAGTCCGGCAGCCCGGGGCACAGGTCCGCGACATAGGCGGGATACCACCATTCCTCGCGGGTCGTGGCATCGTGGGTCGCGGCGTCGATGACGCAGCCCTGGTCGACAACAGCTTCGAACGCCACCCCGAAGGCGCCCTGCCAGACCTCGTGCACCAGGTCGATGTCGCCCTCGCACATCGAGGTGTAGACGACCTGGCTGTCGGCCGGGATGTACTCGACCTCGTAGCCGGCCTCGCCCAGGATCTTGCCAACGATATGGGCGCCGACAATCTGGCTCGACCAGTTGTGAATCGGAATCTTGATCGGTTCATCGGACTGGGCCAGCGCAGTCGGGGCGCCCGTCAGCGCCAGAACAGCGGTGACGGCCGCCAACCTCCTCATGCTCATCATGTACTCCCTCTTCCCGCGCGCCACGGAATTATCAACGCGCTACTGCTGGACCCGGTCGTTGACCGCCGGCTTCCTTTGCTGCGCCGTCCAAGCGGGCCGCTTGCACCGATGATGAGTGCCATTTGTGAGATGCGGTACGGAATTCGCATCAATGTTCCAAGGCCGGTGAGCCGGTCTATGGTCCGGTTAGAGAATGGAGCGCCGCCGGTGATGAAAAAGCAAGCGTCAGACGGCCTGTAAGCCGGGTTCTGTCCGCCCGGTCGTCCTTGCGGACGGCCGAGGGGATGGCCATTCATCTGGGACGCACATTGCTGTGCGCCTCTCGCGACCTACCCGGGTGACGGCGCGGAGACCCGCCTGGACAGGCCCGAAGACCCGCCCGCACACCCCTATCTGGTCTTGCTCCCGGTGGGGTTTGCCATGCCGTTCCCGTTGCCGGGCCCGCGGTGGGCTCTTACCCCACCCTTTCACCCTTGCCGCGCGCGCAAGCCGGCGCGGCGGTTTGCTTTCTGTGGCACTTTCCCTAAGGTCACCCTCGCCGGGCGTTACCCGGCACCGTGTCTCCATGGAGCCCGGACTTTCCTCCCCGCCGCGGGTTTCCCCATTGCGGCGAGGCGGCCATCCGGCCGTCTGACGCT
>JBHJOG010000279.1:0-2715 GCA_050329975.1 Alphaproteobacteria bacterium | reverse complement strand
CGTCGCCGATCGCCGCCGCCAGCAGCCACCAGACCCAGACCGCGGTGCCGAAGAACAGCGCGATCCCGGTCAGCCGGTGCAGGATCGACAGGACCGAGCTGATTTCCGGCCGGTAGATCTGGAGATGCGGCGAAAGGGGACGGGATCGTGAAACCGACATGCGCCGCGGCGCCTCCGTGCTGCACTGCAATCTGACCGGCTAAGGTCTAGGACGCAGCGGACGGTGCGTCAATGGCGCCTCGCGCCGGCGCAGCGGCGAGGCTTCCTATTGCGGCCCGTCGCAGCGCAGCCAAATCTCAGTGTCGCCCTCGACCTCGCGGTGCATCGTCGACTCGTCGACGAAGCTGAAGGCGAAGGGCTCGAGGAAGCCGTCGCCCGGATCCGGGTGCAGGGCCTCCAGCCGCCGGTCCTTCAGCGTCATCACCAGCGGCGCGCCCGACACCCACTGCCGATAGGCAATGCCGGAGAAGTAGATGGCGAGGGGCGAGGAGCAGGTCTCCATGACCTCCCACCCGTACAGCGCCATCATGTCCCGGCGCTCGGCCTCGCTGTAGGCGGAGAAGTCCAGGTCCCAGGTGCCGGTGGGATCGGTGCCGAAGCCCGCCTCCAGCGCCGGGCCGAGCCGGGCGAACAGGGCGTCGATCACCGCGCCGTCGGCGGCCCCGGTCGGGCCGTCATAGCCGGTGTCGGCGGCGAAGGCCTCGAGCGCGGACTGGGTCGCGTTGCCCCATTCGCCGTCCAGCGGCCCGGGCTCGTAGCCCAGGATCGCCAGGGCGCTCTGGACCATCTGGACTTCCTGGAACGGCGTCGGCGGGTCGCCGGCGACGGCGGGCCCGCTCAGGCCGAGGATGCAGAGGACGGCGGCGAGGATGCGCATCGGGCTTCTCATGACTTGCAACGACCATAAACATAGTGGTCGCCCTCCTGCTGGAAGGAAAGCACATCCGGGCCGACGACCAGCAGCCGCCACGGCTCCGCCTCGGCATGCCAGGCGCCGGACGGCGGCAGCGGGAGCAGTTCGGGCGGCGCCGCGGTGACGATGGACGGCCCGCGGTCCGGCTCGATCACGATCAGGCCGTTGAGCTGCACCACCCGGTCGGGCGCCGCGTCGCAGTCGACGCCGCCGCCGACGCCCTCCAGGCTGCCGGCCAGCAGCGCCTGCTCCCGGTCCATCGGGAAGCTGCCGATATAGCCGAAGAGCCCGTCCAGCGGATGGCCGAATTCGCGCTCCAGCGCCGGCATCGCGGCGACGTTGAGCGACATCGCCTGGCCCTGGTCCAGCGCGCGGCCCGGGTCCCGCGACCGCGGGTCCCAGCCCATCTCCAGTCCGCTCGTCCAGACATAGGCGTCGATTGCCGCCCGCGTCCGCGGCCCGAGCCTGCCGTCGACCGGGCCGGGATCTTCCTCGAGGACGACCAGCGCGCTCTGGGCAAGCTGGACCACCTGCACCGGCGTCAGTGTCACGTCGGCCGCTGCCGGGCCGCCGACGAACGTGAGCAGGACGGCCAGAAAAGCCGGTCGCATCTACAGCGGGGCGCCGCCGAGCTGGTCGCAGCGCGCCCAGACCTCGGTGAATCCCTCGACCTCGCGGTGCATGGTGAGCTCGTCGACGAAGACGAAGGCGAAGGGCTCGAACTCGCTGCCCGGGTCCAGCGACAGCATCCGCCCCTCGGCCACCTCCATCACCACCGGGCTGCCGGTGTCCCACTGGCGGTAGACGATGCCGCCGGAAAAGTAGATCGCGAACAGCGAGGCGCAGGACTCCAGGCTGTCCAGCCCGTAGACCTCCATCAGCTGCTGCCGCTCCTCGGCCGACATGGCGGCGAAGTCGAGGTCCCAGGTGCCGGTCGGGTCGGTGCCGAAACGCGCCTCCGCCGCCGGGCCGACCAGCGAGAGCAGCGCTTCGGCGAGGGTGTCGTTGGGACCGTCCGAGGGGCCGTCATAGGCTTCGGCGCGGGTGAAGGCGGCGACCGCCGCCGCAGTCTGCGCGCCCCAGCGCCCGTCGATCGGCCCCGGGTCGTGGCCCAGCACGTCCAGCGCGCTCTGGATGATCTGCACCTGCTGCATCGCGGTCGGCGCGTCGCCGGCTGCCGCCGGCGCGCTCAACGCCCCCGTCGCCGCCAAAGCCAAGAATACCCTGCGCATCCTCGTCCCCTTCTCCTCCGGAAAGCCGCCCGGACGCAGACTGCTCTGCGGCAGCGCCGCCCTTGCCCGCGCCGGGATCGGTTCCTATGGTCGCGTCGCACCCTGCCGAGGTTCACCCGCACCGCCGATGCACGCGCTCAATCCTAACCCGATATCCGAGCCCGCCACAGCAGGACCGCGCGCCGCCTACCTGGCACTGGTCGAGGCCGGCACGCTGGCGCGGGACGCGGCGCAGGCGGACGCTGCCGACGAATTGCAGCGGTTGTATGACGCGCTCGCCGCCGCCCCGCGGCCGGCCGCTAGCAGCCGGCCGCGGGGCGGACTCGGTCGGCTCATCGCGCGCCTATTCGGCGACCCGCCGGCAGCGGCGGACGACGCGCCTCAGGGCATCTACCTCCATGGCGACGTCGGCCGCGGCAAGTCGATGCTGATGGACATGTTCTTCGCCGGTGCCCCGGTCGACCACAAGCGCCGTGTGCACTTCCATGCCTTCATGCTGGAGGTGCACCGCACCATCCACGGCTGGCGCCAGGCGGCCAAGGCGGGGGGCAAGCCGATCGACGACCCGAT
>JBHJOG010000278.1:0-42545 GCA_050329975.1 Alphaproteobacteria bacterium | reverse complement strand
GTGGCGGGTCTGGTGGCCGGCGTGGCAATCGGTGTCGCGCTCGACGCCTGGCTGGACACAGGCCCCTGGCTGCTGATCACCTTCTTCATCCTCGGTTCGGGGGCAGCCTTCATGAACGTGTACCGCGTCGCCAGGGCCATGGAGCGACAGGCCAAGATGGCGCGGGAAGCAGCGAAGGCGGCCCAACGGGAACCGGGACGCGACGGCAAATGAGCGTCGGCAGGGACGGCTGATGGACAACGAGACCGAGCAAGAAGCGGACGAGACAGTCACCGGGCTGGCGGAAGAAGCCATGGAGGCCGATTCCTCGGTTCATACGGTGGTCAACGGCGACGCGGACCATGCCGAGGCGCACGGGCCGCTGGAGCAGTTCGAGATCAAACCGCTGATCGACATCAACGTCGGCGGACTCGACATCTCCTTCACCAATTCGTCGCTGTGGATGGCGATTGCAGTCGCCGTGATCTCGCTGCTGTTCTTCTATGCCACCCGCAGCCAGCGCCTGGTACCGACCCGGCTGCAGGCGATGACCGAGATGCTCTACGGCGTGGTCGCAAACATGGTGCGCGACAATGTCGGGCACGAGGGGCGGCGCTACTTCCCATTCATCTTCACCCTGTTCATGTTCGTCCTGTTCGGGAACCTGCTGGGGCTCATTCCCTACAGCTTCACGTACACCAGCCATATCGCCGTGACGTTCACGATGGCGGCCTTCGTCTTCGTCGCGGTCACCATCATCGGCATCGTCCGCCACGGCGCGGGTTTCGGCCGGCTGTTCTTCCCGGAAGGCGCGCCGCTGTGGACTGCGGTGATCCTGATCCCGATCGAGCTGATCTCCTACCTGTCGCGGCCGATCAGCCTTTCGGTCCGCCTGTTCGCCAACATGACGGTCGGCCACGTGCTGCTGAAGGTGATCGCCGGCTTCGTCGTCGGGCTCGGCGCCTTTGCCGTGGTGCCCGGCGTGCTTCCCTTCGCCGCCCTGGTCGCGATCACCCTGCTCGAACTGCTGGTCGCCGTCATCCAGGCCTATGTCTTCGCCATCCTGGCCTGCATCTACCTGCATGACGCGATCCACCTGCACTGACCTCGTCATTCACACCCATATCCGGAAGAAGGAAGCGGAACATGGAAGGCAGCATTGTTGACGCGCTGAAATATGTCGGCGCCGGATTGGCCGCGATCGGCATGATCGGCGCCGGTATCGGCGTCGGCAACGTCTGGTCCAGCTACATCACCGCGCTGGCGCGCAATCCGGCGTCGAAGGAAGAGATCGGCGCGAACATCTGGATCGGCTTCGCGGTGACCGAGGCCATCGCGCTGTTCGCCCTCATCGTGGCGCTGATCGCGCTGTTCAGCTAGGTCCGTCGAGAACGCCGGGTCCGGTTTCGGCCGCGACCCGGCCCGACGGCGATCGGGAGCGACCGGCGTGCCGCAATTCGATCCAAGTTCCTTTCCCAGCCAGATCTTCTGGCTGGTCGTGCTGTTCGCGCTGCTCTACCGCATCCTGACAACCCTGATCCTGCCGCGGATGACGGCCACGCTCGAACTGCGCCAGCGGACGGTGTCAGACAACCTGGAGCGGGCGGAGACCGCCAAGGCGGAAGCCGAGGCGGTGCTCGAGGCCTATGAGAGGGCGCTTGCCGGGGCCCGCACGCAGGCCCACGAGACCCTGAAAGCCGCCCAGGAGGCCATTGGCGAGGAGTCGGCGCGACGCGAGCAGGCCCAGGCCGCCGAAGTCGCGGAGAAGATCCAGGCTGCCGAGCAGCGGATCGCGGCGGCCGCGCAGGCCGCCAAGGCCCAGGTTGGCGAGGCCGTAGCTGAAGTGACCGCCGACCTGGTTGCGCGGATCAGCGGCAAGAAGCCCACCGACGCCCAGGTCGCCGCTGCCGTCTCGGCCGCCCAGGCCGGCCGGCCGGCCGGCGCCTGAGACGGCGGAAACACGAGGACAGCGCCATGTTTCAGCAAGCGGAATTCTGGGTCGCAGTCGCCTTCGCGGTGACGGTCCTGCTGATCATCTGGAAGGGCGGACGCCCGATCCTGAAGTCGCTGGACGACCGGGCAGCCAAGATCCGCACCGAGCTCGACGCGGCGGAGGCCCTTCGCGAGGAGGCCCAGCACCTGCTCGCCGACTACCAGCGCCGGCAGCGCGACGCGGTCAAGGAGTGCGAGGCGATCATCGTGCAGGCCCGCGCCGACGCGGAAAGCCTGATTGGCGAGAGCCGGGCCCGGCTGGACGAAACGCTGGCCCGCCGCGAACAGCTGGCCATCGACCGGATCGCCCAGGCCGAGGCCCAGGCCCAGGCCTCGATCCGCGCCGAGGCGGCACAGCTCGTGGTTACCGCCAGCCGCGAGATTCTGGCCAAGCAGCTCGAGGGCGCGCCGGGTGCCAGCCTCGTCGACGCGGCCATCGGCGATCTGCCCAAGCACCTGCACTGAGCGCCCTGTCACGCGAGGTCACGTTTCGTGACCAGCTTTTGATCGGCGCAGGCCGGCCCGGCCAGGTTTAGGTTAGGATTTCCGCGGGCGGCTCCTATATTTACCGCGTTGCCCATCTGCCCCGCGCATGTGCGCGTGCATGGGCACTGACCGACACGGAGAGCCGGCCTATGGATGCCCTGGTAACCGAGATGCAGACCCGAATCGGCGCCCGCGCCAAGACCGAGCCGCAGAACGGCCGGCCGACGCGCGCCGAGGCGGAAGCGGCGGTGCGCACCCTGATCCGCTGGACCGGCGACGATCCCGACCGCGAGGGCCTGCTCGACACGCCGTCGCGGGTGGTCCGCGCCTATGAGGAATTCTTCGCCGGCTACGACGTCGACCCGGTGGAGGTGCTGAGTCGCACCTTCGAGGAGGTCGACGGCTATGACGACATGGTCATGCTGCGCGACATCAGCTTCGTCTCCCACTGCGAGCACCACATCGTACCGATCACCGGCCGCGCCCATATCGCCTATCTGCCGGTCGGCCGAGTGGTCGGGCTGTCGAAACTGGCCCGCGTGGTCGACATCTTCGGCCGGCGGCTGCAGACCCAGGAAACCATGACCGCCCAGATCGTCAACGCGATCGAGCAGGCGCTGGCGCCGGCGGGGGTGGCGCTGCTGATGGAGGCGACCCATCACTGCATGACCACCCGCGGGGTGCAGAAGAGCGCCACCGTCACCATCACCTCGCGCTTCACCGGCCGGTTCGAGATCGAGCCCAGGCTAGAGCAGCGCTTCATGAGCATGGTCCGGGGCAATGCCGGATACTGAGCCAGCGGTACCTTTCGCCCGCCGCACCAGCGTCGAGCAGGTCGAGGAAGGCCGCGATCTGGCTCCGCGTTTCGATTCCGACGGGCTGCTGCCGGTCGTGACCACGGACCACGCCTCCGGCGAGGTGCTGATGCTCGGCTACATGAATGCCGAGGCGCTGCAGCGCACAATCGAGACCGGCGAGGCGCATTACTTCAGCCGCTCGCGGCAGGTTCTGTGGCGCAAGGGCGCGACCAGCGGGCTGGTCCAGCACGTGGTCGAGATGCGGATCGACGACGACCAGGACGCGGTCTGGCTGCGGGTCCGCGTCGCCGGCGACGCCAGCTGCCACGTCGGCTACCGGTCCTGCTTCTATCGCTCGGTCCCACTGGGCGACCGGGGGCCGGTGACGCTCCGGTTCGAGGAGCAGGGCAAGACCTTCGATCCGGCCGAGGTCTATGGCGACGCGCCGAACCCGACCCGGCTCTGAAGGTCTCCGGTACAACCTGACATGAGAACGGCGGCCCGCGGGCCGCCGTTTCGTTCCGGCCGATGGCCGAAGATCAGTCGTCGTCGTGATGGCGGCGCGGCCGGTCGCGATCGCGCTCCCGCCGCTTGCCGCGGTCGCCACGGTCGCCGAACTCGCCGTCCGGCTGGGCAGCTTCTGGCGCGGACGCGAAATCGGACCGCGGCCCGCGGTCGCCGCCCCTGTCGCCACCCCGGAAGCCGCCGCGGTCACCGCCCCTGTCGCCGCCGCCAGGCCCGCCCCGGGGCGGGCCATCCCGGCGCGGCCGCTCGGTCACCGGCAGCGCGGCACCGGTCGCCTGGTCGACGCAGCGCATCGACAGGCGGACCTTGCCGCGATCGTCGAAGCCGAGCACCATCACCTTGACCGCGTCGCCTTCCTTGACCACGTCGGTGGTCTTCTCCACCCGCGTTTCCGTCAGCTCGGAGATGTGCACCAGGCCGTCACGGTTGCCGATGAAGTTGACGAAGGCGCCGAAGTCGGTCGTCTTGACCACCTTGCCGTCATAGATCTTGTTGACCTCCGGCTCGGCGACGATGCCCTGGATCCAGTTGATCGCCTTCTGGATGACCGCCGCGTCGACCGCCGACACGCTGATCGTGCCGTCGTCCTCGATGTCGATCTTGGCACCGGTGTTCTCGGTGATCTCGCGGATGATCTTGCCGCCGGTACCGATCACGTCGCGGATCTTGTCCTTCGGGATGTTGATCACGGTGATCCGCGGAGCAAACTGCGATACTTCCTCGCGCGCGCCGCTCAATGCCTTCTCCATCTCGCCGAGAATGTGGATGCGCCCGTCCCGCGCCTGGTCGAGGGCGATCTTCATGATGTCCTCGGTGATCGAGGTGATCTTGATGTCCATCTGCAACGAGGTCACGCCCTGCGTGGTGCCGGCGACCTTGAAGTCCATGTCGCCGAGATGGTCCTCGTCGCCGAGGATGTCGGACAGTACCGCGAACCGGTCGTCCTCCTTGATCAGGCCCATCGCAATGCCGGCCACCGGCCGGCCCAGCGGCACGCCCGCGTCCATCAGCGCCAGCGAGCCGCCGCAGACGGTCGCCATCGACGACGAGCCGTTGGACTCGGTGATCTCGGAGACCAGCCGCAGGGTGTAGGGGAAGGCCTCCCGGTCGGGCATCAGCGGATGCAGCGCGCGCCAGGCGAGCTTGCCGTGGCCGATCTCGCGGCGTCCCGGCGTCCCCATCCTGCCGGCTTCGCCCACCGAATAGGGCGGGAAGTTGTAGTGCAGCATGAAGCGCTCGCGATACTCACCCGCCAGCGCGTCGATGATCTGCTCGTCCTGCGCCGTCCCGAGCGTGGCCACCACCAGCGCCTGGGTCTCGCCACGAGTGAACAGGGCCGAGCCGTGGGCGCGCGGCAGCACGCCGACTTCGGCCACGATCGGGCGGACGGTCTTGGTGTCGCGGCCGTCGATGCGTCGGCCGGTGTCGAGGATCGCGTTGCGGACGACGTCGCTCTCCAGCGCCTTGAACGCGCCCGAGACCTTCTCGGCCAGCGCCGGGTTGTCGGCAGCCAGCGATTCCTTGACCCGAGAGCGGGCCTCGTCGAGCCTGTCGTGCCGCGCCGACTTCAGCGGCTGCTCATAGGCAGCACGCACGTCGGCCTCGGCAGCGGCGCGCACCTGGTCGGCCAGGGCCTTGTCCTCGTCGCTGATCTGGGGCGCCGGCCAGGGCTCTTTCGCGCTGTCTTCGGCCAGGTCGATGATCAGGTCGATCACCGCCTGCATCTCGCGATGGCCGAACATCACCGCGTCCAGCATCTGGGTCTCGTCCAGTTCCTTCGCCTCGGATTCGACCATCAGCACGCCCTGCTGGGTGCCGGCGACGACGAGGTCCAGGGTGGAGGCTGCCAGCTGGGCGGCCGTCGGGTTCAGCACCATGCGGCCATCGACCATGCCGACGCGCGCGGCCGCGATCGGACCCATGAACGGCACGCCGGAGATGGTCAGGGCCGCAGAGGCGCCGATCATCGCGACCACGTCCGGATCGTTCTCCAGGTCATGGGCGAGCACCGTGGCGACGATCTGCGTCTCGTTCAGGAAGCTCTCGTGGAACAGCGGGCGGATCGGGCGGTCGATCAGGCGGCAGATCAGCGTCTCCTTCTCGCTGGGACGGCCTTCCCGCTTGAAAAAGCCGCCGGGGATCTTGCCGGCGGCGAACGTCTTTTCCTGGTAGTTCACGGTCAGCGGGAAAAATCCCTGGCCCGGCTTGATCTTCTTGGCGGCGACTGCCGTGCAGAGCACGGTGGTTTCGCCGTAGGTGACCAGCACCGCGCCGTCGGCCTGGCGCGCGATGCGCCCGGTCTCCAGGATCAGCGGGCGCCCGCCCCAGGTTATTTCCTTGCGTACGATATCAAACATCACATCTTCCACTTCATCCGGGCCCTTCGGCCCACTACCGCGTCCATCGGGACGGGTCCAACGCAGCCACCCTTGTGTCTGCGCCGCCCGTCATACAGTCCAGCCAGGGAATTTGCTACCGGCGTCGCGCGCTCCGACACGGCCGACGGCGGATCGGAGCCCGGCGGCGGCGGCCGAAGCCGCCCGGCCCCCCTAGCGGCGCAGCCCCAGGCGTTCGATGAGCGTGCGGTAACGCGCATCGTCCTTGCGCTTGAGGTAGTCCAGCAACCGCCGGCGCTGCCCGACCATGATCAGCAGGCCGCGTCGCGAATGGTGGTCTTTCTTGTGGTCGCCCAGGTGATCGGTAAGGTTGCGAATGCGCTCGCTGAGAATGGCGACCTGCACCTCCGGCGAGCCCGTGTCGCCCTCCTTGGTCGCATATTCCCCGATCAGCTCCAGCTTGCGTTCAGCCGTAATCGACATCGTCGTACTCCTTGGATCACAGGTTCAGGACGCGAACCGGATGGATCTGGGTTGCCTCCCGGATACGCCCGGCTTCGGGCGGTTCCGGTCGGTCCAGCCTGGCAATGGCTACCGGTGTGTCGCCCTGCAGGGCACACACCAGATCCCCGTCAACCAGGTTCTGGACGTTGATCAGATCCACGGTCCGGAGCACTTGCACGGCCTGGCCGTTGCGCAGCCGGTCCGCCTCGGTATCGGTCATGGCCAGCGCCGGGATGTCGTCCAGCGCGGTCCTGACCGGGACCAGATGCTCAAAGCGGGCGGGACTATGCCCCAACTCCTCCAGTTTCAAAAGGGAAATTGCGTTCGCCTCTCCGAACGGGCCGGCCTGCAGCCGGCGCAGGGCGGCGATATGGCCGAGGCAGCCAAGCGCCTGAGCGAGGTCGCGGGCCAGGGCCCGCACGTAAAAGCCCTTGCCGCAGTCGACCTCGAAGACCGCGGTGTCGCGGTCCGGAACCGCGACCAGCTCCAGTCGGTCGACCGAGACCAGCCGGGATTTGAGCTCGAAGTCCACGTCGTCGCGGGCGAGGTCATAGGCTCGCCGGCCGCCGACCTTGATCGCCGAGTAGCGCGGCGGAACCTGCATGACCCGGCCGACGAAGCCGGAAAGTGCGGCCCGGATTTCCGCCGGCTCCGGCCGCGCGTCCGAGGTCGCCGCCACCGCGCCTTCGGAATCCTCGCTGTCCCGTTGCTCCCCCCAGCGGATGGTGAACCGGTAGCGCTTCGCCCCGTCCATGACGAAGCCCACCGTCTTGGTTGCCTCGCCAAGGGCGATCGGCAGAACACCGGTTGCGAGCGGATCGAGCGTGCCGGCATGTCCGGCCTTGGCCGCGTCGAACAGCCAGCGGACCTTGCCCACCACCGCGGTCGAGGTGAGGCCGGCCGGCTTGTCGACGATCAGCCAGCCATGGACCGGCTGGCCCTTGCGGCGTCGCGCCATCGCGTGACCTCCCGGCCTTATTCGGGCCCTCGGTCGTCGTCCTGCGGGCCGTCGGTTTCGTCGTCGTCTGCCGGCGCGATCGGGCCGACCCGGCGCAGCAGGCGGTCGATGGCCTCGGCCTGGGCAAAGCTCTGGTCGGGAATGAATCGCAGCCGGGGCACCAGGCGTAGCCGGACCAGCTTTGCCAGCAGGCCGCGCAGGTGCGGGGTCGCCCGCACCAGGCCCTTGGCGATCGGGTCGACGTCCTGGCCGCCCAACGGCAGGAAGAACACCGTTGCGTTCTTGAGGTCGGGACTGACCCGCACCTCGCTGAAGGTCAGCGAAACGCCCTGAAGGGTGGGATCGTGCAGCTCCTCGCGTGAGAAGATCAGGGCGAGAGCGTGCCGGATTTCCTCGCCGACCCGCAGCTGGCGCTGGGTGGGTTCATGCGACGATGCTCTTTTCATGGGCAGTACCGCGAGCCGCAATCCGAAGGTCCACGCCCCGACATCAATGCGATGCCACGGGATGCGCCGGCGAGGGCCGGCGTCCCGGGCATGCAGCGGCCGGTTACAGCTTTGCCGCGACCTCCTGGACCTCGAAGCACTCGATGACGTCGCCGACCTGGATGTCGTGGTAGTTCTCGAATGCCATGCCGCACTCATAGCCGGCCTGCACCTCGCGGACCTCGTCCTTGAAGCGCTTGAGGGTCGACAGCGAGCCTTCGTGGACCACGACGTTGTCGCGCAGCAGGCGCACCTTGGCGCCGCGCCGCACCACGCCGTCGGTGACCCGGCAGCCGGCGACCTTGCCGACCTTGGTGATGTTGAACACCTCGCGGATGTCCGCGTGCCCGAGGAAGTTCTCCTGCAGGGTCGGCGCCATCATGCCCTGGATCAGGGCCTTGGCGTCGTTGACGATGTCGTAGATCACCGAATAGTAGCGGATGTCGACGCCGTCGCGGGCCGCCATGTCGCGAGCCTGCGGATTGGCGCGGACGTTGAAGCCGACGATGAAGGCGCCGCTGGCCTTGGCCAGGGTCACGTCGGACTCGTTGATGCCGCCGACCGCGGCGTGCAGCACGCGAACCGAGACCTCCTCGTTCGACATCTGCTCCAGCGCAGCCCCGATCGCCTCAACCGAGCCATGCACGTCGGCCTTGAGCACCACCGGCAGCTCCTTGCTCTCGCCCGCCTTGATCGCGCTGAACATCTGCTCCAGCGTCCCGCGCGCCACCGGCGTGGATTCCTCCTCCCGCCGCTTGCGGCTGCGGAACTCCGCCACCTCGCGGGCGCGGCCCTCGCTGTCGACGACGATCACGTCGTCGCCCGCGATCGGCGTGCCCTGCAGACCCAGGATGGAGACCGGCATCGACGGCCCGGCCGCCTCGACCGGCTCGCCGCGGTCGTCGAGCAGCGCGCGCACGCGGCCCCACTCGGCGCCGGCGATGAAGATGTCGCCCGGCTTGAGAGTGCCGCGCTGGATCAGCGCGGTCGCCACGGAGCCCCGGCCGCGCTCGACCCGCGCCTCGACGATGGCGCCCTGGGCCGGTACGGCCGGATCGGCCCGCAGGTCGAGGAATTCCGCCTGCAGCAGGATGGCGTCCACCAGCCGGTCCAGGTTGGTCCGCTTCAGCGCCGAGATCGGCACGTCGAGCACGTCGCCGCCCAGGTCCTCGACCTGCACCTCGTATTGCAGCAGGTCGGTCCGCACCTTGTCCGGGTTGGCGCCCGGCTTGTCGATCTTGTTGATCGCGACGATCATCGGCACGTTCGCCGCCTTGGCATGGCGGATGGCCTCGACCGTCTGCGGCTGGATCGAATCGTCGGCGGCCACGACCAGCACGACGATGTCGGTGACCTTGGCGCCGCGCGCCCGCATCGCGGTGAAGGCGGCGTGACCCGGTGTGTCCAGGAAGGTGATCTTCTGGCCGCCCTTGGTCGTCACCTGATAGGCGCCGATGTGCTGGGTGATGCCGCCGGCCTCCCGCGAGACCACGTCGGTCTCGCGCAGCGCGTCGAGCAGCGACGTCTTGCCGTGATCGACATGGCCCATGATCGTCACTACCGGTGGACGCGGCGCGCCGCCGGAATCCAGGTCGGCAGTCATCTCCAGCCCCTGCTCGACATCGGCCTCCGTCACCCGCCGCAGGCGGTGGCCGAACTCGGTCACCACCAGTTCCGCGGTATCGGCGTCGAGCACCTGGTTGATATTGGCCATCACGCCGGCGCGCATCAGGGCCTTGATCACGTCGGCCGCACGCTCGGCCATGCGGTTGGCCAGTTCCTGGACCGTGATCGCCTCGGGAATAACCACCTCGCGGATCACCTTGGTTTTCTCCGCATTGCGTTGCATCGCGCTCTGGCGCTGCTTTTCCCTCTCCCGCGCGCGGCGAACGGCGGCAAGGGAGCGCTGGCGGTCCTCGGCGCTGCCGTCGAGGGCCTGGGCGATCGTCAGCTTGCCGGCCCGGCGACGCGGCTCGGAGCGTGCGCGGGCGGGCGCGCGCTTGACCGCAGCGCCGCGACGGTCGTCTGCCCCCTCCGCTACCGGTTCGTCGACGGTGCGCACCACCGGGGCCACAGCCGGGCGGCGGGCGGCCGGCGTCTCGGCCATCGCAGGCGGCATCACGGCGGCCGCATCGGTCCCCGGCCGCGCTGCCGGCTCGACGACACCCGTCTTCTCGACCTCGACCCGGCGCCGCGACTCCTCGGCCTCGATCCGGCGCGCCTCCTCGGCCTCGACCCTGCGGGCCTCCTCCTCGATCCGGCGGCGCTCGGCCTCTTCGGCCTCGCGCACCTTGGCATCCTCATGCGCCTGGATCGCGGTCTTGAGCGCGCGCATCCGGGACTCGCGCTCGGTCTCGGTCAGCTGCGAGTTGCCCGGCCCGCCCTTCTGGGCCTTGGCGCGGGCGTTCTTCGCCACCTCCACCACCGGGCGCTCGACGGCCCGCTTGCGCTTGACCTCGACGGCGACCGTCTTGCTGCGGCCATGGGAAAAGCTCTGGCGCACCTGCCCCGTTTCCACGTGGCGGTTGAGCTGCAGTCGTCCACTTCCGCCCAGGCTGAGCGGCTTCTTCGTCTTGTCTTCAGTACCGTCGGTCATCGAGCCTCGCTATCCCCGCCGCCGATCCGTTCGATCGGCGCACACCCGAGGTAGTGCGCCAAGCGCTCGGCGGCGCCCATCACCTTCGCCGTCATCGCCCCGGTTGCGATTACGGCATGCACACTGTCCGCCCGCCCGAAGGGCCGGCCCAGTTGTTCCGCGTCCAGAAGATCGACCATCGGCACAGCGGCTTCCATAGCCTGCGCCAGCGCCCGCATCTTGCGCGCACCTTCCGCCTGACGATCCCGCGCCGACAATAAGACCGATGCGCGCCCGGAGCGCAAGACGGCACGCACTTTTTCATAGCCGCAGATGGCATCGCCGGCCCGTCGTGCCAGCGCCACCGCATTGATCAGCCGCTCGGTCAGCATGGTGCCGAGCCGGTCGGCCAGGTCGTCGGGCGCGGTGACCGCGGCCTTGGCCCCCCGGCTGAATGCGCGGCGCTTGACCGCGTCCGCGACCGTCACCCGCTGGCCGGTGACCCAGAGGCCCCGGCCGGGCAGCACTGCATCGAGATCCGGCACCACGACGGCACCCGGCCCGACCACGAAGCGGATCAGTTCACCCTTGTCGCGGCGTTCGCCCGTGACAAGGCACCGGCGCTGCACGTCTCCGGCGTCGCCCCGATCCGTATCGGCACGATCATCGGCGCATGTCGCTGACGCGCTCACCGCTTAGCCTTTCCATTCCATCCGCCACTGCCGTGGTCTCCCCGCCGACTGCTCCCAAGCCCCGTCAGGCCTCGGCGCCGGCCTTCTCCTCGGCCGGCGCCACCTGGTCGCCGGTGAACCAATGGGCCCGTGCGGCCATGATGATCGCATCCGCGTCCTGCTGGCTCATTGCGCCCGGCCCGAGGATTTCCACCAGCTCGTCACTGGCCAGATCCGCCAGATCGTCGAGGGTGCGCACCTCGGCCTCGCCCAGCTTGACCAGCATGGTCGAACTCAGGCCCGGCACCTCGGCCAAGTCGTCGGAGACCCCGAGTTCGCGGCGGCGCTCGGTCTCAAGGCGCTCCCGCTCGTCGAGATAGGCCTGAGCGCGGGCGTGCAGTTCCGAAGCCACGTCCTCGTCGAAGCCCTCGATCTGCGACAGGTCGGTCACCTCGGTATAAGCGACCTCTTCGACCTTGGAGAAGCCTTCGGTTACCAGCAGATGGGCGATCACGTCATCGACGTCAAGCGCATCCATGAACAGCTGGCTGCGGGCGTGGAACTCCTGCTGCCGGCGCTCGCTCTCATCCTCCTCGGTGAGAATGTCGATGTCCCAGCCGGTGAGCTGCGACGCAAGCCGCACATTCTGTCCGCGGCGTCCGATCGCCAGGCTGAGCTGCTCGTCGGGGACCACCACCTCGATGCGGTTGGTCTCCTCGTCGAGCACCACCTTGGTCACTTCGGCAGGCGCCAGCGCGTTGACCACGAAGGTCGCCGGATCGGGCGACCAGGGAATGATGTCGATCTTCTCGCCCTGCAGCTCGGCGACCACTGCCTGCACCCGGCTGCCGCGCATGCCCACGCAGGCGCCCACCGGGTCGATGCTGGAGTCGTTCGACAGCACCGCGATCTTGGCCCGGCTGCCTGGATCGCGCGCCGCGGCGCGGATCTCGATGATGCCGTCATAGATCTCCGGCACCTCCTGGGCGAACAGCTTCTTCATGAACTCCGGATGGGTCCGCGACAGGAAGATCTGCGGGCCCCGCGGCTCCTGGCGCACGTCGTGGATATAGGCGCGCACCCGATCGCCGTTGCGGAACGTCTCGCGCGGCAGCAGTTCGTCGCGGCGCAGCACCGCCTCGCCGCGCCCCAGGTCGACGGTGACGTTGCCGAACTCGGTCCGCTTGACCAGGCCGTTGACGATCTCGCCGACCCGGTCCTTGAACTCCTCGAACTGACGGGCGCGCTCGGCTTCGCGCACCTTCTGGAAGATCACCTGCTTTGCGGACTGTGCGGCCACCCGGCCCAGGTCGATCGGCGGCAGCGGATCGACCAGGAACTCGCCAAGTTCGGCGTCCGCCTTGATCTGCCGTGCCTCGTCGAGCGTGAGCTGGGTCATCGAATCCTCGACCGCCTCGGTCACCTCGCGATAGCGGGCGACCGTGATCGCGCCGGTCTTGCGGTCGACGAAGGCGCGAATGTCGTGCTCCTGGCCATATTTCGCGCGCGCGGCCTTCTGGATCGCCTGCTCCATGGCGTCCAGGACCTCCTCGCGCTCGATCCCTTTCTCGCGGGCGACGGCATCCGCCACCTGCAGCAACTCGCCGCGCTGGATCGCATAAGTCTCCATGGTCCGCTCAGCCTCCTCGCTTGCTCTTCCTGGCGGCAGGGCCACCCGCAGCCGTCTGCGTATCGGTCGTTCCGGACGGCGCCGCCTGCAGCGCCGTCGGCAGCACGCCATGCATCGCCGCCTTCACCAGGTCATCGGTCAGCACCAGCTTCGCCGCGGCGATCTCCGCCAGCGGCACGGCGTGCTGCTCCCCCTCGCTCTCGATCACCACCTCGAGCCCCTCGCCGGCCGCCGCCGGCCGCGTCCCGACCAGCAGCCCGCGGAACCGCCGCCGGCCGTCGATCATCCGTTCCAGCTCGACCTTCACTTCGAAGCCGGCGAAGCGCTCGTAGTCCTTCACCCGGGTCAGGGGCCGGTCGAGGCCGGGCGAGCTGACCTCGAGATTGTAGGCGCCCGGTACCGGATCCTCGACGTCGAGCAGGGCGGATACCACGTCGCTGACCGACGAGCAGTCCTCCACCGTCATCACCCGCCCGTCCGCCGGCTCGATCATTACCTGCAACACCCGGGGCGTGCGACCGGTCAGGGCAACCCGCACCAGCTCGTAGCCGAGCTGGGCCAGCGCCGGTTCGATCAATGCCGCCACACGGGCCGACAGCTCCACGTCCCGCATCTCCTTCGCCGAGGCCGCACCGAACGTCAGCCGATTCCGGAGAACGTCGATCTCCGAAAACAAAAAGGGCGGGCCAGAGGCCCACCCGTCCGCACGTCCCGGGGTCGTCCCTAACCAGACGACACCACTTATTAGGCGCAACCGCGAGCGGAAATCAAGTTTTTATGACGGCGCGCGACCGGCGGCGCAGGCGCAGGAACACCGGCGTGCGCCCAGCGGCAAGGGCCTTCGCCTCGTACCGGGTCTGCGGCCAGTCGGCAGGGCGCATTTGCCAGTCCGCCGGTCCCTCGACCTGCCAGACGAAGGCCGGATGCGGCGGCGCAACCTGCAGCATCCAGCCAATCTGCACCGGATCGTCGGAGGCGAGCCTGAGCTCAGCCCCGTCCGCCATTACCCGGGCCAGCGCGTCCAGGGTCTCGGCCGAGACGATGCGCCGCGCCTTGTGGCGGCGCTTCGGCCACGGATCCGGAAACAGGATGAACACGCGCTCGACGGCGGCGTCGGTCAGGCGATCGATCACCGACCGGGCGTCGCCGGCATGGATCCGGACGTTGGCGAGGCCCTCCTCGGCGACGTGCCGCAACAGGCTCGCCACTCCGTTCAGAAACGGTTCGCAGCCGATGAACCCGACCTCGGGATTGGCGGCTGCCTGCCAGGCGAGGTGCTCGCCGCCGCCGAAACCGATCTCCAGCCACAGCCGACGGATGTCCGGGCCAAACAGGCCTTCGGCGGTCAGCGGCTGCCCCGGGCCATCGGGAACGGCGACCCGGTCGAGGCCTTCCGCCAGCAGCCTCGCCCGGCCCGGCCGCAGCTTGCGCGCGCTGCGCCGGCCATAGAGTCGCCGCTTCGACGGATCGCCGGATGCGCTCACCGCGCGCGGATCGGGCATCGCCGCGGCTCAGGCCGCGAAGCGGGACCGGAGCGAATCCACCAGGTCCAGGCTCTCCCAGGCGAAGCCGCCGTCCGCCTCCGGCTCGCGCCCGAAATGGCCGTAGGCGGCGGTGCGCGCATAGACTGGGCGGTTGAGCTTCAGGTGCTCGCGGATGCCGCGCGGGCTCAGGTCCATCAGCTCGCGCAGCACCGCGGCCAGCCGTGCGTCATCGACCTCGAGGTCACCGTCGATGTAGACCGACAGCGGCTTCGACACCCCGATCGCATAGGCGAGCTGGATGGTGCAGCGGGTCTTCGCCAGGCCGGCGGCAACCACGTTCTTTGCCAGGTAGCGGGCGGCATAGGCCGCCGAACGGTCCACCTTGGTCGGATCCTTGCCGGAAAAGGCGCCGCCGCCGTGGGGTGCCGCGCCGCCATAGGTATCGACGATGATCTTGCGGCCGGTCAGCCCGGCGTCGCCGTCGGGCCCGCCGATCACGAAGCGGCCGGTCGGATTGACGTAGAACTCGTCCTCCGGGCACATCCAGCCGTCCGGCAGCACGCGTTCCACATAGGGCCGGACGATCTCGCGCACCTCGCCCTGCTCGAGAGTCGCGGCGTGCTGGGTCGACACCACCACCGAAGTCGCGCCCACCGGCTCGCCGTCGACGTAGCGCAACGTCACCTGGCTCTTGGCGTCCGGCCCGAAGCCGGGTTGCGCGCCCGAGTGCCTGTCGCGCGCCATTTCCTTGAGGATGCTGTGGGCGAAGTGGAGCGGCGCCGGCATGAAGGCATCGGTCTCGCGGCAGGCATAGCCGAACATGATGCCCTGGTCGCCGGCGCCTTCGTCCTTGTTGCCGGCCGCGTCGACGCCGAGGGCGATGTCGCGCGACTGCTCGTGGACGTAGCAGTCGACCGACATGCTCTGCCAGTGGAAGCCATCCTGCTCGTAGCCGATCGCGCGCACCGCGTCGCGCGCGCTCTGGACCAGGGCCTCGTGGGCGACGGGAACCGCGCTGCGCGTCTCGCCCGCGAGCACGACGCGATTCGTCGTGGCAAGCGTCTCCAGGGCGACACGCGCCTCGGGATCGTGGCTCAGGAACAGGTCGACGATCGAGTCGGATATCCGGTCGCAGACCTTGTCGGGGTGACCCTCGGACACGGATTCACTGGTGAACAAATAGTCTCGACTGGCCAATATCGCCCCCATCGTTCCGCTGGTGAGAAAGTTGCGCCGGCGGCTGACGCGGGCGCGCATCCAGATCAAGCGGACGTGTTTAGGCGGCGGCCGCCTGTGTCGTCAAGCCGACAGCGCGCGGCCCACCGGAGGCAGCGACGGGTGACCTGGGCTACTCCTCGCCCGCCTTCGCCAGCGCCTTGGCCAGTTCGAACAGCCGCTTGCGCACGGCCGGCTCGTTGATCTTGTAGTAGGCGCGAACCAGTTCCAGCGTCTCCCGCTTGGAAAGCGGGTCTCCGGCCTCGTATTCCTCGCTCGCCCCTTCGGCGATGCCGCCGACATAGCTCGAAGCCGCCACGCTGCCCGGCATGTCGTCGAAGAAGAACGAGACCGGCACGTCGAGGATGCGGCTGAGCTCGAAGAGCCGGCTGGACCCGATGCGGTTCGCCCCGCGCTCGTACTTCTGGACCTGCTGGAAGGTGAGGCCGATCGCCTCCCCCAGCTTCTCCTGGCTCATGCCGAGCAGCGTTCGGCGCAGGCGGACACGGGATCCCACATGCACATCCACCGGATGCGGCCGGTCCAGCTTTATCCTGGGCTTGCGGGTGCCTGTCTTTCGAGTCTGAGCTGCCATTGCTGTCCACTACCTTTTGAGTTGTTGGGTCGGTTGTTTTGGTATACCTCGGTATATGACACACGATAGTAGTCAGTCAACCGGAACGAGCGGACCTCCCGCCACCTCTCCCTATGCGCGCCTGCCCACCCTTGGCCACCGAAATCCGCCCGATCCCGGCCCGTTCGATAACTTAAGGACGCCGGCGGCGCTTTGCGACTCCTACCAGGATCAGGCCGGCGCAGATCACCCAGAACGGCACGTCGCCGACCGTCGTATAGAGTGTGCCGCCCGCCAGTGCGACGGGAAGCCGGGAATCCACGACGCCGCGCAGGCCCAGGTCCAGTCGCGCCACTTCTCGCCCATAGCCATCGAAGACAGCGGAGATGCCGGTATTTGCCGCTCGCACAAGCGGCAGCCCTTCCTCGATTGCGCGGCCGCGCACGATCTGCAGGTGCTGCCGCGGGCCGGGACTGTCGCCGTACCAGGCGTCGTTGGTCAGGTTGAGCAGCCATTGCGGCGCCGGCGCGTCAGGACCCGCCGGGGTTGCGACGACCTGTCCCGGAAAGATCGCCTCGTAGCAGATCAGCGGGCTGAACGGCGGCAGGGTCGGCGCGTTTGCCGGGCTCGGCAGGCTCAGCGTCTGCGGACCGGGCCCCGGCGTGAACCCGCCGCCGCCGGCGATCCCGGCAAATGAGAGCAGATCGCCGAAAGGCGCATATTCGCCGAACGGGACCAGGTGGAACTTGTCGTAGCTCGCCGCCACCTGGGCGGTCGGCGAGATCGCCAGCAGCGAATTGTGGACTCGCGCCATGCTGTCGATGCCGACGCTGACCCGCGGCGCGCCGGTCAGAAGATAGCCGCCGACCGGTGCCGCCACGGCCAGCTCGGCCAGCCGCTCCGGCTTGTCGGTGACCGAGAACGTCACTGCCGTTTCCGCCCAGATCACATGGGTGATCTGCTGCCAGCCCTCCATCTTCGACATTTCGATCTGGGTGGCCACGTTGGGGTTGCGCAGGGCGTCGGTCCATTTCTCGGTCTGACTGAAATTCGGCTGCACCAGGCGCAGCATCACATCGGGGACGTGGGCCTCGGCGGCATTCAGATCCGGCGCGAGAGCCAGCCGCACATGGCCGCCGACGGCGATCGCCGCCAGCAGCCCGAGCGCGCCGGCCGGCCAGGCCCAGGCCCGGCGTGCGATCCGTCCGGTCACGCCGTCGATGCCGGCGGCCGGCGACATCACGATCAGGAGCGTGACCACGGTCAGTCCATAGAAGCCGATCCACGAGGCCGACTGCAGCACGCTGTCGAACGGCCACCAGGCATAGCCGGGCATGTTCCAGGGAAACCCGGTCATCACTGTCCCGCGCAGCCATTCGGCGATGCCGAAAATCCCGGCCAGCGCGGCGACCCGCCCGGGACCGGTGAGGCCCAGCCGTCGCCACAGCCAGAGCGCGGCGCCCCAGAACAGGGACAGGAGCATCGGCAGCCCGAGGGCGGCCACCGGCACCATCCACCACCAGCGGGCGGCATCGATCAGCAGCGCGTTGGTCACCCACCACAGGCCGACAAGGAAATAGCCGAGCCCGAAGAACCAGCCCACCCAGAAGGAGGCACGGCCCGGCCGGCGGCTGCGGGCGCAGCCGTCCCCGATCCAGACCAGCCCGGTCAGGGCGACGGCGAAGCCGATCAGGTCGAAGAAGGGGGGCATGGCGGTGGCAGCCAACGCGCCGAGGACCAGAGCTGCCAGGTGCCGCTTCCAGCCTACCCGCGTGCCGAGCCAGGCGACCAGCCGCAGCCGGCCGCCGGCACCGTCCACCGGGTCGATCGCTGCGGACTGCTCGCTCAATGCGGCTCCTGTTGGCCTGACGGGGTTGCGTCCATCGGATCGACCGGCGGTGCGAACCGCGGAGAATAGCGATCCTGCCGCACGGCCGCCATAACGCATCGTGCGGGCGCCGCGGCCTGAAGCAGCCTGCGTCCGAACGGACGCAGATAAGCTGCTCCAGAACGGTGCAACCGATCAACCCTTCTCCAATCGGATGAGTCAACCCGGTCGGAGGTTGATCTAGTCGGCGGCGGGCAGGTTGCTTACGCGCAGCTTGCGGATCCGGCGCGGGTCGGCGTCCAGCACCTCGAACTCGACTCCGGACTGGTGCCGCAGCACGTCGCCAGGCGTCGGTACACGATCGGCGAGTGCGAACACAAGCCCCCCGAGCGTGTCGAACTCCGCCCGTTCGTCGGCGGTGGCGAACGGCACGATCTCCTCCTCGAAGGTTTCGATCTGGGCACGGCCGTCGGCGACGACGCTGCCGTCGGGACGTCGGTCGATGACCGGCTCGCTGTCGTCCTCGTGCTCGTCCTGGATGTCGCCGACGATCTGCTCGACCAGGTCCTCGATCGTGACCAGCCCGTCGACGCCGCCGAACTCATCGACGACGATCGCGATATGGGTGCGGCTCTGCCGCATCTCGGCCAGCAGCTCGAGCACCCGCATCGACGGCGGCACGAACAGCATGTCGCGGACGATCGGCTCCAGGCTGAAGCCGCTGGTCGCGCCCCAGGCGTCCATCAGGTCCTTGATGTGGACGAAGCCGGTCAGGTGGTCGAGCGAGTCGCGATAGACCGGCATCCGCGAGTGCGCCTCGCGTCGAACGATCTCGATGACCTCCTCCAGCGGCGTCTCGATCTCCAGCGCCACGATGTCGGGCCGGGGAACCATGACGTCCTCGACCGTGATGTCGTGCAGGCGCAGCACATTAATGATCAGCGCGCGCTCGCTGCCGTCCTCCGGGTCCAGTTCCTCGGTGGCCGCATCCTCGACCAGCTCCTCGATCGCCTCGCGCAGCGTCTCGCCGTTCCGTCGCCCAAGCAGCGACCGCAGCGCCCGCCGCAGCCAGCCCGCCTGTCCGCCGCTGGGCTGATCCGTCTGCTCGGGGAGGGGATAGAGCTGGTTCTCCGGACTCGGAGGGTCGTCGACAGTCCGTCCGCCACTGTCGGATGCGCTCATCGTCGCTCTTTCTCCAGGTATTGTCGGGTCATGGCCGACCGTAGGGATCGCCGACGCCGAGGCCGGCCAGGATCGCCACCTCCAGCGTCTCCATCCGCTCCGCGTCGGCATCGGTTTCATGGTCATAGCCGAACAGGTGCAGCACGCCGTGCACCACCAAATGCGCCGCGTGGTCTGCCAGGGTCTTGCCCTGCTCCAGCGCCTGGTTGCGGCAGGTCTGCAAGGCCAGCACCACGTCGCCGAGCAGCAGCGGCGGTCCGCCGGCGCGCGCGCGCGCGATCTCGCCGGGCGTACAGTTGGGGAAGGACAGGACGTTGGTCGGCTCCGGCTTGCCCCGCCACTCTGCGTT
Source organism: Alphaproteobacteria bacterium (assembly GCA_050329975.1). GTDB lineage: Bacteria > Pseudomonadota > Alphaproteobacteria > CALKHQ01 > CALKHQ01 > CALKHQ01. The sequence continues at coordinate 22,975 of JBHJOG010000278.1, read as the reverse complement.
CATCGTCTGCACGGTCGCGTCGTCGGCCAGCAGGAGCGTCACCTCGATCTCCGGCCGTGGGCCCTCGACCGTCCCCGCCAGGGCGATGCCCCGGCGCACTGTCGCGTGAGCGGCGGCCCGGGCTGCGGCACCGACCGGTCCGTCGGCTCCGCCCCAGCCGTCGGCCTCGACGAGGCAGTCGACCACAATGCGGCCCGGCGGGAGCTGCGCGTTCATGGCGGCCCGCCGTCGGCAAGCCCTGCGAACAGGTCCTCGTCCGGATTGGCGCCGCGCGCATCGGCCTCGTAGGCATGCACGATCCGGGTGACGAGCTTGTGGCGGACGATGTCGGCGGTGGTCAGCTGCACGAAGCGGATGCCCTGCACCTGGCGCAGGATCTGGCCGGCATGGTGCAGGCCGGACTTGACCCCCGGCGGCAGATCGGTCTGCGTCGGATCGCCCGTCACCACCATCCGGGCATTTTCGCCGAAACGGGTCAGGAACATTTTCATCTGCATCGGCGTCGTATTCTGCGCCTCGTCGAGAATCACAAAGGCGTTCGACAGGGTGCGTCCGCGCATGAAGGCGAGCGGAGCCACCTCGATCTCGCCGTTCTCGATCCGCCGGGCGATGTGATCGGCCGGCATCATGTCATGCAGTGCATCGTAGAGCGGTCGCAGGTAGGGGTCCACCTTCTCGCGCAGGTCGCCGGGCAGGAACCCGAGTTTTTCGCCCGCCTCGACCGCGGGACGGGACAGGATCAGCCGGTCGACCTGGCCGCGGGTGAGCATGGCCGCGGCCATCGCCACCGCCAGATAGGTCTTGCCGGTCCCGGCCGGGCCCAGCGAGAACACCAGTTCCGAGCCCTGCAGCGCCTTCAGGTAGTCGATCTGGCCGGGAGTGCGGGCCTGGATCCGACGACGGTGGGTCTGGATCGCCAGTTCGTCGGCCCCGTCCCCGCCTTCCGCCCCGCCGGGCTCGTGGGCGGCGGCATGCAGCGCGAAGCGGATCGCTGCGTCGACGTCGCCCGCCTCCAGCGCATGACGCCGGCGCGCCTCGCGGTACAGCCGGGTCAGGACTTCGTGGGCCACCGCCACCGAATGTTCGTCGCCCTTGATCTCCATGTGGTTGCCGCGGCCGAGCAGAGTGACCCCAAGCTGCCGCTCGATGCGGACCAGATGCGAATCATGCTGGCCGAACAGGATCGGCAACACGGCGTTGTCTTCGAACGAGATCGTGGCCGGGGCTTCGGTCGCGCTGGCTTCGTTCACGCCCGGGCTCGCACGCTGATTGCCTCACGCGCCGCGCGGCGGGGCGGAACGGCGGCGTCGGCCAGGGACGCGTCGGCCAGGGAGGCGTCGGCCAGGGAGGCGTCTGCCAGGGAATCCTCGGCCAGCCGGCCGGCCAGGCTGTTGGGCATGGCGGCGGTCACCGTGACTTCGGCCAGCCGCCCGAGCAAGGCCGCCGGCGCCGTGGCGTGCACGGCCTGCATGTACGGGTTGCGGCCGATCAGCTGCCCCGGATGACGGCCGGGACGCTCGAACAGCACCTCGAGGCTGCGGCCGATCATGGACCGGTTGAACCCCGCCTGTTGGCGCCGCAGCTCGGCCTGTAGCACAGCGAGCCGGGCATCCTTGACGTCCTCCGCCACCGGGTCGGCGCGGTCTGCCGCCGGCGTGCCGGGCCGCGCGCTGTACTTGAACGAATAGGCCTGGACGAACCCGATGTCTCTGACCAGCGCCATCGTCTCCTCGAAATCCCCGTCGGACTCGCCGGGGAAGCCGACGATGAAGTCGGAGGACAGTGCCAGGTCGGGACGGGCGGCGCGCAACCGCTCGACGATCCGGCGGTAGTCGGCGGCGGTGTGACGCCGATTCATTGCCGCCAGCACCCGGTCGGAGCCGGACTGCACCGGCAGGTGCAGGAACGGCATCAGTGCCGGCACGTCGCGGTGGGCGGCAATCAGGCTGTCGTCGACGTCGCGCGGATGCGAGGTGGTGTAGCGGATCCGGGAGAGTCCGTCGATCTGCGCCAGCGCGGCGATCAACCGTCCCAGAGTCCAGTCGCCGCGGCCGTCCGGCGCGGCGCCGTGGTAGGCATTGACGTTCTGGCCGAGCAGGGTGAGTTCCCGTACGCCGCCCCCGGCCAGCTGCCGCGCCTCCTCCAGAACGTCGCGCACCGGGCGGGACGCCTCCGCGCCCCGGGTGTAGGGGACCACACAGAAGGTGCAGAACTTGTCGCAGCCTTCCTGGACGGTGAGGAAGCCGGTAACGCCGGGGCCGGACCCGCGCCGGGGCAGGTGGTCGAACTTGCTCTCGACCGCGAACTCGGTCTCGACCTGCCGCGCCGATCCCTCCGCTCCTGCCGCGAGCAGCGCCGGCAGGCGGTGATAGGACTGCGGCCCGACCACCACGTCGACGAACGGCGCCCGGCGCAGGATCTCATCGCCTTCGGCCTGGGCGACGCAGCCGGCCACCACATAGCGCCGGGCCTTGGCGTCGGGCGCGGACCGGCGCAGGCGCCCGAGATCGGAGTAGACCTTCTCCGCCGCCTTCTCCCGGATATGGCAGGTGTTGAGCACCACCAGGTCGGCGTTGTCGGAGTGGTCGGTCTGCACATAGCCGGCAGCCGCCAGCGACTCCGCCATCCTTTCGGAGTCGTAGACGTTCATCTGGCAGCCATATGTCTTGATGAAAACGCGCTTGGTCACGCCTCTAAGCCACATCCCGGCGGCACGTCCGGCCGACCCCTATCGTCACTGCTGCCCCCAAGACCGCGCACCCTCGACCGTAGCGCATTTCCCGGACCGATGCACGCACTCCGCCGCCGGCCGCTCAGGACGGGGCGGCGCCGGCCGTGTCGGTCGGCTGCTGCTTCGGTTTCAACTTGGCGGCGGCGCGCTCGCGGGCGCGCTCCAGCAGCTGGCGGGCGCGCGACTTCCGCTTCGGGTCCAGCCGCCCCGACAGTGCATCCGAAAGCCCCTGTGCGATGACGGCGGCGCAGTAGTCGGACATCGCCTTCCTCGAGCCGAAGGCATCGAAGCGCACCGGCTCATGAAAGATCACGTCGACCCCGAGCCGTCCCATGCCGAACATCTGGCCCATGTGGGACATGATGTCCATGTCGCCGAACCAGGTGAAGAAGGGGCGCAGATGACGGCCCATCGGCATCCCGTCCAGCCGCGAATAGGCGACGGTGACCGGCTGCACCGTCACCGGGCGACCCCCGACCTCGATCTGGGCGACCGAGAACAGGGCGCTCTTGAACCGCAGCACATGGTTGCCCTCGCCGCTGGTGCCCTCGGGAAACAGCACCAGGCTGTCGCCGGCGTTCAGCCGGTCCGCGATCTCCTCGGCGTGGCTCTTGGCGTTCGCCGGCCGGCGGTCGACGAAGACCGATCGCTGCAGGCGAGCGAGGATGCCGAAGATCGGCCAGTCGCGGATCTCCGACTTGGCGACGAAGCCGACCGGCAGCAGGGAGCCCAGGATCGTGATGTCCAGGTAGGAGCTGTGGTTGGCCACGTAGAGGGTCGAGGGCGACCGCTCCACGCGGCCGTGCCGCGACACGCTCGTCCCCATCGCCCGCAGGCAGTTGCGATGATAGATCACCGGGATCCGGGTCGCCAGGCGGGTGGACACGAGGACGGCAAGTGCCTGCACCGGCACCATCAGCAGGTTCCACAGGACGTAGAGCACGACGCGCCCCGTCGCCGCCACCCCGGAGCTGTAGCGGACCGCGGTCGACTGTTCGGCGATGGCCGGCCGGAGCCGGGCCGAACGGGTGTCCAGCGCCCGTTTGCTCAACGGCACGTGTTCGGCTCCATCGTCAACGGACGACCCCGTCGTCCCCGGGGTCCTCGCCGACCGGGTCCGTGCCGAGTTCGTCGCTCGGCCGGTCTGTCACCGCCCGCTGGTAGTGCCGGATGTAGCGGTCGGTGACGAGCTCGGTGTTGACCACGACGCAGACGTCGGTGGTGTTGAATTGATAGTCGACGACGGCGCCGTCGCCGATGCAGCCGCCGAGCCGGAGGTAGCCCTTGATCAGCGGCGGCAGGGCAGAGCGGGCCCGGCGCTGGTCGACCTGCTCGGCCGGCATGAAGTTCATGTCCACCCGTCGCTCGGCCAACGCTTTCGGGCGGACCGCCGGCGGCGCCAGGTGATAGTGGTAGAGGTAGGACAGCAACTCGGCATGCTCCTGCGGGTCGGTGCCTGGCACGCTGGCGCAACCGAACATCACCGCGATGTCGTGATGGATGACATAGGTCGCGATGCCCTGCCACAGCAGCTGCATGCTCGCCCCGGTCCGGTAGTCGACGTCGACGCAGCTGCGCCCCAGTTCCAGCACCTTGTCGGGATAGCGCAACAGGGGCGTGATATCGTACTCGTCGGCACTGTAGAAACCGCGGTGACGCAGCGCGATCTCGCGCCGCAGCAGCCGATACGACCCGACCACGGCCTGGACACCGTTCCCGCGTTCGTAGTCGAGCACCAGCAGGTGATCGCAGATCGGGTCGAAATCATCGAAGTCACGACGCGCGCGCCGCATGGCCTCCGTCGATTGCGCCGCCATCTCCTCGTAGAACACGCGGTAGCGAAGGGCTTGTGAGGCTTCGATCTCCTCGACGCCCCGCGCCAGTCGCACACCCAGGTGCCCCGACCGGATGCCTTCGGTCAGCTGGCCATGCATCTCCTGTTCGTCGGAGCGATGGCCAGAGGCGGCGGCATCCGCAGACGTGCGGGCCGCGGGTCCTGACGCGCCAGCCGAGGTCATGTGTCGGAGCCGCGCCCCGCACCCTTGCGCCGCACGCCGAACAGTTCGAGCCGGTGGTCGACCAGTTCGTATCCAAGCTCCTCGGCGACCCGCCGCTGCAGGGTCTCGATCGTCTCGTTGCGGAACTCGATCACCTGGCCGGATTCGACATCGATCAGATGGTCGTGGTGCGATTCGGTCGATTCCTCGTAGCGGGCGCGGCCGTCGCCGAAATCATGGCGCTCGAGCAGGTTCGCCTCCTCGAACAGGCGCACGGTCCGGTAAACCGTCGCCATGCTGATCCGGGAATCGATCGTCGTCGCGCGCTGGTGGACCATCGCGACGTCGGGGTGGTCGCTCGCCTCGGACAGGACGCGGGCGATGACCCGTCGCTGCTCGGTCATCTTCAGGCCCTTCGCTTCCGCCAGTTTTTCGATTCGGTCAGTCATGCAATCCGTCCATCAGGCCTCTCCTCGGCGACAGTATAGTCCCCAAGGCCGGATTGGACCATTGCAACGATGACCCTCATGCCAATTCCCGGTACAGGCGCGGGAGCGGTCCTGGAACGGCGGAGGCTTGGCGCCATCATCCGCCCGGACCGCACCCGCATGTGCCGACATGGACCTGGCGGGACACGATCCCGGCCGGCGCCGCGGCGCTGGATCGATCTCCGATCGGACGGAACGACCCGGTCCGAATCAGGTTGATCGAGTCCAGCGGCCAGAGCAGCCCAGCAGCCCATCCGCGTCAGCTGGAGCGCGCTAGCGCCGGCGCTGGCGGCTGCCCAGGCCGATCTGCTTGGCGAGCAGGCTGCGCTGCTTGGCGTAGTTCGGCGCCACCATCGGATAGTCCGCCGGGAGACCCCAACGCTCGCGATATTCCTCGGGCGTCATGTTATAGGCGGTTTTCAGATGCCGCTTCAGCATCTTCAGCTTCTTGCCGTCTTCAAGACAGACGATGAAATCGGGCATCACCGACTTCCGGATCGGCACCGCCGGCTCGAGCTTGGGCTGCGCCTCCTCCTTGGACTCGCTCATCGCCGCCAGCGTCGCGTGGACATCCTTCAGTAGCTGTGGCAGCTCGGACGCCGGCAGACTGTTGTGCGAGACGTGGGCTGCAACTATCGACGAGGTCAGCGTCAACAGCTCCGCGTGGGTGGATTTCTCGGACATTCCTGGCCTTCCAATCTGAATGTGATCATTTTTTCACGCAATCTCACCCCGGCTTACTGGATGCGGAGTTCCGCCAGGGGCGCTTTGACTGCGTTTGTTTTGCAGATCCAAGTATATCAGCGCCAAGCAGGTTTCAAGTGTTTTTCTTTACGAATTCGTGTTCAGGCTGGTTCGGGGAAGCCAAAGAGTACTTGGATCTGCTCGGCGGATTCCGCTGATCTAGAACGCCAGGAACAGGGGCCAGCATCGCCACGGCACTTCAGTTCGCGATTACTTCACCATCGATCGACATCCGGCGCCGGAACACCAGCGCGTCAGCCCGCCCGCCCCCGGTCCGGTGATAGTAGCCGCGCCGCCGCGCCATCGGATCGAAACCTTCCGAGCGGTAGAGCGCAATGGGCTCGGGATTGTCCGTCGCCACTTCCAGCCACATCGTCGCCGCGCCGGCTGCCTGCGCCGCCGCCACCGCCCGCCGCAGCAGGTCGCGGCCGACACCGCGGCGGCGAAAGGCCGGCGCCACGGCGATCAGCAGAATCTCGCTCTCGTCGGCGGCGGTGCGCCACAGCACGAAGCCGCACGGCGCGTTCCCGATACAGGCGACCAGGCCCTCGACCCGCCCGCCGGCCAGCAGCGCGTCGAAGGCCATCTCCTCCCAGCACGGTTCCCCCGCCCGGGCGGAAGCGGCGTGCAGGGCGGCCAGGCAGGCGGCGTGGGCCCGGGTCGCGGCAAGGTAGCGCGCCGGCTCAGCGTCGGTCATTGGCCGGCCACCGACACGGCCGCCGCAGGCAGGCTGACCGCTGGCGGCGCCAGATAGAGCGGCGCCGGCAGCCCCAGTGCGGCCGGCGGGCAGTGCGCCGCGGCGCGCGCGAGGGCGGCGGCATCCGGCAGCACGCTCAGTACGCCCTCCGCCGGCCGGCCGGCATCGGCCAGCGCTTCGGCGGCACGCACCGCAGCGTCACCGATCAGCAGCGGCCGGGTACCGGCCGGCAGCATCGCCGCCAGCGCCGCCGGCTCGCAGGCGACGCCGGGGCCGAGCGGCCGGAGCCGACCGTCGAACAGCTGCACGAACAGCAGTGCGAGCCGGCTGTCGACCACCGCGACCACACAATCGTGGTCCAGCGGCCCAGGTGCCGACAGCGAGAGCAGGAGCGCCTCGAACGTGGTCACGCCGAAGACCGGCGCGCCGGTCGCCAGCGCAAGCCCGCGGGCGGTCGCAAGCCCGACCCGGACCCCGGTGAACCCCCCTGGCCCGCGGGTCACCGCCAGCCGGTCGAGCGCGCGCGCCGGCACCCCGCCGCGCGCCAGCACGTCGGCGATCATCGGCGCCAGCAACTCGGCATGCCCGTGGCGGGCGACGGCGACTGCCGATGCCGCGGTCCGGCCGTCGATGTCCAGGGCCACGGCGCATTGCGCCCCGGTCGTATCGAAGGCTAGACTCCGCACCTGCCCGTCCCACCATTCCCTTGCCTGCGAACGCCTGCATGCTGATACCGATTTCCGCGCCGCAATACGATGTCGATCTCGACCTGCGCTATGCGACGGGCGAAAACGTCACCGGCCGCCGACTCTACAGGCGTGCTGCCTGTCTGCTCAATCCGGAGGCTGCGCAGGCGCTTTCCCGGGCAGTGGCGCTGGCCAGGCCGCTCGGCCTGCGCCTGCGCGTGTTCGACGCGTTCCGGCCGGTCGAGGTCCAGCTGGCGCTGTGCCGGCAGTTCCCGGAGTCTCCCTACATCTCCGACCCGCGCCGCGGCAGCGCGCCGCACTGCCGGGGTGCGGCCGTCGACCTGACCCTGGTCAACGCCGGCGGCGATGCGCTCGACATGGGAACAGGCTTCGACGACTTCAGCGAGGCCTCCCACCATGGGACGACGACGGTCCCGTCCGGCGCCCAGCGGCATCGGGCGCTGCTGCTTGGCCTGATGACCGCCGCCGGCTGGGACTTCTACCGCCGCGAATGGTGGCACTACCAGCTGTTCGAGCCGCGGCGCCACCCGCTGCTCAGCGACTCGGTGCTGGCCGAACCGATGGCGGAGGACCTTCCATGAGCCGACTTGCCCGACTCGCCGCCGCCGCGCTCTGCGCCGCTGTCCTTAATGTCCTGCCCGCCGCCGGGTCGGCGCAGGCGGACGACGGTGCGGTGATCCTGATCTATCATCGCTTCGGGGAAACGCAGCACCCGTCGACCAGCGTCACCCTCGACCAGTTCGATCGCCAGCTCGCGGCCATCCGCGACGGCGGCTACCGCGTCGCGCCGCTGCCCGAGCTGGTGGCTGCGCTGGCCGACGGCAGCCCGATCCCGCCCCGGACGGTCGCGATCACCATCGACGATGGTTATGTCTCCACCTATCGCACCGCCTGGCCGCGGCTGCGCGCGCTCGGCTACCCCTTCACGCTGTTCGTGTCCACCGATGCGGCCGACGCCGGCGCCGGCGACCTGATGAACTGGGACCAGATCCGGGAAATGGAAGCCGATCCGCTGGTCACCATCGGCCACCATTCCGCCGCGCACGCCCATATGGCCGACCTGGACCCGTCTGCGGCGGCCGCCGACCTGGCGCGCGCAGATGCGCGCTTCATCGCCGAGCTGGGCGGGATTCCGGACCTGTTCGCCTATCCCTACGGCGAGTACGGCAAACCGCTCCGCGACCTGGTCGCCGACCGCGGCTTCACTGCCGCCTTCGGCCAGTTCTCGGGCGTCGCCGACCGCTGGGCCGACCGCTACGGCCTGCCGCGCTTCCCGCTCAACGCCAGCACCAGCCATGACGCCTTCGTCCTGCGGCTGGGCGCGATGCCGCTGCCGGCGCTCGACGTCGAGCCTGCGGACACCGTGATCGGGGCGGTCAATCCGCCGGCGGTCTCGTTCCGCATGCTGCAGCCCGACGACGACGGCGGCCCGCTCCGGCCGGACGCGCTGAACTGCTTCCTCGACGGGGCGGCGCTCGCGGTCGCGATCGACGGCGACCGCGTCAGCCCGGTTCTGCCGTCGGCGCTCGGCCCGGGCCGCAGCCGGCTGAACTGCACCATGCCGGCGGCCGGCGGCCGCTGGCGCTGGTTCGGCATGCAGTTCTATCGGCCGTAGCCGGGATCAGAACCGCGCCGGCTCGACATGGATCGGCCGGCCCGGCGCCAGCACCGAGGTGTCGAACTCCCGCAGATCGTTGGCGTCGATGGTGGCGCGCAGGTTGCGCATATAGGCGCCCGGCCGCTGGGAATAGCGGGTCAGGGTGGAGACCAGTGCCCGCCCGTCCAGCGGCTCCCCGTTCTCGCGCATCCGCGACCGCTCGGCACGGAACTCGCCATAGGCGCCATGGGTGTTCAGGTTGATCGCATAGGCGGCGACCGACTGGAGCAGGCTGTCGAAGGTCCGGATCCTGGCCCCGTCGGCGGACGACGCGCCCATCGGCAGGATGCCCTCGCCGCTCCAGGTGTACTGGCCGAACATCGCGTTGCCCTCCTGGGCGAAACGCGAGCGGCCCCAGCCGCTTTCCTCAACCGCCTGGGCCATGGCCAGCGAAGGCGGGATGATGTCGACGCGGGTCAGCATGGTCTCGATGTCGTCGAGAGTCAGAGCCACCGCCGAGCCACTCTCGCCGGCTTCCGGCGGCAGCACCCGATAGAGCAGCGCCAGGTCGATCAACCAGTCCATCTCGCCGGCCGACGGGATGACGCCGGAGGCCAGCCGGTCGCGCAGGTTGATCAGGATCGCCCGGTCCGCAGTGATCGCCTCGTTCACGCGCAGCATCAGCGGCAGGAAGGTCTTGAAGAACAGCGCCTTGCGCTCCTCCACCGTCGCCACCTCGGTCCAGCCGTCCGGAAACGACGACAGGTAGAGCCGCGGCACCTCGCCGACCCCATTGCGCACGCCATCGAGCTCGTAGCCAATGATCTCGTGCAGCTGGCCGACCTGGTTGGTATCGCTGACCACGACCATCGAGGCGGCATTAGGCCGGAACGGCCAGCCGAAGACCTCAGCCGTCGCCGCACCGAAGCCGACCGAGGCCGAACTGGCCAGGTCGGAGACCGCGGTCAGCCCGTCGGCCAGCATCCGGTCCGTCGTCGGGAGCTCGTAGCCGCTGGCGGCGCCGGCGCCGGTCAAGCCGATCGAAGCCCAGATCGCAGCCACACTAACCGGTCGACGGCCAAGCCGTCGCGCAAACATCATGATTCCCATCTTCGTCTTCACCGGGCCGGACAGACCCGGTGCCCCCCGTGTTGTCGACCCGCGACTGGGCCGGCCTCTGCCGGTCAGCCGAGAGCACGCACCTCAACCACCTCCGGCACGTAGTGCTTGAGCAGTTGTTCGATACCCATCTTCAGTGTCGCTGTGGAACTCGGGCAACCTGCACACGATCCCTGCATGTCCAGGAACACGACGCCCTGCTCGAATCCCCGAAATACGATGTCTCCGCCGTCGCGCGCGACGGCGGGGCGAACCCTCGTTTCCAGCAGTTCCTTGATCTGAACCACGATCTCGGCATCCGCCGGGTCGTAGGATTCGACCGCCCCGTCCTCGGCCGCCTCCGCCGCCCCTTGGACCAGCACCGGATCGCCCGACTGGAAGTGCTCCATGATCGCCCCCAGGATCGCGGGCTTGAGCCTGAGCCAGTCGCCGGTCGGCACCTTCGTCACCGAGATGAAGTCCGGCGCCAGGAACACCTCGCTCACCCCCTCCAGCGCGATCAGGCGCTGGGCGAGTGGTGAAGCCTCAACGGCCGTTCCGGCGGCAAAAGTGGCCGTTCCGGAGCCAGTGACCGCCCGTCCCGGCAGGAACTTCATCGCCTCCGGATTCGGCGTCGCTTCGGTCTGAATAAACATCAAATCCGCTCCATCAGGTCGGAGCAATTGGCCTAGTCGCGGATAAGAGTCAACTCTGGCTTACTGGGCTGCGCCAGGGGGTATCGGGCAGCCATATGATGTTCGCGCGCTATTGGGCTGATACGCCTATGAAATAATCGATCGGTTACAATATGGTCATGTCAGGGCGTCGATCTGGGCATCGGTTAGTCCCCCAGGGACCACGGTCACCGGGACGCGCAACTTGCCCGCCATCTTGCCCACCAAGTAGCTGACCAGCGGCCCCGGCCCCTTGCCGCTGGTGCCGGCGCCCAGAACCAGCACGGATATTGCCGGTTCCGCTTCAAGCAGCGCGAGCAACTCGTCCTGCGCGCGGCCTTCGCGAATGTGCAGGATCGGCATCTTGCCGCTGATCTCCTTGCAGGCCGCGGCATGGCGATGGAGAACCTGCTCCGCCTGGTTGCGCGCCTCCTCGCGCATCAATTCGCCGACCGCCATCCATTGCTCGAACTCGGCGCGTTCGATGACGTACAGCAGCGCGACCCGACCGCCGGTGCGCGCGGCGCGGCGCGCGGCGAATCGGAGCGCGGCGCCGAACTCCGGCGAATCGTCGACGACGGCCAGGAAGACGCGCTCGGCCACGGCCGCCGCCTCGGCAGCCCCAGCCGGCTCGCCAGCCTCGACCGACTGCGCCTCGCCGTTGCTTTCGCTCGCCATGATCGGATCGCCTGCAGTTCCTGCGGCCGGCCCCTAGCGGAGCCAGCGGACCATAGTGGGCAGGAATCCAGCGGCGAATGCAACCAGCACGGCCGCAGCACCGTAGTAGACCGAATACTCGTGGGCGAACCTGTAGAGCGACGCCTCCAGGCCCACCTTGCGCACGATCAGCGGCGTGGTCTGGGCGCCGACCACCTGCGCGTCGCGGATCTCGTAGACCTCGACGAAATAGGCGCCGGTCGGCACGTCGCTGGGAAAGGAGACGTCGGTGCGGAACAGCCGCCCGCCGAGCACCGACACCCCCGCGGCAGATTCCCGATACAGCCCCTGCCCCCGCATCTGTGCGATCAGCGCGCCCCGGTGGACCGCCGTCACCGCGGGATCGAAATCCTCGGCCGAGCCCGGGGCGGGCGCGATGGCGACCATTTCGATACCGATCTGATAGAGGGCGCGCGCGTCCGGCGGCAGCACCTCGTCGAGCGGACGGGTCGAGGCGATGGCGTAGTAGCTCGGTGCCTCCATGAACTGCAGCCCCGTCGCGTTGACCCAGATTCCCAGCACCCGCACGCGCTCGCGCACGGTCACCGACCGGGCCGGGCCGCGGATCACGACGATGATGTCGCTGCCACCCTCGGTGGCGCCGAACAGGACCACTTCGGCACCGACGAAGCCGGTGTCGATCGCGACCACATGGCTCGACAGGTCGGCGACAATCGGAGCCTGACCCGACGCGGCGAGCGGCAGGCAGAGCGCGCCGGCGACCGACAGCGCGCGGATGGCCCGCCGCAAGGCCGGCGCCGCGCCGCCCGGACGCGGCCACGCCATCATGCGTCCCCCCAGCTGACCTGGTACATCGAGTCGGGCGTGGACACCATGTCGTAGAACAGCTTTCCCGCGACCAACAGCACGATCAGCGCCAGCATGGCGCGCAGCTGCTCACCCGGCAGCTTGGCGCCGATCCGCGTGCCGACCTGGATCCCGGTGACGCTGCCCAGCAGGAGCAGCGCGGCGAGCATCACGTCGACCGTCTGGTTGGTCGCCGCGTGCAGGAAGGCGGCGTTGGCGGTGACGAAGATGATCTGGAACAGGGAGGTTCCGATCACAACCAATGTCGGCATGCCGAGCAGGTAGATCATTGCCGGAACCATGATGAAGCCGCCGCCGACGCCCATGATCGCCGACAGCAGGCCGACCAGGAAGCCCAGCACGAGCGGCGGGAACACGCTGATGTAAAGCTTCGAGCGCCGGAACCGCCGCTTCAGCGGCAAGCCGTGGATCCAGACGTGCTTGTGCAACTTGCGCCGCGGGGCGCCGCCCGGCCGACGTGCACGCAGGATCGCGCGGATCGATTCGGTCGCCATCATCGCGCCGACCAGGCCGAGAAAGACCACGTAGCTGAGGGCGATGACCAGGTCGATCTGGCCGACGGCCGACAGCAGCCGGAACAGCAGCACCCCGAGGCCGGAGCCGACGAGCCCGCCGGCCAGCAGCACCAGGCCCATGGCAAGGTCGACATTGCCGCGCCGCCAGTGGGCGATGACGCCGGCGACCGAGGTGGCAACGGTCTGGTTCGACTGGGTGGCGACGGCGACCGCCGGGGGAATCCCGATGAAGATCAGCAGGGGCGTCATCAGGAACCCGCCGCCGACCCCGAACATGCCCGACAGGAAGCCGATCAGGCCGCCGATGCCGACCAACAGGAACACGTTGACCGACATTTCCGCGATCGGCAGGTAGATCTGCATCCTGTGCCCAGCGACTCGGGAGTTGTGATCCTCCCCGAGCCTAGACCCGTTGCGCCCGCGACGTCACGACGCAGACGCCACATCTCGCCGATTCGCGGTGGTGTGCGGCGGTCAGTCCTGCAGGAAGCCGACCACGTCGTAGACCTCGCGCAGGATGGGGCCCGCCAGCGCGCGCGCCCGCTCGGCACCGCCGCGCAGGACCGCGTCGATGTGGTCGGGCGCCGCCACCAGCCGCTGCATCTCGGCGCCGATCGGCCCGAGGACCGAGACAGCCAGATCGGCGAGCTTCGGCTTGAAGATGCTGAACGGCCGGCCGGCGAACTCCGCCGCCACCTCGGCGACGGTCCGGTCGGACAGGGCGGCGTAGATCGCCAGCAGGTTGTAGGCCTCGGGCCGCGCCGCCTGCGCTTCCGCGTCCGGCTGCCCGCTGTTGCCCAGGGACTCCGGGCCGGGCAGCGGCTCCGGGTCGGTCTTCGCCTTGCGGATCTTCTGCGCGATGACGTCGGCGTCGTCGGTCATGTTGATCCGCGACATGTCGGACGGGTCCGATTTCGACATTTTCTTGGTGCCGTCGCGCAGCGACATCACCCGGGTCGCCGCGCCGAAGATCATCGGCTCGACCAGCGGGAACAGCTCGACGCCGTAGTCGTGATTGAACTTCTGGGCGATGTCGCGGGCCAGCTCCAGGTGCTGCTTCTGGTCATCGCCGACCGGCACGTGGGTCGCCTTGTAGGCCAGGATGTCGGCAGCCATCAGGTTCGGGTAGACGAACAGGCCGGCGCTGGCGTTTTCCCGGTTCTTGCCCGCCTTCTCCTTGAACTGCGTCATCCGGTTCAGCCAGCCGAGCCGGGCGACGCAGTTGAACACCCAGGCCAGCTCGGCATGGGCCGATACCCGGCTCTGGTTGAAGATGATGTTGCGCTCCGGGTCCAGGCCCGCCGCCAGCAGGCCGGCCGTGACCTCGCGGGTCTGCCGCCGCAGCTCGACCGGGTCCTGCCAGACGGTGATCGCATGCAGGTCCACCATGCAGTACAGGCACTCGTAGTCGCCCTGCAGGGCGACCCAGTTCCGGATCGCGCCGAGATAGTTGCCGAGCGTCAGGTTTCCGGACGGCTGGACGCCGGAGAAGATCCGATTCATTGCAGGTGGCTCCGGTGCGTGCTTCGGGGCAAGAGACCGCGCCTTATGACGAGCGGCGGCCGGCGAAGTCAAGGTCGCCGCCGAGCCGGCTTTGCCTCCTGGTCACGGCGGGCTAGTGTCACCCCAGGCGCAGCAGCGATGCGGCAGCGCGCACACAACCGGGTCTGGACAGGGGCATGACCGTTTCCAACGAGGACGAGCTTGCGAAGCTGCGGGAGATCGGCGCCATCGTCGCCCGCACGCTGGAGGCGATGGGGCGCGCGCTCGAGCCCGGCATCACCACGGCCGAGCTGGACGGGATCGGCCGCGCGCTGCTGGAGCAGGCCGGCGCCCGCTCCGCCCCGGAGCTGTGCTATCGTTTTCCGGGCGCCACCTGCATCAGCGTCAACGAGCAGGTCGCCCATGGCATTCCCGGGCCGCGACGGATCCAGGCCGGCGACCTGGTCAACATCGACGTCTCGGCCGAGAAGGACGGATTCTTCGCCGATACCGGCGCCAGCTTCGCGGTGCCGCCGGTGACGCCCCGGGCAAAGGCGCTTTGCCGCGACGGCCGCCGCGCCCTGTGGGAAGGCATCCGGGCGGTCCGGCCGGGGGCCCCGCTCTCCGGGATCGGGGCGCGGATCGAGCGCTTCGCCGGACGGTCCGGCTACACGCTGGTACGCAACCTGGCGAGCCATGGCGTCGGCCGAAGCCTGCATGAGGCGCCGAAAGAGATCGCAACGTGGTTCGACCCGCGCGACACGCGGACCATCCACGAGGGGCTCGTCTTCACCATCGAGCCGTTCCTGTCGACCGGGGCGGACTGGGTCGAACTGGGCGACGACGGCTGGAGCCTGTTTGCCGATGCCGGCGCGCTGACCGTTCAGTACGAGCACAGCCTGGTTGCCACCCGCCACGGCCCGGTGATCCTGACTGCGCTGCAGTAGGCCGGGCCGCTGAAAATCGGCATCGTCCTCCCGCAGATGGCTTGCCGGACAAACAAGGCTTCGTTAAGCCCGTGCTGCCATGCTGGCCGGCCGATGCCCCTGACGCACCCGCGTCGGCCGCGCCACCAGCGCGGCGCCGGACGGGGCGCTTCGCCGGGCATGCCGGCCCATTTTCGGCTTGACCACTGCTGGACAGCATCCTCCCGATGAGCACGGCGACCGCGACCACAGGATCCCAGCCCAGGCGCCGCCCCAGCGCCGACCGGCGCACCGCGGCCGAGGCACGCAACCGCCGCTACCATCGCGGCTCGGTCATGCTGGATTCGCTCGCCTTCCTGGTGCCGCTGGCGATGTCCTACCAGGTCGAGATCATCGGACGGCTCTACGCCGCGGAGTTCCTGCTCCTGCTCTGCCTGCCGCTGCTGCTGATCGACCGCGGCGGCATGCTCATGGAAAGCCTGCCGAAGACCGTGCTCTGCCTGGCTGCGGCCTGGTTCGCCAGCCAGATCCTGACCGATATCGTCGACGGCACGCCCTATGCCGACTGGTCGCGCGGCTGGTCGAAGATCTTCTTCTTCACCGTCAACTTCGCCGCCATCTACATGTTGATCTACGGCAACCGCCGCCGTTTGATCCTGTTCACCCTCGGGCTGGCCATCGGGCTGGCCGTCACCAACCAGCGCTATGCCAATTTCGAGATGGTGGCGCTGCCGTGGAAGTTCATCTACGGCCTGTCGGCGACGCTGGCCATCATCGCAATCACCCTGACCGGGTTCGTCCGGAAGATGCCGTTGCTGCCGATCGCCATCATGGGCGCGGTCGGGGTGCTGCACATGTACATGGGCTGGCGCAGCATGGCGGGCGTCTGCTTCCTTACCGCCCTCTACCTCATGGCGCAGGCCATCTTCGGCAAGAAGGGCGCCAACGTCACGCCGCCGACCAACACCCGGCTGATCCTGATCGGGGTGTTGGGCATCGTGGCGGTATGGCTGGTGCTGGCGCTCTATGAGATGGCGGCGATGGACGGGCTGCTCGGGGAGGATGCGCGCGAAAAGCTGATCCATCAGACCCGGAGCGGGGCCGGCATCCTGCTCGGCGGCCGGCACGAGATCCTGGTTTCCCTGCAGGCGATCCTCGATTCGCCCTTCCTGGGCCACGGCTCCTGGGCGCAGGACCGCAAATATGTCGACATGCTGATCGCGCTCACCCGCGACGCGGAGGAGATGATCGAGGCCGCCTGGTTCGGCGACCTGATTCCGACCCACTCCCACCTGACCGGGTCGTGGGTCGAGGCCGGCCTGCTCGGCGGCGTGTTCTGGCTCTTCATCCTGTTCCTGGTCGCGCGCGTGCTGGCCAACCTGTTCCAGGCGCGCGACCCGATGTCGCCGCTGGTCGCCTTCATCGCGCTGCTGATGATGTGGGACATCCTGTTCTCACCCTTCGCCGCCGATCGGCGGATCGTGGTGCCCTACCAGATCGTGCTGATCATGTTCATGTGGGACAACCTCAAGGTCCACGCCGAGCGGGCACGACAGATCCGCCGTATCCGAAAGGCCGCACGCAGCGCGTTGAAGCGGCGGGCCGGCGCGCGCGGCGGCGCGCCAGGGCCGAGGCCGAGAGGACATCCGCTGCCGAGCCCCCGGTTGATGCGCCGGCCGCCGGCGAACGTGGCGACGCTGCCGCGGCCCTCGGCCCGCGCCGCGCAGCGCCAGGGGCCGCCCGAGCCTGAGCCCGGGGCCGAGGCTGCCGATCAACCGGCGCCAGCCGCCGACGAACCTGGCAAGGCCTGAGATCGTCGGTGAGGATCTCCATCGTCACCCTGTCGTTCAACCAGGCGCAGTTCCTGCGGCACGCGCTCGACTCCGTGCTGGCGCAGGACCATCCGGATCTGGAATACATCGTGGTCGATCCCGGCTCGACCGACGGCAGCCGCGATATCCTCGCCCGCTACGCCGACCGGCTGTCGGCGCTGATCCTGGAGCCCGACGCCGGCCCCGGGGACGGGCTGAACAAGGGATTTGCCCGCGCCACCGGCGATATCCTCGGCTACCTCAACGCCGACGACGCCTATCTGCCCGGCGCGCTTTCGCAGGCCGCCGCCGCCTTCGCCCGGGCCGGACGGACGGACGCCCACCGACCGGACGTCGTCTGCGGCCACGGGCTGATCGTCGACGGCGAGGGCAGGGTGGTGCGCCGGATGCGCTCTGCACCCTGGGGCCTGCGCCGCTTCGTCTACGGTGCCTCGGTGCAGATGCAGCAATCGACCTTCTTCCGCGCCGACGCCTTCGCCCGCACCCCCGGCTTCAACAACGCCAACCGGACCTGCTGGGACGCCGAGCTGCTGATGGAGCTGGCACGCTCCGGGGCCCGGTTCCGCATCGTCGACCGCTACTGGTCGCTGTTCCGCATCTACGAAGGCTCGATCTCGGGCAGCGGGCGGCTGAACGCCCGCTACGCCGAAGACCTCGCCCGCATGTTTCGCACCGTGATGGGGCGCCCCTGGTCGAAAACCGACGCCATGATCGCGCGCGCCCTGCGCCTTGCCCGCTGGGCCGGCGATCCGGCCGGCCTCGCCATTCGCCTGCACGACCAGTTCCGCGGTCCCCCGGCATCCCTCCGCGCCCTCGCCGCCAAGGCGATCTGAGCAACCCCCAGCCACAGGCAGTCATTCATGAGCATCCGCAAGCGCGTCCTCGTCACCGGCGGCGCCGGCTTCATCGGCTCCCACCTCTGCGAGCGCCTGCTCGCCCAGGGCCACGACGTGCTCTGCGTCGACAATTTCTACACCTCGTCGCGCGACAACATCGCCCACCTGCTGGCCAACCCGTATTTCGAGTTCATGCGCCACGACGTGACGGTGCCGATGTTCGTCGAGGTCGACGAGATCTACAACCTCGCCTGCCCGGCCTCGCCGATCCACTACCAGCGCGACCCGGTGCAGACCACCAAGACCTCCGTCCACGGCGCAATCAACGTGCTCGGGCTCGCGCTCAGGCTGAAGGCGAAGGTGCTGCAGG
Source organism: Alphaproteobacteria bacterium (assembly GCA_050329975.1). Lineage (GTDB taxonomy): Bacteria > Pseudomonadota > Alphaproteobacteria > CALKHQ01 > CALKHQ01 > CALKHQ01. Next base: position 4,736 of record JBHJOG010000278.1, on the reverse strand, counting down.
CGTCAACTTCCGAGGTCTACGGCGATCCGATCCAGCATCCCCAGGAGGAGAGCTACTGGGGTAATGTCAACCCGATCGGCACCCGCGCCTGCTACGACGAGGGCAAGCGCTGCGCCGAAACTCTGTTTTTTGACTACTATCGTCAGCACAGGATGCAGATCAAGGTCGTCCGCATCTTCAACACCTACGGCCCACGCATGCACCCTAACGACGGCCGCGTAGTCTCGAACTTCGTACTGCAGGCGCTGAAAGGTGAGGACATCACCCTCTACGGCGACGGCGAGCAGACCCGGTCGTTCTGCTATGTCGACGACCTCGTTGAGGGTCTGATTCGGATGATGGCGACAGGCGACGACGTCACCGGCCCGATCAATCTGGGCAACCCGTCCGAGATCACCGTGCGTGCGCTGGCCGAGCGGGTGGTGGCGCTGACCGGCTCGACCTCGCAGCTGGTCCACCGCCCGAAGCCGGCGGACGACCCGCGCCAGCGCCAGCCGAACATCGCGCTGGCCGAGACGGTGCTCGGCTGGCGCCCGACCGCCGACCTCGACAAAGGCCTCGGCACCACCATCGCCTACTTCCAGGACCTGATCGCCCGCGGCATGGCCTGAGCCGCTACGCCGCCTCCCGCATCAGCGACTGGTGGGCGCCGACGCCGGCAAGCACACCTGCGGCCGCAGCCAGCGTGGCATTGTGCACCGGGCTCGCCGCGTCGCCGGCGGCATAGACGCCGGCAACCGTCGTCTGCTTCCAGTCGTCGACCGTGAGATACGCACCCATCGGCCCCGCCTCGAGGCCGCAGCCCAGCCGTTCGGCGAGGGGGCTCGCCATGTGGATGCGCGGCGCAGTGAACACCGCCGCGACCTCGACCGTGCGACCGTCCGCCAGCCTGACCGCCTCGAGCGCCGGTGCGGTGCCCAGCAACTCCACTACCGGCGACCGCTCGATCCGGACGCCGCGGGCGACCAGCTTCGCGGCCTGTTCCGCATCCGGCTCGTAGGCGCCCTGGGTGAAATAGGTGGTCGGCCCCCAGTCCGGGATCAGCATCGCCTGGTGCGCCGACATCGGGTGGTTGGCGATCACGCCCAGCGGCCGGTCGCCCACTTCGTAGCCGTGGCAGTATGGACAGTGGAGCACCGTGCGGCCCCAGCGTTCCTCCATGCCCGCGATCGGCGGCAGCTCGTCGCGCAAGCCAGTCGCCAGCACCAGCCGCGTTCCCTGCACCGCGCCGCCGTCCGCCAGGACGACCGCGAAGCCGCCCGCAGCGGCCCGCGCCTCCACCGCCTCACCCTGGCGAAAGGCGACAGTCGGATAAGCGCGAAGCTGGCGGACGGCATCGGCGATGATCGCGGCCGGCGCCCGTCCGTCCTGGCCGAGGAAGCCGTGCCCGGCCTCGGCGAAGCGGTTGCGCGGCAGGCCCGCGTCGACGACCAGCACCCGGCGGCGGGCCCGCGCGAGCTGCATGGCGGCGGAAAGGCCGGCATAGCTGCCGCCGACGACGATGGCGTCAAAGGGCCTGGTCATGGGTATGATCTCCGGGACGGGCGCCGACCTCGTCCGCGAGATCGGCGCGGGACAGCCGCTGGGGTCGGCTCATGTAACAGAGAATGATACATGAGTTGTCGATGGTCAAGGCGATGCGGCCGCAAGCAGCAGGCTATGGCATCGCCAGCACCGTCTCCGCCCAGCGCGCGGGCGTGTACTGCCGGGCCAACGCAAGGCTCATCCGGCCGTAGCCGGCCCGCACCTCGGGGGTCAGGCCGGCGATGCGGGCAAAGGCCTTCGCCAGCCCGTCCGCGTCGCCGGCGCCGACCAGGGCGCCGTTGAGCCCGTCCTGCACCAGGTGCACCGACGCGCCGCAGACCGCGGTGACGATCAGCGGCAGCCCGGCGGCGGCGGCCTCGTGGATCGCCACCGCCCAGGGCTCGAACAGGCTGGGCAGCACGAAGGCGCCCGCCGCATGCAGCGCCGCCGGCAGCGCGTCCGGCTGGACGAACCCGGCCAGGGTCACCCCCTCGATTGCCGCCAGACGTTCGCCCAGCGGCCCGCTGCCGTAGACCGTGAGCGGCCAGGGGTCGGCAGCGGAGGCGCGGTACTGCCGGTAGGCGGCGGCCAGCACGTCGACGCCCTTCGGCGGGATCAGCCGGCCGACGAAGACGAAGCCGTGCCCGAGACCGGTCCCCGCCGGCGGCGCGAAGCGGGCCGGATCGCACGCATAGAGGCCGTAGCGGATCGCGCTCTGCGGAAAGCCGAGGCGGCGGGCGAAATCCGCCTGCCGCTCGCCGGGCAGGAACACCAGGTCGTAGAGCGGGCGGACGTGCCAGCGGCTGACGGCCACCCCGGCCCGCTGCCGCGCCGTGCCCAGCCACTGGTTGTCCATGCACAGCACCCGGACCGCCTTGCCGGCCAGTGCCTGCAGCGCCGCCCGGTAGCCCTTGATGTGCCAGCTGGTCACCAGCACCACGTCCGGCCGGAACGCCCGCAGCCGGTCGGTCAAGGCGCCGGCGGCCATCAGATCGTCGTAGAAGGCGCGCTGGTCGACCCATTGAAACGCGGAGGCGTCGAACGGCGCCAGCGGATCGGCGCGGAAATGGCTGAGGAACAGCGACTCGGTCTGCGGATGCCCGGCCAGCGCCCGGAAGCAGGCGTCGGCATAGCCCGAAAGCTCGCTCCACAGGATTGCGACCCGCACCCCCATCACGCCGTTCCCGCCGGCCAGGCCGCACGGTAGACCAGTCCGGCCCAGCCGCGCAGGCCGCGCGCGCCGGCGTCCACCTCCAGGCCCAGCCGGTCTCCGACCCCGCGCAGCAGCCAGTCGCGCACCGGTACCGAAAACCCCGTCTTCGGCCGCTGCAGCACCGCATCGGGCAGCGCGCGGCGTGGGGCCGCCGCCATGTCGGCCTTGCCCGGCGGCCGCTCGCCGGCCAGCATCGGCGCCAGCGCGCCGGCGAGCGCGATGTCGACCAGCGGCGTCCGGATCTCCAGCCCGTGGGCCATCCCGGCCCAGTCGGCGTCGCGCAGCAGCTGGCTGCGCATGTACCACCCGACCTCCAGCGCCGAGACCCGCTGCCGGTCGCTGCCACGCGGGGCGGTGGCGGCCAGCTGCTCGTCCAGAGCCAGCGCGGCCAGCCCCTCGCGCACCATCGCGCGCGGCAGCGGCAGCTCCCAGGGCATGTGCAGCGCCCGGCGCAGCAGATAGGCACGCGGGATGCTGCCGGCATATTCGATCAGCCCGGCATATTTCGGCGAGGTCACTGCCCCGGCCAGCGGCGCCGCCAGCACCCGCGCAGCGCGTCCCAGTCCCGGGATCGCCGCCGCCCAGCCGAGCCGGCGGCGCAGCGCCGGCACCTGCCGGAAGCTCGGGTAGCTGCCGAACAGCTCGTCGCCGCCCAGCCCCGACAGCGCCACCTTCAACCCGGCCGCCGCCGTCACCTTGGCGACGAAATAGACGTTGACCCCGTCGATGCTCGGCTGGTCCATCGCCGCCAGCAGCCGCTCTGCCTCGGCGGCGAAATCCTCGCCGCTGATCCGGATCGTGCTGTGCTCGCTGCCGATCTGGCGCGCCACCGCCTCGGCCAGCGGCACCTCGTCATGATCGCCGCCGCGATACTCCTCGAAACCCAGAGTCACCGTGCGCAGCGGCGACTGCGCCGCCTCCGACGCCAGCGCGGCGATGGTGGTCGAGTCCATGCCGGCAGACAGGAACACGCCGACCGGCACGTCGGCGACCAGGTGGGCAGCAACGCTGTCGGCAAGCGCCGCAGACAGCGCCGGCGGCGACCAGGGCTGCGGCCGGGCGCCGGTCAGCAGCGCGGCGACGTCGCTGTGGAAATCCAGCTGTGCGCCGCTGGCATCGACCCACATCCGCGCGCCCGCCGGCAGCGCCCGGATGCCGCGGTAGAGCGTGTGCGGCTCCGGCACGTAGCCGAGCAGGAAGAAGCCGACATGCCCCGCCGCCGCCGCCGACCGGTCGACGCCCTTGCCGGCGAGCAGGGCCTTGACCTGGCTCGCCGCGCGCAGGGTTTGGCCGTCGTCGGCGATGTAGAGCGGCTTGATCCCGAACGGATCGCGGGCGAGGAACAGTCCGTTCCGTTCGGCATCATGGATCGCGAAGGCATACATCCCGCGGAGATGCTCGGTCATTGCGCTGCCGTAGCGAGCGTAGAGCGCCAGGAGCACTTCCGTATCGCTATCGGAACGAAACGCCGCCCCCGCTGCCTCCAATGTGCTGCGCAGGGCGCGATAGTTGTAGATCTCGCCATTGAAGGTGATGGTCAGCCGGCCGTCGGCGCTGTGCATCGGCTGCGCGCCGCCCGGGCTGAGGTCGATGATCGCCAGCCGGCGATGGCCGAAGCCGACCCGGCCGCCGCCGCCGATCCAGTCGCCCGCGCCGTCCGGCCCGCGCGCCGCCATTGCATCGCGTACCGCGACCAGCTCGTCGCGATCGACCGCCGGGGCATCGCCATAGGCGAAGATCAGGTTGATGCCGCACATGGGTTCGGTCTCGGCTGGTCTGCGGAGGCTCAGGCGATCGGAATGAGATGCTGCGGGCCAAAGGGAAAGACTTTCTTATCGCCGATCAGCAGCACGGCAAAGTCCCGCCCCATCAGTCGCCGGATCGCCGGGTCGAGCACGTCGAGCCCGCCGGCGAATGCGCCGAAGGCGGGCAGGATCAGCCGGTGGCGATCGGCGATGAAGCAGCGCCCGCTGCGCCCGCCGCCGCGCACCCGCACCCG
>JBHJOG010000277.1:0-16040 GCA_050329975.1 Alphaproteobacteria bacterium | reverse complement strand
GTGGAATCGATGCTGCGGGGCAACGCCCGGGCCTATGTCGATCCGGCGAAGCCGCCGGGCTGCATGATCGTGCTTTCCGGTCTGCTCGGTACCGCCGAGAACCAGGCGGTGCGCCGCTTTCTCGCCGACATGCGCAAGTCCGGGGAGGACTCGCTCCGGCGCCGGCTGGAGCGCGCGGTGGTGGAAGGCGACCTCGCGCCGGATGCGGACACGGGGCGCATGGCCGCCTATTTCACCACCCTCCTGCACGGGCTCTCGATCCAGGCCCGCGACGGTGCTTCGCAGGCCGACCTCGACGCGATCGTGGACTGCGCCATGACCGCCTGGGACATCCTCGCCGGGCCGCGCTAGGACTGGAGCGGAAAGGTCGCCAGGAACGCGGACTCGCCGCGGACAGTAAAGCGGACAATGCGCGACACCGGCTCGCGCCTTGCCCATCCGAGTTCCTGCAATCGGTCGAGCAACGCGGCGCCCAGGGCGCCGGACAGGTGGGCCCGGCGTGCGCTCCAGTCCAGGCAGGCCTTGCACAGCGGACGTCGGCCACGGGTCAGCGCGACGCCGAGGTCGGCGATGAAGGCCGCGCCTGCGGGAGACAGCGAAAGGGAGGCTTCGTCGCCGGCGACCAGCCCCTGCTGGCGCAGGCTGTCGAACATCCTGACCCCCAGTTCGCCGGCGAGGTGGTCGTAGCAGATCCGGGCCCGGCGCAATTCCGGGTCCCTGGGTCCGGTGCGCTGGCGCAGGTGGCCGGTGCGCGCCGCCAGGCCCATCAGGGACTCCAGCACCTCGGCGACGTCGGCGCCGGAGAGGCGGTAGTAGCGATGCCGTCCCTGGCGGGCCATGTCGACCAGGCCGCCCGCCTGCAGCTTGCCCAGATGTGCGCTTGCGGTCGGAGCGGTGACGCCCGCCACCCGGGCGAGTTCGCTGGCGGTCTGGGCGCGCTGGTCCATCAAGGCGCTCAGCATGTTGGCGCGCGCCGGATCGCCCAGCAGCGAGGCCACCATCGCGATGTCAGGTCCGGCTTTCATAGTTCGATGGTAGACGAAGCATAGCCGCTACGCAATGCGGTAAGTCTACCCGGACACCTGCAGAACCGGAGCGCCCCGATGACCATCCTGTGCCACATCCGCTACGAGATCGACCCGTTCAAGGCGGACGCGTTCGAAACCTATGCCCGCAACTGGGCGGCGATCGTTCCACGCTGCGGCGGGGTGTGCCTGGGCTACTTCATGCCCCACGAGGGGACCAACAACGTGGCTCTTGGGCTCAACCTGTTCGAGAGCCTCGCCGCCTACGAGGCCTACCGGGACCGGTTGCTGGCGGACGCCGACGGCGCGGCCAACTTCCGCTTCGCCCGGGAGCAGCGTATTGTTCTCGGCGAGCGGCGCAGCTTCCTGCGCCCGGCGCGCGGCCATGTCCGACCGCTTGCCTGACCGAGCCAACGCAGCACCGGGAACTCGCTTATGATCGCCGTGATCTTCGAGGTCAGGCCGGAGAGCGGCCGACGCCAGGACTACCTGGACATCGCCGCCTCGCTCAGGCCGTTGCTGGCGGATATCGATGGCTTCCTGTCGATCGAGCGTTTCGAGAGCCTGAGCGAGCCGGGGAAGATCCTGTCGCTGTCGTTCTGGCGCGACGAAGCCGCCGTCGCCGCGTGGCGGAATACCGAACAGCATCGAGCGGCCCAAGCGGCCGGCCGCGGCGGGCTCTTTCAGGACTATCGGCTCCGGATCGCGACCGTCGACCGCGACTACGGCATGGGCGACAGGGCGCAGGCACCGGCCGATTCGCTTCGTCTCCACGACATGTAGAGGCGCGCGTAGATCGATGTGGGACGCGCAGACGCTGGCGGTGGTCGGCGGGACCTTCTTGCTGGCCGGCATGGTCAAGGGCGTCGTCGGCTTCGGCATGCCGACGGTCGCCGTCGGCCTGCTGGCCGCCTCGATCGGCTTGACGCCGGCGCTGGCGCTGATGGTGTTGCCGACGGTGGTCACCAACCTGTGGCAGGGGCTGGCCGGCGGTGCGATCCTGGTCATCCTGCGTCGGTTCTGGACATTGCTGGCGGCGGCCTGCCTCGGCATCTGGGGCGGGGTGGCGGTGCTGGCCCGGTCCGATCCCGCCGTGCTGTCGGCCCTGCTGGGCGTGATGCTGTGCATCTACGGCGGGCTGGGCCTGCGCAACATCAGCTTGCCGCCACCAGGCCGGCGAGAGCGCTGGCTCTCCCCGGCGCTGGGCGCGGTCAACGGCCTACTCACCGGCCTGACCGGCACCTTCGTGGTGCCGAGCATGCCCTATTTCCAGGCACTGGCCCTGCCGCGCGACCTGCTGGTGCAGACCATGGGCGTCCTGTTCACGGTCTCGACCGTGGCGATCGCGGCAGCGCTCGCCGACCAGCAGTTGATCTCTGGCGAGGTCGGCCTGATGTCCGCCGCGGCCGTGATTCCGGCGCTCGCCGGCATGATGTTGGGGCGACAGGTTCGCCAGCACCTGTCCGAGCGCGTGTTCCGAAGGGTGCTCTATGTAGCGCTGCTGCTGCTCGGTCTCTACCTGGTGGCCAAGCCGATCCTGGGGTGATCAGGTGACGCCGGACCGGAGGTGCGCCGTGACGGCATCGACGATCATGGTGCTGACCCGGTGGTTGGACTCGACGGTCATTGCGCCGAGATGCGGCGTCAGGAGCAGGTTGGGCGCACCAGCCAGCGGCGAAGCAGGATCGAACGGCTCGCGCTCGAACACGTCGACCATGGCCCCGGCGATATGGCCGGATTGCAGGGCATCCGCCAGGGCTTGCTCGCTGACGACGTTGCCGCGCGCGGTGTTGATGACGAACGAGCCGGGTTTCATGCGTGCGAGTTCCGTGGCCCCGATCATGTTGCGGGTCTCGTCGGTTAGCGGCACGTGCAGCGACAGGATGTCGGACTCGGTGACCACGCGATCTAGGCTGGCCGGCACCGCACCCTTTTCGGCCCAATGCGGGTGGGTGTCGGGCACGTAAGGATCGTAGGCCTGCACGATCATGCCCAGCGCATGGGCCCGTTCGGCCACCGCGTTGCCGACATTGCCGAATCCGACCAGGCCTAGGGTCTTGCCGAAGATTTCGTGCCCCACCATCTCCTGCCGCGGCCACTCCCCGGCGCGCAGCCGCTCGGTGGCGAAGAAGGCGCCGCGCAACAGCACGATCATCGCCCCGATCGCCAGCTCGGCGACAGAAATCGCGTTGGCGCCGGTGGCGGGGATGACGGCGATCCCGCGCGCGGCGCAAGCGTCGAGGTCGATGTTGTCGAGGCCGACGCCGAGGCGGCCGACGACCGTCAACTGCTGCGCCGCGGCCAGCGGCTCGCCGCGCACCTGGGTGCCATTCCGCACGATCAGCGCGCGGCAATTGGCCATCGCGGCGGCAAAGCGGGCGATGTCGGTGTGCAGGGCCGGCTCGTAGTGTACCGAGAAGCTCGCCTTCAGCCGCTCGACCGACGGCTTGTCCATGAACTCCGGGATCAGGATATCTGGCATCTGGCAAGGCCTCGCGCTGGTGTCCTGTCGTGATAGCGCCCACGCGTCGCTTTGCCCACGGCTACTTTTGCCGGCCGGTCGGGACAGGGGATCAGCTGTCGCGCGATGGTGTCTCGCGCGGGCGCCCGTCGCGGGGCGCAGTCTCATCCGGCTTGGCGTCGATCAGCCGTGCCTCGAGCCAACCGAGGAGCGTCAGCACCAGCACCGCAAGAACGGTGCCCATGATCGCGATGACGAACATGCCGGCGCCGGCGGCGACCCCGATCGCGCCGGCCATCCACATGCTGGCGCCGGTGGTCAGCCCCCGGACCCCCCCGCGCGACTGGATGATTGCGCCGGCGGCAAGGAAGGCGACGCCGGCGGTTACCGCCTCGATGATGCGGATCGCGTCGAGGTTGGGGCTGCGCGTGTCGTCCTGCAGTTCGTCGAACAGCTCGAATGTCACCAGGGTGAACATCGTCGAGGCGAGGGCGACCAGGATGTGGGTCCGCAGGCCGGCCGCCTTGTTGCGCAGCTCCCGGTCGATGCCGATCGCCGCGCCCAGCAGGATCGACAGCCCGAGCCGAGCTGCGATCTCGGCGAACGGAATCGCCGACACGAACGTGAAGGAGATGATCTCGTTATCCATTCGCCCCACCCCCGGAGAGACAGGGTAAACGCTCGCGCCCCGGCGCCGGTTCCCCGCCGCGCTACCGCCCGACCACCACCGCATCCTTCGGCAGCGCGATCACGTCGCAATTGGCGTCGTCGGCGCCGCGTTCGATGACGAGGAAGCTGAGCGGCTGCTCCAGCGGCATCATCGGGTGGTGCCAGACGCCGCGGCGCAGGTTCAGCCCCTGGCCGGGGCCGCAGAGGAAGGCGCGGATCTGAGAGGGCTGCGGTGGGTCGCCGGCAGGGCCCACCACCGCGAGGTAGCGGCCGTCGCCCAGCGGCATGAAGGCCTGACTCCCCTTGGGGTGGCGCTCCATCATCGTCAGTGCGCGTGGAAGCTCGAACGGACGGGTGCGGTAGAGGTGAACCAGCGGGCGTCCGCCGGCCTCGACCACGTCGAGCTGTGCCAGATCGGCGAACCGCGTGGTGTAGCCGTCGTTGATGGTGGTCGGAGGGGCGAGGTCCTCGGCCAGCACGTCGCCGAACGGCGCGAACGCCACCGGCGTCAGCGGCTCGGGATTGAGGATGCGCCAGCCGGTCATGCCGCGCGCCCGAACAGGCGCAGCCGGCTGACCCCGCCGTCCGGATGCAGGTCGAGGCGGACGTGGCTGATCGGGCCGAGCTCGGCGAGCCCGCTGTCGAAGACGTGGTTCGTGTCGGCCTGCATCGCTTGCGGCGGCAGCAGCTCGGGCCAGTGCATCGCCTGGGCCACGATCGCCTCGTCGGGGAGCCCAGCCGGCGCCAGCCCGGCGTGGATCGCGCAGCGGGCGGGGAAGTTGCCCTTGAAATGGTTGGTGTCGATCTCGATCCGACGCAGCACGCCCTGGTGGCCGAGCGCGATCACGCACCAGTCGAAGCCCGGCTCGCGGCGCCGCCGGGTTTCCCAGCCGTCGCCCATGTTTGCCGCTCGACCCGGCTTCAGCATGTTGGCCGGGGTGCCGTAGTGGGCGTCGTTGCAGCCGACGGCGCGGCCACCGTGCAGTAGTGCGCCGAGGTCGACCAGCTCGTCGGGATCGAGCGCCGCCCAGTCGAAGGCGATACTGCCATAGGCGCGCAAACGGGCGACTCCGCCGTCGGGGAAGATGTTGAGCCGCAGGTGGCTCACCGGATGCGGGTGGTCGATCGCGACCCAGTGGTGGGCGTTGGGGCCGAGCGAGACTCGCGGCACGATCTCGACCCAGTCGGCGCCGTCGGCACTTTCGCTGTCGGACAGGCAGGCTTCCAGGGAAGCCGCCGGCGGGTAGTTGCCGGTGAAATGGCTGGTGTCGATGTCGACGCCGTGCAGCACCCCGCGGGCGGCGAGCCGGACCACACAATGGTCGTAGCCGGCGGCGCGGCGGCGGCGGGTCTCCCAGCCGTCCATCCACTTGCCGTGGGCGTCGAAGCGGCCGACCTCGAAAACAGGCGGCTCGGTCTTCAGCAACCGCGCCTTGGCGCCGAAGAACTCGTCGGTGGCGAAGACGGCATGGGCCCCCAGCTGCGCGTCCGCCAGGTTGGCGTGGCGGTCGACAAAGTCTGGAACCGACATCATGGCAGCAGATCCCGGAGCCGGAGAAGGGCGATTTTCTTCACTTCGTCGGTTGCGGTCGCAAGCTCCTGGTCGGGCTCGTTGCCCAGCCTGAGCTCGAACGCCGCCAGGATCGCCGGTCGGCTCGACCCCTTGACCGCCATGATGAAGGGGAAGCCGAATCGCTCCCGATAGGCGGCGTTGAGCTCCTGGAACCGCCGAAATTCCTGCGGGCTGCACCGGTCGAGTCCGGCTGAGCCCTGCTCGCGAGCCGAGTCCGGGGTCAGCGCCTCGTCGACCGCCAGCCGCCCGGCGAGGTCGGGATGAGCCAGCAGCAGGTCGCGCTTCTCATCGTTCGAGGCGTCGTCGACGGCTGCCGCCATCGCGGCATGCAGGCCTTCGGCATTGTCGTGGCTCTCGTCGAGGCCATTCTCCCAGGCGCGCTCGGCGACCCAAGCCGAGCGCTCGAACACATGGCCGAAGGTCTCGATGAACTCGGCGCGCGTCATCCGGCTCGGCTTACCCTGCGGCATGAGGATGCCTTTCGCGCCAGTGGCGGGCGATGTCGATGCGCCGGCAGCACCATACCCGGTCGTGGGCCAGCACATGGTCGATGAACCGCTCGAGCGCCTTCAGCCGCCCGGGGCGCCCGACCAGCCGGCAATGCAGCCCGATCGACATCATTCGCGGGGTCTCCTCACCTTCCGCATAAAGTACATCAAATGAGTCCCTGAGGTAGCTGAAGAACTGGTCGCCCGCGTTGAAGCCCTGGATCGCCGCGAAGCGCATATCGTTGGCGTCGAGCGTATAGGGTACCACCAGGTGCGCCTTGCCGGAGACCGTGACCCAATGAGGCAGGTCGTCGTTGTAGTCGTCCGCGTCGTAGAGGAAGCCGCCATGCTCGACGACGATCCGCCGGGTGTTCGGGCTGGTGCGCCCGGTGTACCAGCCCAGCGGCGGCGACCCGGCGGCCTTGTCGATCGCGTCGATCGCGCGCAGCAGGTGTTCCCGCTCCACCTGCTCGGACACGTATTGGTAGTTGATCCAGCGCCAGCCGTGGCTGCAGATCTCGTGGCCGTCGGCGACCATCGCCCGGATCGCCTCCGGATGGCGTTGTGCGGCCATGCCGACGGCGAAGACGGTCAGCGGCACCTGCTTCCTGGCGAACAGCTTCAGGATCCGCCAGACGCCGACCCGGCTGCCGTAATCGTAGAGCGATTCCATGCTGATGTGGCGCATGCCGTGCACCGGCAGGGCGCCGACGATCTCCGACAGGAAAGTCTCTGAGGCTGCGTCGCCGTGCAGGACGCTGTTCTCGCCGCCTTCCTCATAGTTGAGCACGAACTGAACGGCGATCCGCGCGCCGCCCGGCCAGTCCGCCTGGGGCGGATTCGGTCCGTAACCGATCAGGTCGCGGGGGTAGCTGTCGTTCATTCGAGCCCCTGCCGGCAGAATGCGGGAAAGCCGCATGCTGCGCGCGCGCCGGCTTGCGATCAAGTTGCAACCGCGCCCGCCCGCGCCGGCGCTGGAATTTGCTGCGAGGTTTGACAGGCTGTCGGCCCGATGCTCACATTGCAATGCACAATGGGCGACGCACAACGGCACGGACGGCGCGATGGGACGACTGACCACGCATGTACTCGACACAGCGCGCGGCTGCCCGGCTGCCGGGCTGGAGATCGACCTGCGCCGGCTGACCGGGGACGATCCGCTGAGCCTCGGCCGCTACGTCACCAATCGGGACGGCCGGGTCGACGGGCCGTTGCTGGAAGGTGCCGCGTTGCAGACCGGCCGCTACGAGCTGCTGTTTCTGGCCGGCGCGTATTTTGCGTCGCACGATCTTCCGCTTCCCTCCGGCCAGTTCCTTGATGAGATCCCGATCCGGTTCCATATCGCCGACAGTGCCGCGCACTATCATGTGCCGCTGCTGCTCTCGCCCTATGCCTATTCCACCTACCGAGGCAGTTAGGCGATGACCGACCACGACACAGGACCCGACCTGGCGCCGGTGCGCTTTCTGCTGGGCGGGGTGGCCGTCGAGCTGAAGGACGCCGATCCGACGCTGACCCTGCTCGACTACTTGCGCGAGACGGCCGGTCGCAAGGGCACCAAGGAGGGCTGCGCGGAAGGCGACTGCGGCGCCTGTACCGTGGTGGTCGCCGAACCCGGCCAGGAGCGGCTGCGTTATCGTCCGGTCAACGCCTGCATCCAGTTCGTCGGCGCATTGCATGGCAAGCAGGTGCTTACCGTCGAGGACCTGAAGGCGCCGGACGGCAGCCTGCATCCGGTGCAGGCCGCAATGGTGGAAACCCACGGCTCGCAATGCGGCTTTTGCACGCCGGGATTCGTGATGTCGCTGTTCGCGCTCTACCGCCAGGGTGCGCGGATCGGCCGCCGCGGGATCAACGACGCGCTGGCCGGCAACCTGTGCCGCTGCACCGGCTACGGCCCGATCGTGGCCGCCGCCGAGAGGATGTGGGACGCGCCGGGATCCGACGACCACCTCGCGGGCAGCGAGTCAGGGGTCGTCGAAGCGCTCGCTGCCATGGCCAACACGCAATGCCCGGGGCTGGAGCAGGGTGCGCGGCGGCTGCTTTCGCCGCGCAACGCCGACCAACTGGCCGCACTTCTGGTCGCCGATCCCGAGGCGGTCCTGCTGGCCGGCGGGACGGATGTCGGGCTGTGGGTCACCAAGCAGGGTCGACGGCCGGAAACCCTGATCCATACCGGGCGGGTGGCCGAGCTCGGCCGGATCGAGGAGACCGCGCAGGCGCTGACCATCGGCGCCGCTGTGCGCCTGACCGAGGCGGCGCAGGCGATCGGTGCCCTCTATCCCGACTTCGCTGAGGTCTTCCGCCGCTACGGCTCTGTGCAGGTGCGCAACGCGGGGACGCTGGGCGGCAATGTCGCCAACGGATCGCCGATCGGCGACGCTCCGCCCGGGCTGATCGCGCTGGGCTCCGAGATGACGCTGCGGCGCGGGACCGAGCGGCGGCGGATCGCGGTCGAGGATTTCTTCATCGACTATGGTAAGCAAGACCGACAACCATCGGAATTTATTGAGTCCATCCTCGTGCCGAAGCCACAGCCGGGCCGGCTGTTCCGCATGTTCAAGATTGCCAAGCGATTCGACCAGGACATCTCGGCGGTTTGCGCCGCTTTCGCGCTCCGGCTCGCGAACGGCGCGGTGCAAGAGGCGCGCGTCGCGTATGGCGGCATGGCGGGTACCCCGAAGCGGGCGCGCGCCTGCGAGGCTGCGCTGGTCGGGCGCGCGTGGACCGAGGAAACCGTCCGGGCGGCGATGGCTGCGCTGGCGGAGGACTTCACCCCGCTCACCGACATGCGTGCCAGCGCCTGGTATCGGCTGGAGATCGCCGGCAACCTGCTGCTCAAGGTCTATCTCGATTCCCTGCACGAAAGACCGCCCGCCGGCGTCCTGGATTGCGAGGCGGCATGAGCGCGGACGGCTCCAGTCATCCTCCGAGTGTGAGCGTCAACCGTGCGCTGCCGCATGACAGCGCGGCCAGGCACGTCGCCGGCACCGCGGTCTATGTCGACGACATCGTCGAGCCGACGGGGCTGCTGCACGTCCAGTTCGGCGGCAGCGCGCACGCCCATGCGCGCATCACCGGTCTCGACCTGTCGGCGGTGGCGGCAATGCCTGGCGTCGTCGCCGTGCTCACCGCTGCCGACATTCCCGGCCGCAACGACGTCAGCCCGGTCGCCGGCGACGACCCGCTGTTCGCCGACGGGCTGGTCGAGCATGTCGGCCAGCCGATCTTCGCCGTTGTCGCCTGCACCTACCAGGAGGCTCGGCTGGCGGTGCGCAAGGCGCTGGTGCACTACGACCCGCTGCCCGCGGTGCTGAGTATTGCAGAGGCGATGCAGCAGAAGTCATTTATTTCAGAGCCTTACGAGATGAAGCGCGGCGATGTCGCGCGCGCGCTCGCCCGCGCGTCGAACCGGCTGGCGGGGCGTGTCATCGTCGGCGGGCAGGAGCACTTCTACCTGGAAGGCCAGGCGGCGATGGCGGTGCCGGGCGAAGACGGCGAGATCACCGTCATGAGCTCCACCCAGCATCCGACCGAGATCCAGCATGTGGTCGGCCGCGTGCTCGGCCTGCCCAACGCGCGGGTGGTGGTCGAGACCCGGCGCATGGGCGGCGGCTTCGGCGGCAAGGAGAGCCAGGCGAGCTTCGTCGCGGCGGCGGCGGCGCTGGCGGCGCGGATCACCGGCCGGCCGGCGAAGCTCCGGCTTGACCGCGACGACGACATGGCGATGACCGGCAAGCGCCACGACTTCGTCATCGACTACGATGTCGGTTTCGACCAGGACGGCCGTATCCAGGGCATCGACTTCAGCTTCGCCAGCCGCTGCGGCCGGTCCGCCGACCTCTCCGACGCGATCAATGACCGTGCGATGTTCCATGCCGACAACGCCTATTTCCTCGAGAACGTCCGTATCCGCTCGTATCGCTGCAAGACCCACACGGTCTCCAACACCGCCTTCCGCGGCTTCGGCGGACCCCAGGGCATGGCGGCGATTGAGCGGGTGATCGAGGACATCGCGGTGCACCTCGGCCGGGATGCGCTGGATGTCCGCAAGGCGAACCTCTACGGCACCACCGACCGCAACGTGACGCCCTACTACATGACCGTAGAGGACAACATCCTCCACGGGCTGATCGACGACCTGGAGCGCAGCGGCGAATACCGTCGGCGGCGCGCCGCGGTGGCCGCTTTCAATGCGTCGAACGCCGTGCTGAAGAAGGGGCTGGCGCTGACGCCGGTGAAGTTCGGCATCTCGTTCACCACCACCCACCTCAACCAGGCTGGCGCCCTGGTCCACGTCTACGCGGACGGCAGCGTGCACCTGAACCACGGCGGGACCGAGATGGGGCAGGGGCTGAACATCAAGGTCGCGCAGGTCGTCGCCGAGGTGTTCGCGATCGACGTCGACCGGATCCGGATCACGGCCACCTCGACCGACAAGGTGCCCAACACATCGGCGACCGCGGCGTCCTCGGGCTCGGACATGAACGGGATGGCCGCTCAGGCCGCAGCCCGAACCATCCGGCAGCGGCTGCGCGACTTCGCCGCCGCGACGGCCGGGGTGCCGCCGGACCATGTCTCCTGGATCGCCGAGGGAATCACCGCCGGTGACAGGCACTGGACCTTCGAGGCCTTGGTCAAGGACGCCCATATGGCGCGGATCTCGCTGTCCTCCACCGGTTTCTACCGAACGCCGAAGATCAATTGGAACCGAAAGGCCGCTCGCGGCCGGCCCTTCTTCTATTTTGCCTATGGCGCGGCGGTGAGCGAGGCGGTGATCGACACGCTCACGGGCGAGAACCGGATCCTGCGTGTCGACATCCTCCATGACGTCGGGCGTTCCCTGAACCCGGCGATCGACCTCGGCCAGGTCGAAGGCGGCTTCATTCAGGGCATGGGCTGGCTGACCACCGAGGAACTGTGGTTCGACGCGGCGGGGCGGCTGCGCACCCACGCGCCGTCCACCTACAAGATCCCCGCGTGCAGCGACCGCCCGCCGGTGTTCAACATGCGGCTGGTGGACGGCATGCCGAACCGCGAGGAGACGATCCACCGCTCGAAGGCGGTCGGCGAGCCGCCCCTGATGCTGGCGCTGTCGGCATGGCTGGCGCTGGCCGACGCGGTCGCCAGCGTCGGCGCACATCGGGTCGCCCCCAATCTGGATGCACCCGCGACGCCGGAGCGCATCCTTGCCGCGGTCTGCGATGTCCGCCGCCGCGCCGCCGCGCCCGCGCAGCGCGCCGCCGAATGAGCGGCCTCCTCGCCGACATCGAGGCCTGGGGCGGCGGGGTGATGGTCACCGTGATCGAGGCCGTCGGCTCCACCCCGCGGGGATGCGGCAGCTACATGGTGGTCGACGGCAGCGGCGGACTCGCACTCGGCACCATCGGCGGCGGCGCGCTGGAACTGGAGGCGATCCGGCGGGCTCGGCGTCTGCTGGACACGGCGGAGACGACGCAACTGCACGACATTCCGCTCGGTCCGGAACTGGGCCAGTGCTGCGGTGGACGCGTGACCCTGTTGTTCGAGCGGCTGCCGATCGCGG
Organism: Alphaproteobacteria bacterium; assembly: GCA_050329975.1. GTDB lineage: Bacteria > Pseudomonadota > Alphaproteobacteria > CALKHQ01 > CALKHQ01 > CALKHQ01. Next base: position 4,279 of record JBHJOG010000277.1, on the reverse strand, counting down.
TCGCCGGCCAGGCGCAAACTCCGGACCCGGTCGTGGTGACCCAGCTGGAACCGCCATTCGCGCGCACCTTGGAAGCGAGAGGCCCTATGGCGGCCCCTGGCTGCCTCGACTTCGGCTCCGGCGGCCGGTTGGCGCGGCTCGATGGACGAAGGGTCCTGGTACAGCCGGCCGGCCGGCAACGGCAGCCTGTCGTCGTGTTCGGTGCCGGCCATGTCGGGCGGGCGCTGGTGGGGGCGCTGTCGCCGCTGCCTTTCGCCGTCCGCTGGATCGACGACCGGCCGGACCAGTTTCCCGCCGATGCGGCAGGCTTGGCCGAGATCGTCGCGACCTCGGCGCCCGCCGACCAGGTGGCGGGCCTGGCGCCTGGGGCGTTCGTGCTGATCATGACCCATAGTCACGGCCTCGACTTCGAGATCCTGCGCCGCGCGCTCACCCGCGACGACCTCGGCTACGTCGGCCTGATCGGCTCGGCGACCAAGCGGGCCCGATTCATCAAGCGCCTGCGCGCCTATGGAGCCGACGCGACCGCAATCGGGCGCTTCCATTGCCCGATCGGGCTGCCGCAGGTTTCGGGCAAGGAGCCGGCGGTCATCGCCGCGTCCGTGGCGGTCGACCTGCTGATCCGGCGCGAGCAGCTGCGGGCGGTGGCGGAGCCGGCGACGCTCGCGGTGGTGTCGTGACGCCTGCCGGCCGCGAGGCGGGGGTCGAACCGCTGCTGGAGATGCGCGGGATCACCAAGCACTATCCTGGCTGCCTCGCCAACGACGCAGTGGATCTCGTCGTCATGCCGGGCGAGATCCACGCACTGCTGGGCGAGAACGGAGCCGGCAAGTCGACCCTGGTAAAAACCATCTATGGCGTGGTGCAGGCGGACCTGGGCGAGATCCGCTGGAGCGGGCAACCGGTCCACATCGCCAGCCCCAACGCCGCGCGTCGGCTGGGTATCGGGATGGTGTTCCAGCACTTCTCCCTGTTCGAGGGGCTGACGGTGCTCGAGAACGTGGCGCTGGGACTCCCCGGCCGCAGCGCAAGTCGTTCTCTCGCGCGGTCTATAATAGATATATCAGGGAGCTATGGCCTTCCTCTTGATCCGAAACGCGAGGTTCATACGTTGTCGGTGGGCGAGCGGCAGAGGATTGAGATCGTGCGTTGCCTGCTGCAGGATCCCCAACTCCTGATCATGGACGAGCCGACGTCCGTACTCACCCCGCAGGAGGTGGGCGAACTGTTCCGCACCCTGCGCACGCTCTCCGCCGAGGGCCGTGCGATCCTGTACATCAGTCACAAGCTGCAGGAAATCAAAGACTTGTGTGAGACGGCCACCATCTTGCGGCTGGGCCGGGTGGTCGCCAACTGCGACCCGCGGCAGGAAACCACGTCGAGCCTTGCCCAGATGATGATTGGCGAGGCGCTGGCCCCGCCGGGGGTCGCTGGCGCGCCCGCGGCCGCCGATCCTGTCCTGTCGGTTCGGGCGCTCGACGTCACGTCGGCAGACCGCTTCGGCATCGATCTGAAAGGAGTCGCGCTCGACGTGCGCCCCGGCGAGATACTCGGCATCGCGGGCGTCGCCGGCAATGGCCAGATCGAGCTGTTGCAGGCCCTGAGCGGCGAGACCCGCTGCGACCGGCCGGATGCCATCCGCTTCCGCGGCAAACCGATCGGGGCCATGGGACCCCGTAGCCGCCGCGCCCTCGGGTTGGCGGTGGTGCCGGAGGAGCGCCTCGGCCACGCGGCGGTGCCGGCGATGAGCCTTGTGGAGAACGCGCTGCTCACCGGCTATGGGCCCAAGCGGCTGGTTTCCGCCGGCATGGTCCGCACCGGGCCGACGCGTCGGTTCGCCGAGTCGATCGTCAGCACATTCGACGTGCGCACGCCCGGAATTGCATCCGTCGCCTCCAGCCTGTCGGGTGGCAACCTGCAGAAGTTCGTCGTCGGACGTGAAATCCTCCAGGATCCGAAGGTGCTGGTCGCGTCCCAGCCGACCTGGGGTGTCGACGCCGGGGCGGCCGGGTCGATCCGTCGCGCCCTGCGCACTCTCGCCGAGCAGGGCGCCGCCGTGGTCGTCATCTCCCAGGACTTGGACGAATTGATGGAAATCAGCGACCGGATCGCAGTGATCAACGTCGGCCGGCTGTCCGAGCCACGACCGACCCGGTCCGTCACCGTCGAGGAGATCGGGCTGCTGATGGGCGGCGTGCACGGCACGACGACGACACTACCCGAACTGGTCGAGGCGGCGCAGTGATCAGGCTCGAGCGGCGGCCGGCGCCGTCCCGTTTCTGGTCCTGGGCGACCCCGGTGCTGGCGGTGATCCTGACCGTGGCTGCCGGGGCGATCCTGTTCTGGGCATTGGGCTATCCGGCTGGGCGGGCGCTCTACCAGTTCTTCGTCACGCCGCTGGAGACCGGCTACATGCGCGCCGAGTTGCTGGTCAAGGCCACCCCGCTGGTGCTGATCGGGGTCGGGCTCGCGATCGGGTTCCGCGCTGGGGTGTGGAACATCGGCGCCGAGGGCCAGTTCCTCATGGGTGCGCTCGGCGGTGGCGCAGTCGCGCTCGCGTTCTGGAACGAGGACGCGCCGGGGCTGATCCTGCTGATGCTGATCGCGGGCGCACTCAGTGGCGCGGCCTATGGGGCGATCCCGGCCCTGCTGAAGACCCGATTCAACGTCAACGAGATACTGTCCAGCCTGATGCTGACCTACGTCGCCGGGCTGATCGTCTCGATCATGATCTACGGGCCGTTGCGCGACCCCGCCGGCTACGGCTTTCCGCAATCGCGGATGTTCCATGCCGAAGCCAGCCTGTCGCCGATCCTTGGCGGCACCCGGCTGCATGTCGGCGCTGCAGTCGCGCTGGCCGTGGTTCTGCTGGCCTGGTTCGCGCTGGCCCGCAGCCTGTTCGGTTTCCAGGTGCGGGTCGTCGGCCAGGCGCCGCAGGCCGCCCGCTACGCAGGCTTCAGCCAGCCGCGCATGGTCTGGATCGGGCTGCTGCTCAGCGGCGGCCTCGCCGGGCTCGCCGGCGTGATCGAGGTTGCCGGCCCGATTGGCCAGCTCAATGACAGCATCTCGCCGGGCTATGGTTTCACCGCAATCATTGTCGCCTTCCTCGGCCGGCTGCACCCGGTCGGCGTCGCCATCGCCGGCGTGGTGATCGCGCTCAGCTACATCGGCGGCGAGAACGCCCAGATCATGGTCGGCATGCCGCTGGCGGTGACCGGCGTATTCCAGGGCATGCTGCTGTTCTTCCTGCTCGGCAGTGACGTGCTGATCCGCTACCGGATCCGGCTCCGCCGGCCGGTTGCCAGGCCGGCCGAAGCCGTCACGGAGCACGCGTGATGGATGTCCTGGTCCAGATCATCGTCACCACCATCGCCGCCTCGACGCCGCTGATCTTCGCCGCCACCGGCGAACTGGTCGTCGAGCGTTCGGGCGTGCTGAACCTCGGCGTCGAGGGGATGATGCTGATCGGGGCCGTCTGTGCGTTCGTGGTGACCATGGAGACCGGCAGCGGCTATGCCGGCATCCTTGCCGGGCTGGTCGGCGGGGTCACCATTTCGCTGATCTTCGCCGTGCTGACGCTGGTCACACTTGCCAACCAGGTGGCGACCGGGCTGGCGCTGACCATCTTCGGCATCGGCTGCAGCGCCCTGATCGGTGTCTCCCATGTCGGACGCGCCTATTCGGGATTGCCGAAGCTGAGCATCCCGGGCCTGAGCGACTTGCCGGTGCTGGGACCGATCCTGTTCCGCCACGACATCCTGATCTATCTCGGCGTCGCCATGGTCGCCGCGGTCTGGTGGTTCCTTTACCGCACCAAGGCCGGGCTGATCCTGCGCGCGGTCGGCGAGTCGCATGATGCCGCGCATGCGATCGGCTATCCGGTGGTCGCCATCAGGTTTGCCGCGATCGCTTTCGGCGGCGCGATGTGCGGGCTTGCCGGCGCCCATCTGTCGCTGTCCTACACGCCGCTGTGGCAGGAGGGAATGTCGGCCGGACGGGGCTGGATCGCCCTGGCGCTTGTGGTGTTCGCGACCTGGCGCCCCTGGCGGGTCCTGCTCGGGGCCTACCTGTTCGGCGCAATGCGGATGCTGGAGTTGCACGGGCAAAGCGCGCTTTCGCTCAATATTCCATCGCAGGTGTTTACGATGCTGCCCTATCTGGCGACGATCATCGTATTGGTTATCATATCGCGCGACGTGATGAAGGTGCGCACCAGCGCGCCAGCCTGTCTCGGCCAGGCGTTCCACCCGCGCGGCTGAGGCACGGAAATGGCATCGAA